>JAIQFW010000132.1 GCA_020073105.1 Terriglobia bacterium
GGTCACTACAAGCTCGACAACCTGGTCGGGATCGTGGACTGTAACCGCTTACAGATCGACGGCAAAGTCTCCGACGTCATGAACGTGGATCCGCTGGAGGATAAATATCGTAGCTTTGGCTGGGAGGTAGTTCGGATCGATGGGCACGACATGAAGCAAGTGGTCGAGGCGCTCGAGAAGGCGAAGACGGCCACGAGCAAACCCACCGTGATCCTGGCGGAGACGGTCAAAGGCAAAGGTGTCAGCTTCATGGAAGACATCGCCGGATGGCACGGACGGTCCCCGAATCATGACGAGTTGGTGAAATCGCTCGCGGAGCTTGGACTCTCGGAAAAGATCCCGTATGAGAAGTTGTTGAATACTGCCAAGGCTTACCAAACTACGGTGGATCAGCGCCTCGATGCCAAGATGCCGAAGTTCAACCGCAACTACTGGTGGAATGCGGCCTACAACATGAAGGCCAAGATGGATCCAACCCGCAAGGGGTTCGGCCAATCCCTGGCCCAGAATGGCGACGACGAGCGTGTGGTCTGCCTGGGACTGGACATTTCCGGCTCGATCACCATCAGCGATTTCTATACTTCCAAACCGGAACGTAAGCGCCGGTGGATCAGCATGGGCTTTGCCGAGCAATCGGCCACGTCAGCCGCAGCCGGCCTGGCCAAGGAAGGCAAACTTCCTGTGCTGGGAACTTACGCGACGTTTGCCGCGGCCCGCAACTTGGATCAAATTCGCACTTCAGTTTGTTACGGCAATTTCAATGTGTTGATCGCGGGAGCACACGGCGGTGTGTCGGTCGGCCCCGATGGCGCCACGCACCAGGCCCTGGAAGACCTGTTTGCCATGTGTGGGCTGCCCAACATGTCGGTAGTAGTTCCCTGCGACTCGATAGAAACTCGCAAGGCGACTGACTATCTGTTGCTCAAGCATCAGGGCCCGAAGTACATCCGCTTCGCGCGCGAGGCGACACCCGTCGTGACCGACGAGCACACTCCCTTCCGCTTCGGCCAGGCGAATGTGATTCGCTTCCGCGGAGAGACGCCGAACTTTGCCGACGCCTTTACTCACTTCCTGGCTCCCGACTATGAGAACGAGCACGAAGACCTGACCATCATCGCCTGCGGGCCGATGGTGCCGGAGGCCATGCGCGCGGCGTGGATCCTGAAGACGGACTTCGGGTACGAGAGCCGGGTGATCAATCTCCATACCCTGAAGCCGATCGACGAGACTGCCATCGTGCGCGCCGCGCACGAGACGGGGGTCATCGTGACCGCCGAAGAGCATCAGATCGGCGCCCTGGCGTGGCGGGTGAGCGGCGTCATTACCGAGAGTCCTAAGCTCTATGGTGCGCCAATCATCACCGGTGCGGTGGGCGTGAAGGACCGCTTCGGCGACTCGGGAGCTCCCTGGGAACTGGTGAAGGAGTTCGAGGTCAGCGCCGAGCACATCGCCCAGAAGGCCGCGGAGTTGATGAAAGTGAAGCGGGCAGGTGCAGCGGAGAAACGGGAGCACGTGTTCGCCGGCGCAAAGTGAGATACAAAGTCTGTCATCCGGAGCGAAGCGGGCATCCAGCTCCGCCGGATGCCCGCGAGTCGAAAGCCTGCCCTGAGCTTGTCGAAGGGGACCCCGTGCTTGCTGACACCCAGCATCGGCGCGGCGAGGAGTTCTCTGCAGCGCACCGTGCTGAAAATTCCCTGAAACGCCCGTCAAAGCTACAGGCTGACAAGGTGCACTGGGGCACGTGCGAGGCGCGGGGGCCTTCCGCGCATCACAGGAACTCGCCTTGTCACCATCTGTCACAAGCAACGGTGATGTCCATCCTTGTCTCCCCTTGAGAATCCTCGTTAACTTGAGTCCCAGGTGTCGGCGTGGCCTTCCGCCGCGCGCCGACCCGCCAGGTGCTGATCAGTAGTTCGGCACTCCGCAAGACAAATCAAGGCATATCGGGAAATGATGGGCTCCTCCCGATCAAGTTTTCGGCCTTCGCGATCACAGAAGTTTCAGACCCCAGGACGCGGAAGAACCGGCAGTAAGCAACCTTGACAGCCACGAAAGGTGGCGGGAGGCCCCATGAGCAGCGCCTTACGTCTCTTCTCCGCCTGCCCGGAAACTCCAGTCTCAACTTCATTTCATGACTCCTGTGGAAAGGAAGGCGAATTCTATGGAACACAAGAAGTTTTGGGCTGCTATTAGCAAGGTGTTGGCGCCCACGGCAGTGATGCTGGTCATCGTTCTAATGCTGGCGCCCGGCGCGAGGGCGCAAACCTACCAGGTTTTGTACACATTCGTCGGCGGCACCGACGGGGCTTTTCCTGAAATGCGCGGAGGCGGTCTAGTTTTCGACGCAGACGGCAAGTTGTATGGTACGAACGATCGCCGCGGCAACCCGGGGAATTGGAATGGGCAAGGTGTCGTTTTTCAGCTTACAAAAGGCGCTGACGAAATCTGGACGGAATCTTCGCCTTATATCTTTTGTCCTGACGACTGGAATGTTTGCTCCGACGGAGCTTACCCGGGCTCTGCTTTGTTTTTTGATGCAGCCGGCAATCTCTATGGTGTAACTGTTCTTGGGGGAATTGGCCCCTGTTATAACGACGGTATTTACGGTTGCGGCGTGATCTTCAAGCTCGCGCCGAAACCTGACGGGAGCTGGACATACACCCCACTTTACAAGTTCACCGGAGGAGCGGACGGAAGCATCCCTACTGGCCACCTGTCCTTCGACAAGCAGGGCAGTCTCTACGGAACAACTTCGCAAGGCGGCGCGTACGGATACGGCATCGTCTTTGAACTAACACCCAACCAGGATGACACCTGGACGGAGCAGGTACTCCATCACTTCAGGCTCGGGGATGGCGCTAATCCCGCAGCTGGCTTGATCTTCGATGGTGCTGGAAACCTGTATGGCGCGGCCCCCAACGGCGGCACTTACGGGTATGGCACGATCTTTAAACTGACCCCGAATCCCGATGGAAGCTGGGGTGGAAAAGTTCTCCATCACTTCAGCGGCGGCAGAGACGGAGCGAATCCCTATGGCAGCCTTCTCATTGACGCTGCTGGAAGTCTCTACGGTACGACTTACTCCGGTGGCGCCTATGGAAACGGCGTGCTCTTCAAGGGCACTCCTAAGCCAGACGGAAGCTGGAGCGGCAGAGTTCTTCATCATTTCACCGGTGGCAAAGACGGAGCGAATCCCTGTTCCACTCTCGTGATCGACACCGCCGGAAACCTGTACGGTATGACGCTGTACGGTGGCGCCTATGGAGCCGGCGCACTCTTCAAAGGCACCCCTAGGCCTGATGGAAGCTGGAGTGGAAAAATTCTCCATCACTTTACAGGTGGCGCAGATGGAGGCTGGCCAGTCGGTGGTGGCCTGACGCTTGATTCCCTTGGAAATTTGTACGGCACTGCGAACGCCGGCGGCGATCTCGGCTGCAACTTTGGAAATGGGTGCGGAGTCGTGTTCGAGATCACGCCCTAACTGATCGCTCCGGCCGCTCGGCGTCGGGTGTTGAGAACTGGCTGCCGAGTGGCCGGAGAAAATCGCAATTTGGTCTTCATTCATAACTTCTCTGGAAAGGAAGGCAATCTTATGCCGCAAGAAACATTTCGGGCCACAGCAGGCAGGGTTGTGGCTGTGGTGGCAGCGATGTTCATCATCGTTCTAGGATTCTCAGCCGTCGCCGGCGCTGCCAGCCATTACAAGATACTGCACAGATTCACCGGCGGTGCGGATGGAAACGAGTACGTGAACCTGGGGCCGTTCCTCGAATATTTCTCGTCCGGGATAGTGATCGACGCAGCCGGCAATCTGTACGGAACCACACCCGCCGGTGGAGCCTATGCATTCGGCGTCATTTTCGAGTTGAAGCCAAATCCAGATGGCACGTGGAAAAAGAAGGTGCTGTACAGCTTTCGAGGCGCAGTCGACGGCGCCAGTCCCATGGGCAGCCTGACGCTGGACACTGCGGGAAACCTCTTTGGGACGACGTACGCGGGCGGCAAATATGGCAAAGGGACAGTCTTTGAACTTACGCCGAAACCAACCGGGGGCTGGAGCGGAAAAGTGCTTTACAGCTTCAGCGGCGGGCCGGACGGTGCGAGTCCCATGGTGGGCGTAATCCTCGACCCGAAAGGCAACTTGTACGGCGCCGCGGACGGGGGTGGGGACTATGGCGGGGGCACAATGTTCCAGCTCCTGCCCAATCCGGACGGAAGTTGGACGCAAAGCGTCCTGCACTCTTTTAGCGGCGGGTGGGACGGATCCGCTCAGCTTGGAGGGCTTGTTTTCGATTCCGCTGGAAACCTTTACGGAACCGGACAAAGCGCTGCCTCAGCGGGCGTGGTGTTTCGATTGACGCCAAATCCAGATGGCACCTGGACCGATACCGTTTTGCACACCTTCAATTACGACGACGGCTGGGATCCATTCTCCTTTTCGGGCTTGGTGCTGGATGCTGCCGGCAATATCTACGGGACTGCTTTCTGGAACCACGGAACCGCGGCGGGAGTGGTATTCAAACTCACGCCGAACCAAGACGGCACCTGGACGGAATCGGAAGTCTACAGCTTTACCGGAGGCGCGGACGGCGAGCACCCCGAAGCGGGTGTGATATTCGATGCAGCCGGCAATCTCTATGGGGCCACACCGTTCGGCGGAGACTACGACTGTTATCACGGCCCGTACTCCGATGGTTGTGGCGTGATCTTCCGGTTGACTCCGAAGCCGGACGGCACCTGGAAGGAAACTGTACTCCACACATTTCACAACCATCCCGGAGCCCACGCCTTTGCCGGTGTGTCCTTGGATTCCGCAGGAAACCTCTATGGCACCACTAGCGGGGATGGTGTAACGACCTTTGGCACGGTGTTCGAGATCACGCCCTAATTCAATTCTCCGGACGCTCGGCTTCCAGGGTTGACGACCTAAGTGCCGGGTGGCCGGAGAGATCACCCAGTCGCTCGCTTCGCGCCTTGAATCTCGGAGCGAGACGCTTTCATAACGGCCACCAAAGCGTGGCGGGAGGACAAGATGAATAGCACGAAAATCGCACTCGTACTTTTACTGTTCGTTGCCGCGGCAACCATCGTGGCAACTGCTCAGACGCAGGTATTTGTACCGGGCAATACTAATGGTGCTTTCGGAAATCAAGTGGACTTGATCGTGCCGTTAGTGCCAGCGATTACAGTCGATGGGCCGCGGACGATTACCGTAACCTATGTCAGCGGCACGGTGGATTTTGGTGCTGGTTTCGAGGTCGGCCCGAATGGCGGACCGTGGGATGTGGGCACCTGGCAGCTTCCGCTTCAAGAGGCCAAGGGCGTTGCGGGAGGCAAGGTAAACAACGATGGTGCCTTGATCGGAGTCTTCGTGCCACATGCAAGGTTAACTCACAAAGGTTTCAGCCCGATTGACGGCACGAAGGATGCCGCACGGGTCGGCATTATGCCCGGTTGGTTGTTTTTCATTGGCGAAGGCAAAGCCATCGCTGTGAAAGAAGCTGGGACACTGTTCCTGGGAATCAATGACATGTATGTGGGAGACAACAGCGGCGGCTTCAACGTTGAGGTCACGGTGCAGTGAGGCAAATGCGCCTCAAAGGGAGTGAAGACAACTCATAGGTCAGCCACGGAAACGTGGGAAGGAGGACATTATGACAAGCACGAAAACTGCACTTGTATTGTTACTGTTCGTTGCCACAGCAACGGTTGCAGCGACTGCACAAACCCAGGTGTTCGTCCCGGGGAATGCGTCAGGATATTTTGGCAACCCGGTGGACCTGCGGGCTCCCATGGTTCCCGCCATCACAGTCAGCGGACCAGGAACGATTACCGTCACCTATGTGAGCGGCACGGTGAACTATGGCGTGCCCGGCGTGGAGGTCGGCCCGAACGGCGGGCCGTATCCCGCGAACGGCGGGCAGTATCCGCTGCAGGAAGCTAAAGGCATCGCCCCACACAAAAAAATAGAACAAATGGCCGCCCTGATCGGTGCCTTTGTTCCGCAAGCGAGGGTTGATCACTCGGGATTCAAAGCCATCGACGCCACCAAGGATGCGGCCCGCGTCGGCATCATGCCCGGGTGGCTCTTTTTTATTGGCGAGAGTAAGAGCTTCGCGGTAAAGAAGGCTGGAACACTTTTTCTGGGCATCAACGATACCGGCGTGGCCGACAACAGCGGCGGCTTCAACGTCGAGGTCACAGGACCGTGATGCAGGTCCATTGATTCTCTCTGGCGCTCATGATCTTCGACTGCGGCAATTCGGTTTTGCTCATTACCGCGAACCACTATGAGGAGGAAAAGATGAAAATGCTGAAAGCGTTAAGTATCGCAATCATACTCATGCTGATGGCGCAAGCGGCCTCAGCGCAAGCGCCCCAGTGGGCCGATAAACTTCACAATGTCACCATCACGGCCTTGATTGATGGGCGAGATTTGTTTGTCCTCAGGCCTAAGAAAGTCTATTGGCACCACCTCGACTACGTTGTGGTGGGGCGCTACTACGGAAATTGGCCGACTGGACTGTTGATGGACCGGCAGGCCCCGAACACGCAGTATCTCAGTTGGATCCCGAGCTGGCCATGCAACGACTGGAGTTGCAACTTCGAGCAGGTGGACTCTTCCACCCTCACGCTGGCATTCCCGCTTCCATCCCGGTATCAGATCAAGGGCCTAAAGGTGTTGCAGGCTCCCGACGGCGGATCGGCCACGGTTTACCAGTATCCCAGTGCCGATAACCACTATACGACGATCATCGACTTCAACGATGATCCTCTCGGTGGGCCGCACTGGTATCAGGTGCTGCTCACTTTTGCTGAGGGCCAAACTCCAGAGCCTGTAGCTCCAGCAAAGACAAGCGAAACTGACAAGGCTCTCGGGGGCGCCACTGCGGCGACGCCGGGACTCAGCACCATTTACAGCAATCTTGGAACCGAGGATGACGTGTACGACTGCTGCACGGCGTTGACCAGCGCAGGATCGACGTCGCCGGTCGGCGTGGCAGTCGAGGTGGCGAACGGGTTCACTCCTGCCGTCGACGCCACGATCGGTCAGGTGCAAGTGGCGTTGGGGTATGCGCTCGGAACCAACGCGATCTCGGTTTCACTTCGTTCAGACGACAACGGCCTGCCTGGTGCTGTAATCGCACAATGGACTCCGGCAAATCTGCCAAGCCTCGGCACGTGCTGCGATTTAGTGACGCAAGACTTCCCTACCGGGATCCCGGTCACGGGGGGAACGCAGTATTGGCTGGTGGTACGGCAAACCTCTGCCAACCCCGATGCCTGGAACGCTTGGAACCTGAACACTACGAACGCCAGCGGCCCGTTCGCCATCAAGGTCGGGCATTTCATAAACCAAGGGGTCCGACAGCAAGGGGCATTCGGCATTTTTGGGCAGTAGGCTGGCCCAGCCTGCGTTGACGACCCAAGGCTATGTGCAAGAGGTGAAAACAGGTTCCTACGATTCGGTTCAACTCAACGATTCTGCAATTGGCTGATCACGGCTGGTAGCTGGGCTCATTGTTGTGGTCGATTTTGGGGCGCGGCTGGAGGCGGGGACCAAGTCATCAGCGTCGGAGACAACGGCGGAGGCTTCAACGTCGAGGTCAGCGCGCAGCAACACTAAGCCGAAGGACGGGCGGGCGGCAGAGATGGTGTTTACACAGGCGGCGTCCACCGAACAGCTCGATGCCGGCACGATGGAAAGATATCTGCGCCTGTTGAACGTCAGAGCACGGACGCCGTCTCTGCCCGCACTGAATGAATTAGTCAGCGCGCACTTAACTCGCGTTCCCTTCGAGAATATTTCCAAGCTCTACTATCGCAAGCAGCTTGGCCTAACTTTCCTGCTCGACATTCACCGCTCCCTCGATGGCATCGAGAAATTTCACTTCGGCGGGACCTGCTATTCCAACAACTTTCATTTCTATTCCCTGCTTACGAGCCTTGGGTATCAGGTGAAGCTGTGCGCCGCGGACATGGCCACGCCGGATGTCCACATGGTAAGCATGGTCACGGTGGATGGGCGGGAATATCTGGTGGATACGGGCTACGCCGCGCCGCTACTTTCCCCCTTGCCTCGTGACCTGAAGGCGGACTACGTAGTCACACTCGGGCGAGACCGTTACGTCTTGAAGCCACAGGACGCCGGCGGTCGTTCCCGCCTGGAGCTGCACAGAGATGGGACGCTGAAGCATGGTTATCTGGCGAAGCCGGAGCCCAGGCGGCTGGAGGACTTCAGCAAGGTTATTGCCGACTCTTTCCGGGCGGACGCTACATTTCTGAACTCGCTCTTACTCGCCCGCTTCTGGCCGGACCGCTCTGTGGTGATCCACAATTTCGCGCTGATCCAAGCACAAGGGGCCCAATTCACTGTCCGCGTCCTCGCAGACCGCGGAGAACTCATCGACAAAATCGAAGAATACTTCGCGATCCCGCGGCCAATCGCAGCCGAAGCGGTGGACGAAGTAGGAGCGATGCAGGATGCGTGGGGAGACCCATTTCTGGGCGGCAGAGGATGACTCCTAGCGCACCACTTCGTCGTGAGTTAATTTGACCATCGCGCCGGTTCTAACCACAGAGGCCACAGTGGAGCACAGAGAAAAGCACTGTAAACATGGTCTTTTGCGGAACTCCGTGTCCTCTGTGGTTGGTTGGGCGGTTGCTCATTGCCCCGGCCCTGAAAGTGGCGGCTGAGCGCCGTCCACCCCAGTCGCCATTCCCAAATGCGGTAGGGTAAGATGATGTGCGCCTGAATCGCTTCCGCGGGGATGCGAGTTCAAGATCCGCAGCAATCCAAGACAACCATGAGCAAGAAATTCCGTGTTTTTGCCACCTGCGACATTGGCGAGTCCATCAATTTGTTGCGCCAGCGAGGGTACGAGGTCGAGGTCTACCCGAAGCCCGAAGCGCCGCCGAAGAGTCTAATCATCGAAAAAGTGAAATCGAGGATCGATGGTCTCATCACCACGCTGCGCGATCCCATCGACGCCGAGGTTTTCGAGGCTGGCAAGGGAACGTTAAAAGTCGTGGCTCAGATAGCCGTCGGGTTCGACAACATCAATCGCGCCGACGCCAACCGCTGCAAGATTCCTTTCACTCACACCGCCGACGTACTCACCGAAGCCACGGCAGAGTTTGCCTTTTTCATGATGGGAGCACTGGCGCGCAAGATGTGGACGGCGGAGCATCTCACGCGCGAAAACAAGTGGGGATACTGGCATCCTTATCTTCCCTTCCTGGGCGACGAAGTCACGGGCAAGACGATTGCAGTCATCGGGACGGGACGCATTGGGCTGGCCCTGATCAAGAAGTGCACGGGCTTCGACATGAACATCCTGTGCTATGACCCGGCGTACCAAAACCATGAGTACGTGAAAGCGGTCCAGGAGATGAAGGACATACGCCATGCGCACGGCTTCTCGCGGGACAAAACCTGGATCAAGTATGTGCCGCTGGAAGAAGCGCTGGCCGAAGCCGACTTCGTCAGCGTGCACGTGCCCCTGCTGCGCGAGGGCGAGACCACGACACCCACTTATCATCTGTTCAACGAAAAGACCTTGCGGACGATGAAGCCGACGGCCTACCTGGTGAACACTTCACGTGGGCCAGTAGTGGACGAGGCAGCTCTGGCCAAGGCGCTCCGTGAAAACTGGATTGCGGGCGTGGCGCTGGACGTGTACGAAAAGGAGCCTTTGCCGGGGGATTCGCCGCTGCGCGATCCGGCAATTGAAGACCGTTGCCGGTTGCTGCCGCATTTTGCCAGCGCGGCACGGATTACGCGGCTGTCTACCGACCCCAACCGTGGGATGGCAGGACGAACCGTGCAGGGGTTGATCGATGTACTGGAGGGCAACTACGGCGGGGACATCACCAAGATGCCTTACGTGGTGAACAAGGAGGCGTGGGGGAAGTAGATTCGCGGACAAGAATGTCCGCGCTACACGAGTTATTCCGAGACGCTGTGCTCTTCGCTGCTGTGGGCGCGGAGGACGCGGTCCACATAATAAGGCGCGCGGCGGGTGGGCTCGTGGTAGTGGCGCACCTGCATCTCGCCCAATAGTCCGACTGCCAGCATATTCAAACCGGCCAGCAACAGGACGGCAGCAAACAGCATGAGCGGGCCGTGCGTCGCCATGATGGCCGAGTGGTTCAGAAACTTCTCCACCATCAACCAACCGGCCACTCCGCTCCCGGCAAAAATGCTGAGCATTCCTACCGTGCCGAAGAAGTGCAGCGGTCGGGACAAATAGCGCAGCAGAAAGCGGATGGTGATGAGATCGAAGAACACGCGGAATGTCCGCGAGAGCCCGTAGTGAGAGTTGCCGCGCTCGCGGACTACATTGCGGATCGGAACCTCGCAGATCGAGGCCCCATACCAGGAAGCCAAAGCCGGAATGAAGCGGTGCAGCTCACCATAGAGCGGGACCTGCTCCAGAATTTCACGGCGGTAGGCTTTGAACGTGGTTCCAAAGTCGTGAATGTCCACGCCGCTCAGCTTGGCCATGACCCAGTTGGCGCAACGCGAGGGAATGCGGCGCAGCCACAGGTTATCGGTGCGGCGCTTGCGCCATCCGCTGACGATGTCATAGCCCTCGGAAATCTTCTCCAGAAAGAGGGGGATATCGGCTGGATCGTGCTGCAAGTCGCCGTCCATGGCGATGATGTATTCGCCGCGAGCATGGTCAAAACCGGCAGCCAGGGCAGAAGTCTGGCCAAAATTGCGGCGCAGCCGCACCACCGCGACTCGGCTGTCCACGGCGGCGATTTCGCGCAGCAGGTTGAACGTCCGATCGTCCGAACCGTCGTCCACGAAGACCAGCTCGAAAGTGCCGTGGCTGGCTTCCATCACCACCTTTAGGCGGTCGTAGAGGTCGGTGACATTTTCCTGCTCGTTGTGCAGGGGCACAACGATTGAATATTTTGGCATGAGCTTACATATTATACGCGGTGGGGAAGGTCTTGCGGACTATCGTTGGTACGAAGCCGAAGCTAGAACGCTAACAGTGGAACTTGCGGTTTTGTTGTATTTTTCTTGGTAATGTCAGATGGACGTGTAGGTTATGGAATAGAAGTCCAAGTGTAAGCGGGAGAGGAGCCCGCCTCGATGGACAACACTCTGATGATCTTGTTCGGCAGCGTTCTTTGCACCATGACGGCGCTGAATTTCATCGAACTCCGCCGGATCAGAAAGAAGCTGGACACCAAGCCGCCCTCGTAGACTGGGCGCCAGTCCCCCTTCGCGGTCTCGACTGGACTCTCAGACGCCGTAGAGTGATCCGCCGTCCCGGGCGGTCGCCCGGCCCATGGGTCGAAGGCCACGATGCTGGCCGTACCGGTGACACTCCGGGTTGACCGATCTCCTATAATTCCGTCTCTCACGATGCAAGCCATTCCCCAAGAGGAGAGACCCCCTTGCCCAACGATCAGTGCAGTTCCCCCCGGCGACGGCATTTTCTGCAAACCGGTGTTTTGAGTGGCGTGGCCGCAGCGACATTGCCGGCGTTGGCAGGTGTGCGGGAAGTGGCGCTGGCACCGCAGAGCCAGCCTGGGCCGTTCGAACTCGATGAAACGACCATCAGCGCGCTGCAGGCGGGCATATTCTCGGGAAAATATAGTGCGCGCTCGATCACCGAAATGTATCTCGCCCGCATCGAGGAGATGGACCGGCGGGGGCCGGCGCTGGCGAGCGTGATCGAGGTCAATCCCGACGCTCTGGCCATCGCCGATGCGCTCGACAAAGAACGCAGTGAGAGACACATTCGCGGCCCGCTGCACGGAATTCCCATCCTGATCAAAGACAACATCGACACCGCCGACCGCATGCAAACTACGGCAGGCTCGCTGGCACTGCTGGGATCAAAGCCGAAGCAGGACTCCTTTGTCGCGCAGAAACTACGGGAGGCGGGCGCAGTAATTCTAGGCAAGACCAACCTGAGCGAGTGGGCCAACATTCGCTCCAGCCATTCCAGCAGCGGATGGAGCGGACGCGGTGGGCAGACGAAGAACCCCTATGCGCTGGATCGCAATCCCTGCGGATCGAGCTCAGGCTCGGGAGTTGCTGCTGCCGGTAGTCTATGCGCTGCCGCCGTGGGCACAGAAACGGACGGTTCCGTGGTCTGCCCTTCTTCGGCAAACGGTCTGGTCGGCATCAAGCCAACCCTCGGGCTCATCAGCCGGACAGGAATCATTCCTATTGCGCACAGTCAGGACACTGCCGGGCCCATGGCCCGAACCGTGCGCGATGCCGCCATTTTGCTGAATGCGCTCGCCGGACCTGATCCGCGCGACAGCGCCACCGCGGCCAGTGCAGGAAAAGCGGCGCCCGACTACACCAGCTTCCTGGATCCCAGGGGATTACGTGGGGCGCGCATCGGCGTGGCGCGAAAGTATTTCGGCTTCAGCGATGCGGTGGACCGCCTCATGAACGATTTGATCGAAGAAATGAAGCGGCAGGGGGCGGAAATGATCGATCCAGCAGACTTGCCAACCCATGGGAAGTTCAATGAAACCGAATTCACAGTTCTGCTGTACGAATTGAAGGCGGATCTCAACGCCTACTTGGCGGGTCGCCCCGGAGCGCCGGGATCATTGAAAGACCTCATCGACTTCAACGATCGCAACCGGGACAAAGAAATGCCCTACTTCGGCCAGGATGTTTTTATTAAAGCTGAAGCCAAGGGCCCGCTGAGCAATAAGGAGTACATCGACGCTCTCGAGGCAAATCACCGGCTGTCGCAGAAAGAAGGTATTGATGCGGTGATGGACAAGCACCAACTCGATGCGATCATGGTGCCAACCGCTGGACCTGCCTGGCCGACCGACTGGGTGAATGGAGACAGCTCCGCCGGGACAGGCAGCTCGAACGCGGCGGCGGTGGCTGGGTATCCGAACATTACCGTGCCGGCGGGATTCATTTTCGGATTGCCGGTGGGAGTTTCGTTCCCGCAAGCAGTGACCGAATAGAACCTGGGCGGCCTTTTGGATTTTCATCTGCTGCCGGGGTGATTTGAAACACTACGCCGAGATTGTTTGCCCCGCCCATCTTGGTAGTGCCGTAGAGATTCCCGCTCTTGTCCATGATCAAACCAGCAACGGGATCGAAACCGTCCACACAGTTCTGCTGCGAACAAAAATTGTACAAAACAGTTTCCTGTTTCCGCGCTGAAATCTGAAACACGGTTCCGAAGGTGAATCCGCCTCCGGAGGTGGTTCCATACAGGGCTGCTCGCTTGGAATCAATGAGTACCCCCGCTGCGGGCGCGTAGCCATCCTTTCCATCGAACCAGAAGAGGTTGCGTCCAACCCCAGGGACGTACCTGAAAACACCGCCCACTCCCGCCGGGCCGCCAGCTGAGAAGGTACTGAAAATATTGCCGAAGGGATCGAACGTCACCATCCCTAATGGCCCGGCGCCAGAAGGACCACGACCGGCCAAGAGCACCGATTCCGTCCACCCACTCGGGCCTGGCGTCAGCTTGTACAGCGTGCCCCCGCCCGAGAAATCCTGAGATCCACCGAGATACGTGGTGCCATAGAGGTTGCCCTTCTTGTCGAAGGTCACCCCAGCCATAGGTTGCTTGCCGTCCGGACAGGCCTCTCCTGAACCGAGCGAGCAAAAGCTGTAGAGCACTTTCTCTGTCCAACCTCCCTGGCCAGGCGACAGCTCAAACACGAGCCCTCCGGAAGCGTGCCCATTGCCGCCAACGCTGGCTGTGCCGTACAGGTTTCCGGATGCATCACTTGTCAATGTACTCAGGGGGACGGCCCCATCGAGACATTTGTCAGTATTAGTGCAGAAGTCATACAAAACCGTTTCCGTCCAGGTCCCCCCTGGTAACGTCGGCGGGGAAAGCTTAAAGACAGTGCCGCCGCCACATCCCCCAAAACCACAGACTGTACTGCTGCCTCCAATAGATGTTGTGCCATACAAATTACCGCTAGAGTCGACGAGGAGACCGGCCTTCGGATAGGCACCGTCGAGGCACCCACTGCCGGAGAAATTGGAGCAAAAACTGTACAGCACGGTTTCAGTCCAAGTGTTGTCAGGGTTCTTCGAAAGTTGAAAAACTGTCCCACACCCCCCGATTGGGGCACAAGCAGGTGCAGAACCCCCTCCGCTTGTTGTTCCGTATAGATTACCTGCGCTATCAGCTACGAGATTGCCGGTCGGCGTCGCGCCATCCTTTGGAGCACCAGCAAAGCTCCACACGACCTTGTACTGTGTCTGACCAAACACAAAGCCGCAAGTCAAAATGGTTATGGCCAAGCAGTAGCAGATTCTGATCATGTACACGGCAACCGCATTCTAGCGTAAGAGAACTCCGTTTACATTAGGGTAAAAAGACTCTGTCAAGGATCGCAGCACGATATCGGCAATTCATCAGAATTGGCTTCCATTTACAAATGTACCCTGACCAGCACGAACACTCGTTGAAGTTGGCTGACCTATCCTCGTGTCGCCAAGGGTGTTTTGGTAGCCTAGATCAGCGCCTGATTGTCCGCCGATCACACCCCAATCCGCGCACCCGGCAGAGCCACCAGAATCAGAAACCCATTGCGTCGTCGTAAAGCCGCCCTGATTCGCCCCAAATGCATAGTCCAGACTGCATTCCCAAACCTCAATTGAAGTGACGCCATGCTGTACTGCAAACGGCATCACTACCGGCCAATAATCCGGCCCCCAGACGATGCCGCCAGATCCAGAGGCAAGACTGGCTCCGGCGCAAAAGGAAAGGCGATTGGTGGTGCATTGCTGTTGTTCGTTAGTATCGCTGCAATCGCCTGTTCCGCTGGTGTCACAGTTCACCAGCCAAACCCCATTCAGTGCATTATTGGTGTTTCCGGAGATGTAAATCTGCTGTCCGGACAGCCAACTGCAGTCGCTCGGATTTTGCCCGTCGTTGCTCGTGCAAAAGATGGTTGCTTCTCCGGGGTGGTTTGGGTCGTTCACGGTGATGTAGTCGATTCGATATCCTTCCGCAAGGAACTTGGTGCCAGGTGCGTTGGTTTGGAGATGATGAACGGGCGCGGGATAGGTTCTAAAATTGTGCGCCCAGTTCTCTCTCGACGTAGGATAAACTCCCGCGGCGTATTTCTGTCCGTCACCTACGTTGACTGATTGCATTCCGAATCAGAGAAACGTTCGCCACTCAATTTCCTTTTGGTTGTTAGCTAACGACGAAGTTTTAAGATGCAGGGTGATCGACCGGGAGAGGGTCGCGGTCTACTCGTAGCGCAGCGCTTCGATGGGATCCAGATTCGCCGCCCGCACCGCGGGAAACATGCCGCTGACGATCCCGACCACTCCCAGAATGGTGGTGGCGATCATCAACGTCTTCGGGGCCACGATCAGCCGGATGTCTCCAGCCGACGCATGTTGCGCCAGCGCGCTGTAGAGGGTCAGTGTCCCCACGGAGAGCGAAATGATATAGGAGAGCAAAATGCCGCACAGCCCACCTACCGCGGTAATCACCAGGGCCTCGGCCAGAAACTGAAACAGGATGTCTTTCTTGCGGGCACCAAGGGCCTTTTCCACGCCGATCTCGCGGGTGCGCTGCGTCACCGAGACCAACATGATGTTCATCAGACCTACGCCGCCAATGCCCAGAGTAACGGTGCCGATGAACGCCAGCAGGATCTTCAGTCCCATGCTGATGATGCCAAATTGCTCAAGTTGCTTCTGGGCATCGAATAAGAAGACCGCCCGCTTGTCGGTCGGTTTAAAACCGTGGGCCAGTCCGAGGGACTCGCGAACGGTGCGATCGAGCTTGTCGTGGTCCAGGCCTTCGGAGCTGAGCCAAATTCCGCTTAAGTAATGATTGTCCAGGAGAACGTCGACCGAGTTGAACGGGACATAGATCACGCGGTTGTCGTCATCGTCCCCCTCCTGCATGCGCGCCTGGAGCACGCCCACCACCTGAAAGGAGACGCCATCGATGCGAATCGATTCGCCCACGGCGGGCCGTCCGGAGAACAACTTGTCCTTCGCCTCCGAACCGAGTACGGCGTATAAGCCGTGGCTGAGATTGTCCTGATCGTTCAGGAAACGGCCGTCCTCGACGTGCAGGTTCCAGATGTCGTAGATCGAGGGATCGATGCCCCACGCCGGAAGACTGAACGAGCGCGGGCCATACTGGACTTTGCTTTGCTTGTCCGACTGGCGGGAGATGTGGCGAACCAACGGGACGGTGTTGCGCAGCAGTTCTATGTCGTCCTTGGTAAAGCGGATTTGCACGCCGGCCTTATTGCCGCCCGCCTGCTCAGATGTACGACCGGGAAATATGCCGACGGCAGTGGCGCCAAAGCTGTGAAAGATGTTTTCAATGGCGCGCGCGAAGCCTTCCCCATAAGCCAGCAGCAGGACAACCGTGGCAATGCCCCACGCCATGCCCAGCATGGTGAGCACGGTCTTGCGGAGATCGTGGCGCATGGCGCCGTAAGCCTGATGCAGCAAATCGCGCTTCATGCTATTCCCTTCTCAGAGCCTCCACCGGCTGAAGCCCTGCCGCCTTGCGGGCAGGATAGAGGCCAGCAACGATGCCGGCGAAGGCTAGCGACCCGATGGCGAGAGCGGCGGTCATCGGCACCAGTTTGGGTGTGTCCCAGCCGGGGGGCGACGGCAAAGTGGACAGGGCCGCCATCAGCCCTGCAGCTCCCCCCATGCCGAGCCCGCCGCTAAGCAGTGTCAGGAACGCGCCCTCGACGAAGAACTGGAACATGATGCTGCGGTTGGTGGCGCCGAGCGCCTTGCGCAGACCGATTTCCCGGGTGCGATCCGCCACCGCCACCAGCATGATGTTGATAATTCCGATGGCACCGAGGGCCAGCGTAACCAGGCCCACGCTGCCCAGAAACATGTTCATGGCGTCGAAGATCTTGCCTACCTGTTCCGAGGTCCGAACCGTGTCCCACTCGTCGAAGGCATCGGCATTGTGATAGTCAAAACCATGATTGCGCGCGATGACTTTATGGACCTCCAGTTTGGCGATTTCATTCCGCTCGCGGACCTTGGGCTGATAGTTGATGAAAGAGATAGCGTCATCGACTTCACCCACGTTCAAGGGAGGAAAGCGGTCGCGCATGGTCTGGTAGGGAATAAAGATCCGCAAGTTCATGGTGTTGTTGTCGCCGTGACCGATGCGCTGCAGGGTCCCGATCACCTGGAAGCGCATCCCCGCCAACAAGATGGTGCTGCCGATCGAAGGACGGCCGGGAAACAAGACGCGGCGGGCTTCGTCTCCCAGCACGACCACATTCCGTTTCTGGGTATCGTCCATTTCGTCGAGCCAGCGGCCATCCGCCACCGGAGTGAAGCGCACCCGGCTGAAATCCGGGGGGACGCCCATGAGACGCCCGCTGCTCTGATAGAAGTCGCTGACCGAACGAATGTCATCGCGTGCAATGATGGGCACGGCCGCGCCCACGTCGGGGCACTCGGCCACGACGTCCTGAAAGTCCTTGTAGGTCAGATAGTACTGCCGGAGACTGGTGAAGCTGCCATTGAGGGCGGGGGCACGGCCTCCGAAGATGAACAAGACATTCTCGCCGATCTCATTGAATTGCTTCCGGTTGCCGGACCGGAAGCCTTCGCCCAAGCCAACCAGCAGCAAGAGCGACCCCACCCCCCAGGCAATTCCAAACATGGTAAGAAATGAACGCAGCTTGTGGGCCCACAGGGTACGAAGGGTCTGCGCGAAGATATCGAATAACACACGCATCTAGTACTCTCATGGTACGTCGAAGTCGAGGGCCGGGTTCCGACGAGCGTTACCCTCCCGGTACCCGGCCAGGCGCAAGGGATAGACGGAGGCGCCGGGGGAAAGGATAGCGTCGTGTGTGCCTGAGATTGCAGTTTATGCGAAAACATTTGCACCGTTCCCAGAGCACGATTTTTTCTCTATAATCCTGCGCGGTGGATCGGACGTTTTGTCCGGTTCGGGGGAACCATGCACTGGGTGATGTTGATAGCAGAGACTTGGCTATTATTGGGAATTGTAACTGTGGTAGTGGGACTGTCCTGGACCAACAAAGCAGCCAATGACGCACGTCGCGCTGCAACTCAGGGTGATCCCTCTCCGTCCGGCCGACGACCAGACTTCGGAACTGCAAGCCTTTCCAGCGTCCGTTCCGCCTGAGCCCTAGGCGGAACCAGGGAACAATCGCTCCGGAGTACATTCCCAATTGGAACGGGCTGGGATGACTTCGGTAACTCCGCGAGCCTGGCGCACCGCCTAGAATCTAGGAGTGAAGCTTCGTCTCATCTCACGGGAGAGGTGTTGGTTTCTTACCTGTGAACTGGTCTTCTTGAGCGCCATCGTTTCGCTCACGGTTCCTCACGGTTATGTGCTGACTGCGTTCGGCGACATCACTCAGTGCCTTCTGCTGGTCGCGGTTCTGTTCTGCATTCTAGCTAACCTCCGCGCCGCAGACCGCCGGGCCAAGCTCTTCTGGACGCTGGTGTCGTTGGGGTGTGGCCTATGGTTGTGTGCGCAAGTTCTCTGGACCTATTTCGAGGTCTTCCTCCATCTGGAGGTTCCGAATCCCTTTGTTGGGGACGTAATTCTGTTCTTGCATCTCGTCCCACTCATGGGTGCGGTCGCGGTGCGGCCGGACGCGGAACCGGATGGACTAGTTTCGACCTTGGGTGTGGTTGACTTCGCTTTGCTGTTGACCTGGTGGGTCTATCTTTACCTTTTTCTCGTGATTCCGTGGCAGTACATCTGGCGGGACAGCTACCTTTATGGCCGCAATTTCGATCTGGTGTACGTCCTGGAGCATTTCACACTTCTGGTATGCGCCGGTATCGCCTGGTGGCGCGCCACGGGTGCATGGAAAGTCATCTACGGGCACTTGTTCGGAGCCGGCCTCTTGTACGCCGTGGGCTCGGTCGCGGCTGGCGTAGCCATTGATTTTGGGAAGTACTACACCGGTAGCTTCTATGACGTGCCTTTGATGGGGTCCATGGCCTGGTTCGCCGGCATGGGATGGACGGCCCGCAAGCTGCCCCTCCGGACCGAACCGGCGCGCGGCCAGAGCGAGGGACGCGACTTGTGGTTTTCAGGCCTGGCCATGGCGACCTTTCTCTCTTTGCCGATCATGGCTGGGTGGGCTCTGTACCTCAGTCGAGCCCCTGCAGCAGTGCGGGGCTTCCGCCTGTTGCTGACACTGGTCACCATGATGCTGATGGGCACACTGACCTGGATTAAACAACATCGCGCCGACAAAGAGCTCGGCCGGACCAATCGGGACCTGCGCGAAGACTCACTGACCGATCTGCTCACGGGAGCCAGAAATCGCAGGTTTCTCAGCGTAACCATCGATGCCGATCTACGACAGGTGGTTCGTTCGTATTCTCCCGCCGCGCCTTCACAAGCCAAACGGAACCGTGACCTGGCGTTTTACCTCATCGACACTGACTCTTTCAAAGAGGTGAACGACCGTTACGGTCACGCCATGGGAGACAAGCTGCTGGTGGAGATTTCGCGACGCATCAGTTCCGCTATCCGGCACTCGGACGCGCTGATTCGCTGGGGCGGAGATGAGTTCCTGGTGGTCTCCCGTTATACCGACCGCAATGACTGCGCCATTCTGGCGGCCCGCGTCCTGAGTTTCGTGGGGAGCCAACCCTTCGAACTCGCCGGGGACGTCAGCGTCGATTGCACCTGCTCCATTGGATGGGCAGTGTTCCCCTGGTATGTGCGCGGTCCTGAAACCGTCGCCTATGGTGACATATTGCGTCTGGCAGACTGTGCCTTGTATCAGGCCAAGGAGTCGGGGAAGAACCAGGCGGTTGGTATGTTACCGAGTCGCGAAGAGCCTGCCCCGGGATGGGGCACCGTCAGTGGCGGCAAGCCTGATGGGCTGCCTGAGCAGCTTGCGGCCCGAACTGTAATGACGCCGGGCCCGATCCACGGCGCAGATCCCGCGGCCCTGGTCAGCCCAAAAGCCCTAGCGGCCAAGCAAGGAACCTGAGGGGAACCATCCAGCAGGGGTCTCACCAGCCGACGGATTTTCCAACCGTACCGCGTTTCACCCTCGTGGCAAGCGCAACAGCAGCGTGGCCGCTTTTCGGAACCACGGTCTCTCCCGCCGACGAAGGTAGCCCGGCATCGTAGGTTTTTTCGCAAGAATCCGCTGCGCCCATTCACGGGCCTCCGCGTTGCGGCCTTGCGACGCCAGAAAGGAAGCGTAGTTGTAGTAGGTTTCCGAGGAGGTGGAGATCTGGGTCACTTGCCGAAACAGCGCTTCGGCTTTCTCCGGCTGCCCGGTATTGGCATAGGCGTGGGCCAGTAGGGCAGCAGAACGATGGAAGTCGTAGGTCGCATCCTGCGCCACGACGCGTTCCAGGTCAGGCACGGCAGCGGCGAAGTCGCCAAGTCCGATCTCGGCGATACCGCGCCGGTGAAACGGATCCAGCGAATCGGTGCGCGCCGAGATTGCCTTGTCAAAGCACTGGCGGGCGCGAGCATACTTCCCTTCTTCTAAGTACAGGTCAGCCAACTCTTCGTAGTTCCCGGCAGAGGGATTGTCCAGAATGGCGGATTCAAGCTCCCCGATTCGTTTGCGCCGCGGAAAGGTTTTGAAGGATTGCCGCAACAAACCCGCATCGGGGACCACTTCGACGGCGATGTACACCAGAGCACCGAGCCAGCCCCCGATCAGGATGATCCACAGCCAGAAAGTGTCGGGGCGGCGGCGGATGAAATGCACAATAGCGAAGCCCTGGAGCAAAATGCCCCACCACGAAAATGCAAAGAATAAGAGCGATCCCATGGTTTCATCGGACTATAGCATGGGCCTCAGGCCTAGGCTTCAGGCTGCAAGGCCAACCCCGCCAAGCTGGAGTCTGAAGCCCGCGGCCTGGAGCCGATGTTAGAATGACCCGTGGTGACGCCTCCCATCCGCCTGCTGGCCGTTGATATCGACGGCACCTTGCTCAATCCCCAGTTTCAGATTTCCGACGCCGACCTGGCAGCACTGCGCCGTGCCAATCAAGAAGGTGTAGAGGTGGTGGTGGTCACTGGACGCCGGCACACCTTCGCCCTGCCCATCGTGCGACAGCTGGAGTTTGATCTATGGCTAATCAGTTCCAACGGCGCCATTACCCGGTCGCTCTCTGGGGAAACTTTCCATCGCGATTTGTTGCCCGCCGAGACCGGTCGCAAGCTTTGCATTGCCATGCGGGAGTTCCGTGGCAATGCTGTCCTGACCTTCGACACCGAGGGCAAGGGTGCTGTCGTTCTGGAATCGATGAGCAACGAGTTGACAGGGAGCATTCAGCGTTGGCTGGAGAAGAACCTGGCGTTCATCGATTTCGTGATTCCCCTTGAAAACGCGCTGACGACCGACCCGGTGCAGGCCATGTTCTGCGGTCGGATCGAGCCAATGCACCAGGCCCTGACAGCGATCGCGAACAGTGGCATCGAGAAACAGATTACAGTCTTGCGCACGGAGTACCCGGTGCGCGATCTATCCATTGTCGACGTACTCAATCAGGGTTGCTCCAAGGGCCACGCCCTGGAGCGCTGGGCGAAGTACAGGGGCATTCCTCGCGAACAGGTCATGGCCATTGGTGACAACTACAACGATATTGAGATGCTTGCCTTCGCAGGACTGCCCTTTATCATGGGAAATGCATCCGAAGAGTTACGAGGCAGAGGCTGGGCGGTAACCTTGCCCAATGACCAGAACGGCGTGGCAGCGGCCATTGAGCGAGTGCTCTGGGGATCGCGAGTGGGGGTTTAGTTTTTCGTAGCGCCGCATGTGCCTTACAAGAAAGCTCGTATTCGCCTTGGTGCTGGTGAACGTAGTTCCCAGCGTGGCTGCGGACATTGCCGTCCTGCGCAACGGCTTTTCGATTCGCCATGAGAACCGGGAGGTGATCGGCTCGGTCACACGTCTCTACGTAACGCACGATAAGAGCGGATATGTCGATGTCCCTACCCGCGACATTGATCGCTTTGAACCGGACTCCTTGCCTGGGATCACTTCAGCCAATCCGCAAGGACTCCCCGAGTTGATCAACACCACCAGCGGCCGCTACCACCTCGACCCTGACCTGGTGAACAGCTTGATCCACGCGGAGAGCGGTTTTAATCCCAGGGCGGTATCGCGCAAAGGAGCCCGTGGCCTGATGCAACTGATGCCGCAGACTGCGTCGCAGCTGGGAGTAACGGACGCCCTCGATCCCAAGGCGAACCTAGATGGCGGCACACGGTATTTGCGGGAATTGCTGGAGCGCTACAACTTCGACTAGATCAAAGCCCTGGCAGCTTATAACGCTGGGCCGCAGCGGGTGGAGAAGTATCACGGCGTACCGCCGTACTACGAAACCCAAGCCTACGTGGCGAACATTGTCCGCGATTTCAACCGCAAGAAACTGGCTGAGCGCAGGGCGGCAAGAACTACCCGAAAAGTTGCCTCCCCGAAGTCATCATCCGTGGACCAGGCCGGACTGCCCGAAACGACAACACCGGTTCGTTGATCCCGCCCGGTGCGTTGACCCTCGACCCACTGTCATTTACCTTCAAGAAGGACCCTCTGTGCCCGGGTGCGTTCGAGTTACAGACAAATGAATAAACATCGCCTCACGGTTTACGGACTGGCGCTGGCCGTCCTGGCGGCGCTAGTGTACCTGCAGTTTCGGGAGTGGCGCACCTTTGATTGGGGCAAGTTCATTGAGCACTCGCGGGACGTGACTTGGCGGCACGTGATTCATGGCATTGTCCTGATCTACCTCGCCTACATTCTTCGGGCGATCCGGTGGAAGATTTTCTTGCGGCCGGTGCGCAAGGATGTCTCGAGCTTTTCCATGATTTCTCCGACCCTGGTGGGGTTTACCGGACTGGCGGTGCTCGGACGGCCCGGAGAGTTGATCCGCCCATATCTGATCGCCCGCCGCGTCAACCTCAGTTTTTCTTCGCAGCTGGCGGTGTGGGCGGTCGAGCGGATCTTCGACCTCGCGGCCTTCACCGTGCTCATGGTCGCGGGTATCTTTTTGCCCACAAAGCTGCGCGCCTTTGCGGCGGGCAGACCTGAGGTCCTCCACTGGCTGCACCTCGTGGGTTATTTTTTGTCGTTGCTGGTCGTAGCCCTCCTCGTGGGAGCTCTCCTGGTGAACTACCATGGCTCCTCGATCGCCAACTGGGTGGAGCAGCGGTTTTCCCACCTGGCAAAGAATTTGGGACACCGGGTCGCCCAGCGTGTCCGCGAGTTTGCCAGTGGTCTGAACACGATTCACAGCGTGAGCTCGCTCGTGCAACTGTCGGTGGTGTCGTTGGTGATGTGGTGGCTGATCGCGCTCTCCTACAAGGAGGTGACCCACTCCTACGGCGCTCCGATGCAGGACATGAGCGTGACGCGCGTCCTGCTCCTGATGGGTTCCAGCATGGCCGGATCGATGGTGCAACTGCCGGGCGTCGGTGGCGGTTCGCAACTGGCCACCATCGAAGCCATGGACAAGATATTTCACATTCCGCAGGAACTTTCGGTCAGCTGCGGGATATTGCTCTGGCTAGTGACTTTTGTTGCGGTGGTTCCAGCGGGGTTGCTGCTGGCCCATCATGAGCGACTGTCGTTGCTGAAGGTGGCCGAAGCGAGCCAGCAGGAAGAGGCCAGTGCGGTGATTCCGGAGTCGAGGGTCACCTGACGCCGCGGCGGACAGGCGAGAGCCTGCTCTGAACGAAGCCGAAGGGACGCCCGTCCCGACATCGATTCCCGCCTGTTACAATCACTGGTTAATTCCCAAGCGCCATGAAGTGTCCTTTCTGCGGGTTCGCAAATGACAAGGTGGTAGATTCGCGCGAGAGCAAGGAAGCCGATTCCATCCGCCGTCGCCGTGAGTGTCTGAAGTGCGAAAAGCGCTTCACCACCTACGAACGCATCGACGAGATTCCCTATATGGTGGTCAAGAAGGACGGCCGGCGGGAGAAGTTCGATCGCCAGAAAGTCCTCAATGGGTTGCTCAGAGCGTGCGAGAAGCGTCCGGTCCCGATCAGCAAACTGGAGCAGATCGTCAATGAAGCGGAAAGTTTTGTCATCGAGTCGCCGGAGCGCGAGCGCAAAACCAGTGAACTGGGCGAGCTGATCATGAATCGACTGCGCCGCTACGACAAGGTTGCGTACGTGCGGTTCGCGTCGGTGTACCTAGACTTCAAAGACGTGCAAGAGTTCATGACCGAACTCAAGGACTTGCTGAAGACGAAGGACGGCGGCGAGATTCGTAGCAAGAGCACAGCGAAAACTCAATAGCGCTCCGTGGAGGACGGGCATCCCTTCGACTTCGCTCAGGGCAGGCTCTCGTTCCTCACCGGTTGATATGGCCTACAAGATCACCCTCATTCCCGGCGATGGCATTGGCCCCGAAGTCACGCAAGCCGCCGTACGCATCCTCGAAGCTACCGGCCTGAAGTTTGAATGGGAAACGTTCGCAGCGGGCGCCGACGCCTATGAGAAGTATCACGAGTACATCCCCAAGGAACTGATCGAGTCCATCGAGCGTACTCACGTCGGGTTTAAGGGCCCAATCACCACGCCGATCGGCGGCGGATTCTCCAGCATCAATGTGGAGCTACGCAAGAAGTTCGAGCTGTACGCGAACTTTCGCCCCATTCGCAATCTCCCCCATATTCCTACGCGTTACCCGGATGTAGACCTGATCATCGTCAGGGAGAACACCGAGGGCCTGTACTCCGGTATCGAGCACGAAGTCGTCCCCGGCGTGGTGGAAAGCCTAAAGATCATGACCGAGAAGGCGTGCACTCGCATCTCCCGTTTCGCCTTCGAATATGCCCGCAAGAACCAGAGGAAGAAGATTCACGCCATCCACAAAGCCAACATCATGAAGTTGTCCGACGGCCTGTTCCTGCGTTGCGCCCGCAATGTTGCCAAGGACTACCCGGAAATCACCTACGCCGAGCACATCGTGGACAATGCACACTCTCGTACTCTGACTTATGCTGCTCGTAATATTGCTGCGCCGTCGCATCGTCCACCTTGACGTTGGCCACCATTTCCTGGAAGAGCACGTTCGCCAGCAGGTTCTCC
>JAIQFW010000133.1 GCA_020073105.1 Terriglobia bacterium
CATGCAATGCTCCTCGCGGAGGCCTCTACTTACTTTCAGCAGGATAGTTCAGGCGCAGCCCAAAGCGGTAGAGAATCGGCGGTCCCAGGTTTATGACGGGCGTGCGCGCTACCTGGTAGCGTTGGCCGAGCACATTTTCGGCAGCGGCAAAGATTTCCAGTTGGCGCGTGAGGGCGCGGCCGATCTGGAAGTCCATGGTATAGAAGCGGTCGAGCCGATATTGGTTCTGATCGTCGTCGAATTGTCTTCCCACGAAGCGGCCCTGGACACTGAGCAGAAGCCGCGAGGGATTCCAGTAGCGGGCCTCCCACGTGAACACGTTTCTGGGAACCTGGGGAACGTCCAGACCCACGAGAGAGACCGCAGGGGAAGCGACCGGATAGCTGACCACTGTAGCGCCTGTGAATTCGTATCCGGCGGAGATCTGCACGTCGCGTTTGACGTGCAACACGCCATCGAGTTCGACGCCTCGAGACCGAGTACGCCCCAGATTCGCTTTTTGCCGTTTGATTGGGGACGAGTTCGGGTCGAGGGTGACGTTCTCCACAGGATCGACAATGTCGCTCCAGAAAAATGTTCCCCGTAGTTCGAGCTTGCGCTCCAAAGCCGTAACATTCAGTCCGACCTCCGCGCCGGTGAGGCGCTCGGCAGTGAGCGCAGGATTGTTCATGGTCACAATGTTGCCAACTCGAAACGTGCGGTACAGCTCGTTCAATGTTGGCGCACGAAAAGCGCGATAGACGGAGCCAGTAAGCGACAGGTGACGGTTTAGGGATCGAAGAACGGACAGGCGAGGGTTGGCAACTAAATCAGTACGATCGGGATAAAACGTCACCGCCGGTGAACTTGAGTTTGGGGCAGTGACTAAGTTGGCGTCGAAGTTGTTCCACCGATCCATGCGAACGGCAAGGATGATCGTCCAATTCTTGAGGCGAACAATGTCTTCGCCGAACAGCCCAAAGATGCGCTGCCTTCCGCCGCCATTGCGATTCCTGTTAGGGCCTGAGAAAAGTCGTTCGTCGCTCGCGCCCATCACCTCCATCAGGTCCAGGCCCGCGAGCAGAGTTTGGTGTCGACCGAGAAGGTGCGTCCATTGGAGGTCTGCGCCGCCGACCTGTTCAGGGATGTGTTGAATATTGGTCAGAGACTCGCCGTCGCGGTCGGGCAACGAGACGGATGAAAATCTTTGGTTGTACGCCTGCACCAGTTGGTGAGCGCGAAAGCTCAATGAGTCATTTGCGCCGAACTGTTCCACCAGGCCGAGAGAGACCTCTGCGAGGTGGGTGTCATTGGTTTGGATCGGCGTACCGTTGTGACGGAATTCGGTGAAGAAGCTGCCGCGCACAAACACTCTTCCCTGATCTCCCAGCCGATGACCGATGTTCACGTCTACGGTTGCGTTCTCGGAGTTGGCGGGCGTATCAACGGAGCCGCGCTGCGAGGTGGGTACCAGGACAAAGCCATCGGTGCGGAACATTTCCGTGGCGAACGCCAGATCCCACTTCCCCGCTCGGGTACCTGCCCAGAACG
This sequence comes from Terriglobia bacterium, assembly GCA_020073105.1. Classification (GTDB taxonomy): domain Bacteria; phylum Acidobacteriota; class Terriglobia; order Terriglobales; family Acidobacteriaceae; genus JAIQFW01. The sequence continues at coordinate 1,531 of JAIQFW010000133.1, forward strand.
AAAGATCAGGAGTGCGCTCACCGCCGTACGACATTTCCAAGCTGAAAGCTGGAACCTCGGGCGGGCGCGTGGTGAACTGCACAACTCCGCCGAGTGCATCGCTGCCGTAAAGATTTGCCGCGCCGCCGCGGAAGACCTCCACGGTGGAGAGCGCAGCTCTGGGGATGCGGTCCCAATAGACCCAGCCTCCGAAGGCATCGACGAGCGAAAATCCGTCTTCCAGCACCAACGCACGGCTTGCGGCAGTGCCGCCCAACCCACGCAGCGAGACCCCTTGACTTGAAGCATTCGCGGTACGACTGCCAGAGCGGCGGAACAGCGAAAATCCAGGAACCTGGCGAAGCATATCGTCGACGCGCAAGGCCGATGTTGCAGCGATGTCTGCCGTGGAAAGCAGAACCGTGCTGCCCGGCGTCTCCGAAAGGCGCACTTCGGTGCGGGCTGCTGACACCGTGACTTGCTCGCTCGCCGCGGACGGCCGGAGGACGATTTCCAGACGGATGGCGGTTACCCCGGTAGGAGTCGTCTCTCGATTCCATGACTCCTGTGCCGGGTTGAATCCATCTGCGGTGACTGCGACCTTTCCGGATGTGGCCGCAACATCGGAAAAGAAGAACTGTCCATCATGACCCGTTTTCGCGATGGCTTGAAACGCGCCACTTTCCAGGGCGATGGTGGCGCCTGCAATTACGGCTCCGCTGGGATCGCGCACAACTCCTTCCACACGCACCGTCTGCGCGGAAAGGGAGGGAAGAGTCAGAGCTGCAAAAAGGACAACTAGGCTGAGGCTTTGTGTGCGGCTCGACATGGACAGAAAATGAGACCTTTGGAGGGCAAGAGCAGTACCACGCTGGCCACGACCACGTAGGTACCGCCTCTCGACTGCATGTTAGGGCAGTTTTGCGAGCGGGTCTGTGATCCGCATCACACCGCCGTCGCATTCATCGCTATACGGTCAAACAGGCGATTCCCGATGCGCGGCTTCGCGGAGGAAGCCGCCCGTCGCCGGAGCCGGCGAAGGTACTCTTCCAGTGGAGCAAACACGCGCGTGGGATCTGGGGAACCATCCCATTGCTGTTCGGACACGTTCAGGAAACATGACTCGAAGGAGATATTTCATTGAGCGGAAGTAGCGCATGCAATGCTCCTCGCGGAGGCCTCTACTTACTTTCAGCAGGATAGTTCAGGCGCAGCCCAAAGCGGTAGAGAATCGGCGATCCCGGGTTGTATCCCTGCGCGACCCAGTGCCAGATGAACAGGTCGTCGTCGCTGTCCCGGTCGAAGCCAGCTGCGGCGAGCCCCATCGAGCCACGGTACTCTTCGACCCAATCGTCTCGGCCGGCATCCACAAACTTGCCGTGGCGGTTCAGGTACAGCTTGTTCTCCGAGATATCATTAGCCACGCAGAGATCGGGCCAGCCATCACCATCGAAATCGTGCCAGAGGGCGCTCAGGCTGCGGCCCTCCGGATTCGCAACGCCAAGTTCCTGAGCAACTTCGGTGAACGTACCGTTCCCATTATTGCGAAACAGCAGGTTCCGTTCCGGCTCGTAAGAAGCGGGGTTCAGCGTGAATGGGACTTCGAGCCGAACTGCGTCGAATTGGCGGACGCGTCGCGCTCCCCCGGTGTCGGAGCAGTCGTCGAAGCCAGACATCTGTGCATGATGATGCGCGGCGTTGAGAGGCAGCACTCTTCAGCCATCACGTCCGCCATGCTCGGTGCTTTCCGAGAGAAAGAAACGCGCGACGAGTTTCTCGCGCTGATTCGCGCAAGACACGGCACGTCCTAGTCGGAAGTCAGGCGGTTGCACAGACTAATCCAATGCCTTGTGGAAGCGGAGGACGGCCACCGCAAGCAGGCTGATCCCCAACGCTGCCATGGCGAGCATCTGGGGCCAGAGAATGTCCAGGCCGACACCTTTCAGGTACGTTCCCCGGAGCACCACGAGAAAATAGCGCAGCGGGCTGAGATAGGTGAGGTACTGCAGCCACTGCGGCATGGTGCTGATGGGGAAACCAAAGCCGGAAAACGTTATGGCCGGCATGATAAAGAAAAAGGAGGTCACCATCGCCTGTTGCTGCGTAGAGGAGACGGTCGAGATCAACAGGCCGACTCCCAGCATGCACAGCAGGAAAAGGACTGCCCCGGCTAGCAGCACCAGAATATGTCCGCGGAAGGGAACCTGGAACCACAGCGTGCCTACTGTCGCAATCAAGGAAACGTCAAACAGGCCAATCAGGAAAAACGGCAACGTCTTGCCAAGAATGAATTCCGCCGGACGGATGGGCGTGACCATGATTTGCTCGAGTGTGCCAATCTCTCGTTCGCGGACAACGGCGAAGGCAGTCAGGGTGGTGACCAGCACGAGGGTGAGACTGCCAATGATTCCGGGCACAAAGAACCATCGGCTCCGGAGGTCAGGGTTGTACCAGGGACGCTGTTCGAGCCGCACGGAGGGGATGTTGGCGATCATCTGGGGAGAAATGCGGTCGATTCGGTCTTGCTGGTAGTCCTCCGCGAAGCCGCGCGCAATCTGGTTAATGTAGCCGGCGGCGATCAGGGCGGTGTTTGAGTTGGTGGCATCGACGATCACCTGCAAAGGAGCCGCCTGGCCCTTGCGCAGATTCTCGGCGAAGCCCGCATTGATCTGCAGGCCAACCGTGGCTTCTCCGCGATCGATCAGGTCACCAATCTGGCGGTAGTCGGTGAGTTGACGTTGCACATCAAAATATGGGCTGGAGGAAAAGCGAGAAATGAGTTCGCGGCTCTCCTGGCTGTGATCCAGGTCAAGCACAACGGTAGCAACGTGATGAATCTCGAAGGTGGCAGCGTACCCGAAGACGAGCATCTGGAGAATGGGTGGGCCGAAGAGCACGGCACGGGCGCGCTTGTCGCGGAAGACCTGGATGAATTCCTTGATCAGCATCTGCTTGAGACGCGCCAGCATATTCATCTCCTAGGCCAGCCTCTTGTGGAAGGCGCGGGTCGCGAGCAGACCCAGCAGCAACGTGAATCCCGCCAGGGGCACCAGGTCGGCGTAGAGCAAAGTGACCGGGGTGCCCTTGAGGAAGACTTTCTTCAGCACCGAGACGTAATAGCGTGCGGGCAGGACGCGAGTGATCCACTGCAGAATGATTGGCATCTGCTCGATCGCATAGAGGAATCCGGACAACAGGAAAGCGGGCAAGAAGGTGGTAAGCAGTGCGATCTGGCTGGCGGCCAGCTGATTCTTCGCGACCACGGAGATGAAGAACCCGAGCGCAAGCACGACCACCATGAACATGGCGGAACTGACAAGCAGCGTGACCGGGGATCCGCGAAAGGGCACCTGGAACCAGTAGACGGCGATCAGTGCGCAGACGATGACATCGAGCATGCCAATGACGAAGTAGGGCGCGAGTTTGCCCAGCATGATTTCCAGCGGAGTGACAGGCGTGGAGACCAACTGCTCCATGGTGCCGCGCTCCCATTCGCGCGCAATCGTAAGAGAGGTCAGGAACGCGCCGATGACCGACATCACCAGCGCCAACACGCCGGGAACGATGAAGGCACTGCTTTCCAGATTCTCGTTGTACCAGGTGCGGGTTTCGACACTGAGAGGAACGGATTGGGCGAACTGACCACGGTCCCGCAGCCAGGCAACTTGGATGTCGGAGGAATATCCCTGGACAATCGCCTGGGCATAGCCGATAAGGACGTTGGCAGTGTTGTCGTCGGTGGCATCGACGAGCGCCTGGATCCGGGCGGGGCGGCCATCCTGCAAGCGCTGAGAGAAATCCCAGGGAATCACGATTCCCATCTTGGCGTCGCCCTCGTCGAGGGCGCGCCCGACCGCCGGATAGTCGTTGACGACACGCACGATTTCGAAATAGTCGCTGGCCTGAAAACGCTTGAGCAGATCCTGGCTTTGCTGCCTGCCGTCGCGGTCGTAGACGTAGATGGGCAGGTGCTTGAGATCGAGATTGACCCCGTAGCCAAACAGCAGCACCAGGACGACGGGCATAATCAGGACGATGATCAGGCTGCGCGAGTCGCGGAGGATCTGCACGATCTCTTTCCTGGCGACGGCGAGAAAGCGGGTCAGACTCACGGCGTCCTCCGTTCCTTTCCTGCCTTGCGCTCTGTCGTCAGCGAGACAAAGACGTCTTCCAGGCTGGGGCGAATCCTTTCGACGAGGCGGACCGTAATCCCGCGCTCGGCCAGATACTTTCTCAGTTGTGGCACCGCGGCTGCCGCATCTTGTACCACCAGATGCAGCGCGTTCCCGAAAACGGCGGCATCCGTCACTCCCGGAGCAGACTGCAGGGACTCCACTGCAGGGCCAAGCGGCTCGCACTCGATCAGGAGCAGCTCGCCTTTCATTGCCTTCTGCTTAAGCTCTGAGGGCGTGCCGAGAGCGACCATCTTGCCGCGAAAAATCAGCGCGAGCCGGTTGCAGTATTCCGCTTCTTCCATGTAGTGCGTGGTGACGAACACGGTCACGCCCTCCGCGGCCATACCGTGGATGAGGTCCCAAAACTGGCGGCGCGAGATGGGATCGACTCCGGAGGTCGGTTCGTCGAGGAAGAGGATCGGTGGCTGGTGCAGCACGGCACAGCCGAGGGCCAGTCGCTGCTTCCATCCGCCGGGGAGCGTGTTGGTGATCAGGTTCTCCTGGCCTTTGAGGTTAGCCATCTCCAGCGCCCAGTCAATTCTTCCCTTCAGACTGCCGGAGGGGACACCATACAACCCGGCGAACAGACGTATGTTCTCGACCACCTTGAGATCGTTGTAGAGAGAAAACTTCTGCGACATGTAGCCGATGTTCTGGCGAACCGACTCCGGCTCGCGGCCGACGTCATATCCCGCCACCCGAGCGCGGCCGGATGTGGGGGTGAGCAGGCCGCACAGCATACGAATCGTCGTGGACTTGCCCGCGCCGTTCGGCCCGAGGAAGCCGAAGATTTCGCCTTTGCGGGTTTCGAGGCTGATGTGGTCGACGGCCACAAAGTCACCGAAGCGCTTTACGAGATCCTCGACCACAACAGAGCTGTTGTTCTCAATCATGGCGGGGTGCTCCACCGCCGGCGGTGACCGCCTCGACGAAAAAATCCTCGATGGTGGGCGTTACCTCACGGATCGCGTCGAAAGGGACAGCCGCGCTCTTGAGACGAGTGTCAAATTCGGCGATGCGGCGAGCCGCGTCGTCAACGACGACGTGGACACCGTCGCCGGTCAGCACCAAACTGGAGATGCCTTGCGCATGCTCGAGTTCGTCACGCAAGCGTCGCGGGTCGGTCGACGTCACCGATAGAACTCCCTTGCCGAGCCCGGCCTTGAGATTGGCGGGCGTATCACAGAAGAGCAGCTTGCCTTGATGAAGCAGGGCGACGCGGTGGCAGCGCTCGGCTTCATCGAGGTAGGCGGTCGAGGTGAGGATGGCGATGCCTTCGGAAATCAGCTCGTAGAGAATTCGCCAGAAGTCACGGCGTGAGACAGGGTCCACGCCGGTGGTTGGCTCGTCGAGCAGGACGACCCTCGGGCGATGGATCAGTGCACAAACTAAGCCGAGCTTCTGCTTCATGCCTCCGGAAAGCTTCCCGGCGAGGCGCGTGGGGAACTCGCTCATGCCGGCAGCTCGGAGCAGCTGCGCGGAACGTTCTTCACGCTCGGCCTTCTTCACGCCGAACAAGTCGGCATAGAAGCGGATGTTTTCATCGACGGTGAGGTCCTCGTAGAGCCCGAAGCGCTGCGGCATATAGCTGAGGTAGTGCTTGGCGCCTTCGGGATCGTCGACGACATCGAAGCCGGCGATCGTTGCCTTGCCTTCGTCGGGGGACATGACGCCGGCCAGCATGCGCAGAGTAGTCGTCTTGCCCGCACCATCGGGTCCGACCAGACCAAAGATTTCGCCGGGGCGCACGTCGAAGCTGAGATGATCGACGGCGCGCACTCCGGGAAAACTCTTGGTGAGACCCTCGGCCATGATTGCGGATTGGCCCTGACCAGCCATCACTTGTCCCGCTGCGTTCCCGGCATGGGCTGGGTGCCCGCCGCGAGGGGAATGTGAGCGTCGGCGGGCATGCCCGGTTTGAGTTCGTGATTGGGATTGTCGAGGTCGATCTTGATGCGGTAGACGAGCGTGACGCGTTCCTTATAGGTCTGCACGCTCTTGGGTGTGAATTCGGCCGCGGAGGAGATGAAGGAAACTCGTCCGTGGTACTGCTTGCCGGGATACGTATCCGTGGTGATGGTTGCGTCCTGGCCCCAACGGATGCGGCCGAGATCGGTTTCCGCGACATAGGCACGCAGCCAGATGTGATCGAGATCGGCAAGCGTGACCACCGGGGTGCCAGGAACCACCACCTCTCCCAGTTCCGACTGCCGCACCGTGATCACGCCGGCAGACGGCGCGCGGAGGGTGGTGTAGTCGAGGTTCACTCGCGACAGTCCCAGGTTGGCGCGCGCTGCATGGACGTTGGCGCGGGCGATCGCAATGTCCTCTTGGCGGCTACCCTCCGCCGCTTCGTTGTATCGCTGTTGCGCGACCTGAAAGCTCGCCTCGGAGCGTTTGAAGGCGGTTTCGGCGAGGTCTCGATCCTGCGCGGAGATCGCGTCTTTGCCGAAGAGCCGCTGGGCGCGGTCATAATCAAGTTTCTTCTGCTGCAGGTCGGCTTGCGCATCGAGCACGGTCTGTTGACGAGCCCTGAGTTCCTGCTCGCGCGTCCCGGCCAGGGTGAGCACAAGGTTGGACTCCCTGACCTGCACGTTGGCTTCGTCAATCCGGACTTTCTGCCGGTAATCGGCGTCTTCCAGGCGGGCCAGGAGCGTCCCAGGCTCCACCCACTGGCCTTCTTCCACGGGCAGCTCGATAATTCGCCCCTGGACCTTGAAGCTGACCAGGCTCTCGTGGGCTTCGATGTTGCCGGAAAGTGTGAGCTGGTGCGCGGGCTCGGATTTCTTCGTGAATCGCGGATAGAAGTAGACGGCGGCGGCTATCAGCGCCGCTAGCAGGATCAAGATGCGTATGCGTCGTTTCATGGCTTCAGACCTCGCAGGCTAGCCAGTCGAGCACGGCCTGCTCTACAGATGGCTTACGGATTCCCCAAGTATTGACCAATGTCTTTCTCGGTGCCGCCGACCGCGCGGGCGAGTGCGAATTTCGCGTCGAGATGAGCAGAGACAGCGAGAATGTAGTTCTCCTGGGCGCGCGCGAGTTCGTCCTGCGCGGTCACGACCTCAACATTGTTGGTGACGCCGGATTGGAATCGGTCCTGGGTGAGTTCGAGTTCGCGCTGGGCGAGGCCCTGTCCTTCTTCGGCAACGGCGACCTGCTCGGCAGCCGACTCGAGATTGAGCAACGCTTCCCGGATTTCCTCGTCGATGCCGTGGCGCAGATCTGCGATCCGATCGTCGACACGCTTGAGCCGGCTGGCAAGTTCCTGCGCCTCGCCGCTGCGATCACGGTCGAAGAGTGTGAAGTCGAGCTGGCCCTGGATCACGCCGGTACCTTGCACGCCGCCGATGCTGCGGCCAAGTCCGCCATAGTTCCCGTTGAGGCTGAGCTTCGGGTAGTAGCGGGCGCGACTGGCGCGTTGCTGCTCGACGAGTCCCTGCCGCTGGCTGGCGAGCGAGAGGTAGTCGGGCCGGGAGAGCAGCGCCGCGGGCAGAACGCTTTCGGCTTGCGGCCTGGTCAACGGCTGATAGCGTAGCGGCTCGGCAAGTTCGAGCGGTGTGCCGGGGCTCATGCCGAGATTCCGTGCCAGGGCGATCAGCGCCTGCTTGTACTGGTTCTGTGCGGCCAGCAGCGCCTGCTTGTCGTTGGCGAGCTGCACCTGGGAACGTAGCAGGTCCACACCGGTGGCCGTCCCCGCATCGTGCTTGTCTTTGGCGAGCTGGTACAGGGCATTGGAGGCCGTCACCCGAGACTGCGCCGCATCGGCGCGCGCAGCCGCAGCCTGGGCGTTGAGGTAGAGGCTGGCAATGGAGCGGACAATAAGATCGCGAGCATCTTGATAATCCATTTTGCTGGCATCAAGAGCGCGCTCGCTGGCTTTCCAGGTGCGATAACTCTGCAGATCGAGAAGGTTCTGGTCGGCGTAGAAGCGAAAGTCGTAATTGGAAAAAGGTCCGACGACCTCCGGGACTCCGGGAAACGAGATCCCAAAAGCGCTCAGGTTTCGGTTCTGCAGATTGGCATAGCTCTGCCCGCGCACGCGCGGGAACAGTGCCGCGGACAACCGCCGCATCCGAGTACCTTCGGCTTCTCCGACGCGAGTATCAGCCAGCAGGACGCTGAGGTTCGCCTGCAGCCCCTTCTCAATGGCGTCGCGCAGGGTCAGGCGATAGGGCTTTGGTTCCTGGGCCGTGCTGATCGCGCTAGCGGTCAGAACGCCCAGCAAGAAAATGACAAGACCGCGAAGATACCTGTTCATCGCTTTTACCGTTAACCGGAGGCGGCAATGGCCCTCCAGAAATGTTGAAAGGTTTCCTCCACCGAGCTTTGCAGCTTCGGCTCGCCGCGCAAAGACCACAAAAGCAGAGTTCCCAGGAATGACCGCTGAAGCAAGAGAGCCACTTGCTCCTTCTTCAGCCCCAAATCGATCTCACCCCGCTGCTGTCCGAGTTCGACGATCCGGGCGGCCATTCGGCGGCCCTCCGACATGTTGCCGTCCATATGCTGGCGAATGCGCTCGCTGGCCAGGAAAGATGAGATCAGTGCTCGTGCCAGTTCAGGGCTGCGGGCCGGCTCCTCGGCGATGCGTTGGAATAAGTGTTGTATGACGGAACGAACCGGGCGCTTCCCGGCTTCAGCTCGTTCCAGGGCTTCGCGTACCTTGCCCAATTGGATTTCCGCCACGACACCGAGGACGTCGTCTTTGCTTTCGAAATAGTTGAAGAATGTCCCCTTACCGACGTCGGCGGCGTCGGTGATGTCCTCCACTGTGACGTTGGGGAAACCACGTTCGGCAAAGAGCTGAAGCGCGCACCGGAAAAGGCGCACGCGAGTCTGGGCGGCACGTCGCTCGCGCCGTCCCATGGCTTGCAGGTGGGGAAGGTCCTCGGAGGCGAGAGCGTCAGCGATGGCAGCGAAATCAGGTTTGTGACGTATTTGCATTACTGACCAATAACCATGTACGACCACTAGTCATTGTTATCCACACGGAGTCTGCTGTCAAGCGGAATCTCGGAATACGACGACGCAGAACGGGACCGTGTTGAGCGCAGCCGAAGTGCGTCAGTTGATTGGAGGTCTCGCCCTCCGTGAACGAACTCTTGTACTGCTCGACTTCGGCAACGGCTTGCGGATGAGCGAGCTCTTTGCCCTCAAGTGGCGAGACATCAACTTTCTCACGAACGAGATCAGCGTCGCCCGGTCAATCGTTTTCCAGGTAGTTGGACCGTGCAAGACCGAAGCATCACAGAAACCGATTCCGCTCGATCCATATCGGGCGGAAGGTCTCCAGACCTGGCGCCGGCATACACGGTATAGGGCGCCGGATGATTGGGTGTTGCAGACCTGGGGAGTTGCTGTCACTCACGTGGGACGATGTGAACCTGGAGCGGAGAGTCATGTTCCTGCCGGACACCAAGAACGGTGAACCGAAGGCCGTCCCGCTCAATTCCCTTGCTGTGGAAGTGCTGGAGTGCCTGCCGCAGACGGATGATCTTGTGCTCCCTGGAGTGGACGGCGCAAGGTTGAGTGTGGAGACGAAGCGGCTGTTCAAGCGGTTGGGGATCAAGGACGCGAGCTTCCACACGCTCCGGCACACGGCCGCTTCGTGGCTCGTGATGCAGGGTGCGGATCTCTACAGTGTGGGCCAGTTGCTCGGGCCCAAGACGCTGAAGATGACGAAGCGGTACGCTCACCTCTCTCCGGGATACATGCAGGCCACGGCCGGGAAGTTGGACACCGCGTTTGCAGGAGTGTTGCCAGAATAGGGATTCCCTCACCGTATAATCGTGCTGTGATGGACAACTTCGATGCACGAAAAAGGGCCTTCACAGAATCCTGGAATCAGCGAAGAGCTGAGTCTGCAAAAGTCGCAGCGAAACAAGCTACTTTGCGAGAGCGCACACTTGCTGAACTCGTTGGGAGGCTATGGCATACAACCCACCCGGATCGGTTCGATGCAATCTTGAAGAGTGGTGCGATACTGCCGGAACCTAACATTCCGAACAACGAGCGTTGGGGAGCACTAGCAGACCGGGAACACTTGCCGTATGTTCGCTTCCTCGGCGGTGTCAGCCTTTTTGAGTTCGACGGGTTTGACCCTGAGCCCTACCAGGAGCGATGCCCATCATCGTGTTGGGCATACTTCGTTCCGTTTCACTCCATGTGGGAGAGAGCGGTTTGGATCGAAATTGACCGATCCAAAATGCTACTTCCTGCCTACATCTCCGGTTCCGAGTTGCTAAATAGATGGAAAGCGGAAGAAGCTTATGGGCACAACTTCATGCCCGAGATCGAAGCCGCATACTTAGGGCCTTTGCCGCGAGCCGCGTTCAAGCGAGCTTTTCTAGTGTGCAAAGAAAATGCCCGGATCACGGAACTCGCTATTTAAGTCCCGCCATCGTCCCCCCATCGTCCCCATCGGGCCGGGAGATTTTCTCCGAAGCTTTTCAACTCTTTTATTTTGTTGGCGTCCCCGACGGGATTTGAACCCGTGTTACCGCCGTGAAAGTTCGGCGGATATATCAATCTAAAGCACTTAGAAGAGGCGGACGACCTCTAAGTAGTTGGAAATTTCCGGTAGCCGAAGCAAAACCGTAGCGTAATGCGTAGTGCGGCGGCAGCCCGATAAACCTAACCCTCACCTTCAAACACGGCCCCAGCGACACGCAGGGTCCACCTTGGAAAAGGTCGAGTGATGGGGGGGCTCCTGATCGAAGCCCAAGCCTGTGAACCAGCGCCACGCCAGGTGCATGCGCAGTTCCTCTACCAACTTGCGTTCGCTCGCGATACCGTAGAGATAGCCGATCAAGAGGATACGCAGCAACAGCTCGGGATCGATCGAAGGGCGACCGTTCTCACTGTAGCTGTCTTGCAAGCGCTCGCGCACAAACGCAAAGCTGACGTGCTTCTCGATGAGTCGCAGCAGGTGATTTTCGGGAACTTGATCTTCCAGACGGAAGTAGTAGAACAATGCATCCGAGCGGTCATGCCGTCCCATCATGAGCAGCAGGCTTCCGAGAATAGAAATCCAGCGAAGCATGGGTAGGAACTCTCTCTTGATAACACGCTTTCGCTCTATCTCGGCCTTCAAATCATCGTGACTTTTTCAACACCCACGCCTGTTAGCAACAGTTGACTTCCAGTTTGCACGTAATCCGCCCAGAATCGAAGCCAAGTGCGGAGATCACTTCCTACAAGACTCAAAGGTGGCGGAGATGACATCCTTAACGGGC
>JAIQFW010000303.1 GCA_020073105.1 Terriglobia bacterium
GGCTCTTCGGGCCGGGCCGGGTTCAGTTCATTCTGGAGCCGGACGTTGAGTTCGCGGATGCCCAGCGACCCTCGGTTCATCGGGCAGAGCACCTGAATGTCCCGGATGGGGTCGAACCGGAATTTGGCCGGTATTCGCGTCTTCACCATATCGACCAGCGTGGCCGCAATCTGCTCCGGCTCCGCCCGGTCGATGAAATAGAAATCGGACTGGGCCTCCTTGCCTGGAAGCTCCGGCATGTAGCCCTCGTTTATGCGGTGGGCGGAGGTGGAAATGAGTGATACGGCTCTCCTTGGCACTTGGATCCGGTGCTTTCTGCTTGATTACCTTGTGAGCGAATGCAACCTTGCACGAAACACGCAACGGAGTTACCGAGACACCCTGACCCTGCTACTCCCATTCGCCGCCCTACAGATAAAGAAGGAAGTCGACCAAATCTCTGTGATCGATCTTTCCGCAGAGGTCGTGCGGCACTTTCTACAGCATTTGGAGGACTCCCGTAAATGCGGGATAACCACCCGAAACCAGCGGCTGGCCGCAATCCATTCACTGGCTCGCTTCATTGGTCTGCGTAGTCCCGAGCACGTCGCGTGGAGCGGCCAAATTCGGACCATCCCACCCAAACGGGCACCACGATCGGCCATTACATATCTCGAGAAATCGGAAATGGACGCCTTGTTGAATGCGCCTGACCAATCGACGGACCAGGGACGTCGGGACCACGCACTATTGCTGTTCCTCTACAACACTGGTGCACGGGCTGACGAAGCGGCACAGGCCAAAATCCTCGATCTCGCGATAGGCCATTCGCCGCGCGACCATTCGCTGGTTCAGATTCGGGGCAAAGGCAACAAGCTTCGACGCTGCCCTCTATGGCCGCAGACAGTAGGAGAACTCTCACGACTGACAGCAAGCCGTCCCTCCACCGATCACGTGTTCCTCAACAGGTATGGTGAACCCATCACGCGTTTCGGGATTCATACTATGGTCGAGCGATATGTACGAAAAATGTTGCCGGCGATGCCTACCCTAGCCGGCAAGCGGGTAAGTCCTCATACTATTCGCCACACGACGGCAACCCATCTGCTCCGCGCCGGGGTTGATATCAACACCATTCGTGCCTGGTTGGGGCATGTCTCGCTCAACACGACGAATGTTTATGCCGAAGTGGACATGGAGATGAAGGCCAAGGCTCTCGCAACCTGCGAAGTGCGCGGGCCGGCTGCCAAAAGGCACTGGAAGAAGGACGTCAGGCTGATGGAATTCCTGCATAACCTCTAACGGTATTATGTGGCGCTGGAGAACGCCTCTTCGCCCCGGTAATTCCTCTTCGATTCTGAGCGCCACATAACGCCCTACGCCACAGAAGACCTATTATGTGGCCGACCACATAATAGCTCGTACCCCCAATTCGTACCCTCCGGCAGAGCGGTCGTCCGGAGAAGTAGCATCGGTTCTTTGAAAGCGGCTTGGGAATTTTGTGCCGGCACGGCTGGAAAGTCAAGCTACCACTTCATACGGCTGGGATTCAGCGGCATCGGATTTCCAAGACCGGGCTCGGAGGCAATGGGAAACTGCTAGTCAAGAAGGCCCTTAGTGCTAGGCCGTTTAACCGCCAAGGAAGGGTCAGGATACCCGTTCAGGACGAGCCACTCCCTGTAATCGCGCGGGAGCCTTGAGTACGGGACCACCTCTGGATGCTCACGCAAAAGATCACTGAACGACGTCTCTGCAATGCCGCCCTTAAACCGGCGCAGAACACCGTTGTTGAGCAGCCGATACACAGAAGCGCGGGAGAGACCGAGATCGGCAGCGACTCGCGTGACAGTGAGCGAGGTGCGCTCCTGTTCGTCATTCAGCAGGGATTCTTCGGACGGACGGCGACAGTGGCGCGTGAAGTATCTCTTCGCGGCTGCGGGCGATCTCGAGGACAGTCTTTCAGTTTCGTTCAGAAGGGCTTCGATCTCTTCCGGTGCCCACCTGGGCTTTTCCGCCCACGGTCGTTGTCCCCGCGGTAGGACCCTACGCAAGAACTGCTGGACCGCGCCAATAGAACGACCGAGCCGATCCGCGGTTTCGTCGATTTCGGATCTTTGATCTCCGGGGGTACGCGCCCATTCTAAAACCAATCTCGCTTCCTTTGTCGTCCAACTTCTCATGGCGTCCCGAATTCTTCAGCCTCTCTCGTGGGTCCAACGTCATTGATGCTACGGCGGTTGCGGAACTGGGCAAAACGGCCAACCACGCGGCGAGAGGGCCGACCGGCACGGCAGGACGTGACCTAACCCGTCAATGCCGCCACGAATTCGAAGCGTATCAATGGTTTGCGCGTCGCCGACTGCACACGCCGATGCTCTTCAGAGTGTTACCGATCCTCCACGCACCGCTGCGAAAATTCTCGACGCAAGCTGGAGCTATGACGGACACGGCCTTCGGCTGTCGACCGGAGAGCCTAACCAGCGACTCATGGCGGTCGCGATTCCGGTGATGGCGAACAAAAGGCGAATCTGGTAGGCTGTTCCTGGGATGCCAGAAATTCGGTCGTGCAGAGTCTCATATCAGGACCAAGAAGGCATAAGGCATTCCGTTGAGGTAACAGCCGAAACGCTCTACGAAGCGGCGGTCCTTGGGATGAAAGC
>JAIQFW010000304.1 GCA_020073105.1 Terriglobia bacterium
CATGCCGGGTGAAGCTAACGTCCCGGAATCGGCTTTCTTCTCCGTAACAACGCCGTCGAACGGCGCTCGAATCCGGGTGTAATCCAGGGTGGTCTGCGCCTGTGTCACTTCTGCCTTCGCGTGCTCTAGATCGGCTCGCGCGAGATCGCGCCGGGCACGCGCCGATTGCTCACGAGCTTTGATTTCGTCGAATTCCTGAGAGCTGACGATCCTCTCCTCGTACAGGCTTTGATAGCGCTTCAAGGTTGATTCCGCCAAAGTCAGATCAGAATCGGCCACTGTGACTTCCTGCCGGGCGGCAGCTGCCGCCGCCACCGCGCGGTCTAAGGCGGCTTTGGGTTGTGCGTCATCGATGACAGCAACGACCTGTCCACCTTGAACGCGATCTCCCTCGCGCACTCGAACCTCAATAATCGTCCCCATTACTTGACTCGCCAGCAAACTGGTCTGCGCGGCCTGCACGGTTCCCACCGCCTCCAGAAGATCCGGGAGAGTGGACATTTGCGCCGTAATGATGGAAAGCTTCCCAACGTTTTCAGGCGCGCTGGCGCTTACCCGCTGATCGTTTGAGCAACTGCCCAGGAACCCAATCGAGGTGAACAGGAGCACGAGCACAATGGCCTTCTTAGCACTTGCGATGTCACCCCGAGATAAGAAGACGAGTTGGGGCAAACCGATCATTGCGCAGCCTGCGAATCGCTCGTTACTGCCCAATGGCAGGGCCGCGTCCCCTTCAATGTGGTAGATAGGTTTTCTTGGTTCCATAACTTTATTTTCCTGTTCTGTCCGTCCAGGCCGCGGCCGCCAAAATTTAGGAGGCTACATCAGCAGAGTGACGACGCTCGTGACCACGAGTGCTGCAGCCCATACCACGTCGAGATTGAGCCATGCATTGCGAAGAATCGCGAGGCCGAACTTGCTATAGACCACCCACGCGATGAGCCCTGTTACCGCAAGATAGGCGATCGTATGGACTCCGGTGGCGAGCAGTGCTGCGAGAGGGCTGGCGGCCGCGGATGTGTGATGGTGGCCTGCCATGTGGTCAGCCGCTTCAACAGTGCGGCTGCCCAGTAGCACCGGCAGCAACATCAAACCAGCACCGTGCGCCGATGCCATCAGAAACGACCAGACCGTCAGGTCACGAAAGCCCACCTGCATGCGGACCCAGCGCGTGTGATGATGCCGCACCAGGGAGAAGATTCCAAGACCGAACAGAAGCGCCGCGACGGGATAGCGGATCGCCTCCCGCGGCAGCGCCATGCCGACAAACGCCGCAGCCAGCACCACACTGCCAATGGACAGAGCGTGGCCAAGCGCGATCGGGACGAGCGCCCTCGCCACCGCGCTCCCCTTCTGCTCTTGCATCCCCAGCGCCACCGCGAAGAGCCACCCCATCCCGGGGTTGATTCCGTGGTAGGCGCCGAGGAGCAGCATGAGCCACAACGCAGTTGAGCCCATCTCGGCGTGCGTCATTGCGCCTCTGAGTAGCAGTAGGAATCAGATGAGGCGTCGCCGCCCTCCAGCCGCACCTGATGCGCGCGCAGCCCGTCGAACTCGACAAAGAATTTTTCGTCGAGTTTCATTCCTCCGTTCGGCTCGGCGTCAAGCTTTACCATCCAACTCTTTAACCCGTCGGGATAGATCTGGTCGTCCCACGAGGAGTAGAGCGAGTTTGTGAAATAGATGCGCTTGCCATCGCGGCTGATCTCAACCATCTGCGGGCCGCCGTTGAGCGGCTGCTTCGGCTTGTTGGGGTGAGCCGCGCGGCGCACGATGCCGCCGAGATGAACCGAGCCCGTCTTCTTCGGGTTGGCCGGGTCCGAGACGTCGTACTGGATGAACTCCCCGGTCCCCCAACACGAAACATAGAGGAAGCGGTCGTCGAGCGACAGGTTGATATCAGTTACCAGCGGTGGCACGGCCTTGAAGCCCTTCAGCAGCGGCGGTAGCTTTTCCGGGTCAGCGGGTTCGGCAGGGATTTCAATCACCTTGCGGACTGCCCATTTACCGTTCTTACCGCCTTCCTCCCGGTCCCACATCCAGATCGACGATGAAAGGTCTTTGAGCGAAATGCCCACGCTGACGAAACCATAGGTCTTATTGGGATCGTGAGAAGGCCGCAGCTCGAGCACCCACTGCTGCTCCGCGCCCAGGTCCACTTCCTGCAGATGGCGTCGCTTGTCCAAGTCCCAAATATGGATCTTGTGGCCGTACTTGCCGGCCAGCAACAACTCCGGGTTGACGCCGTCTTTCACCATGTTGGGCGTGCCCCATTCGGAGGTAATCATCGTGTCGTGTCCCAGGTGCCACCAGAAGTCGTATGCCAGTTGCTGCGGGCCACGATCCTGTTCCCATTGGCCCTTCAACTCAAACGTGTTCGCGTCCATCAGGAAGATGCCACCGGGGCCGTCCCCGTTGGCCGATCCGAGGGCGCTGCCATAGATGCAGTCTGGCCCGCAATGAATCGTATGGGGCGAGGTGTAGCCGGTTTTCTTGATGAACTCTTCGGGCTCGATCACCTTCACAATCTTCGGCTGCCTGGGGTCCGGCTTGGTATCCAGGATGTAGATCCGCGAAGAC
>JAIQFW010000134.1 GCA_020073105.1 Terriglobia bacterium
ACACGTCACGAGCTTCGCCGCTCCTTTGCGGATCAAATCGTGCACGCCATGCGCGAACTGCGTATCCACACGGCCGGGCAGCGCGAAAACCTCCCGGTTGTATTCGCTCGCCATCCGCGTCACGCCCACGCGCTTTCTGCCGTGGGCCGGCCGGAGCCACCTCGAGGAACGCCGATCCATCCTCGGAGGGGCCGATGCGGCCGCCACACCCACGCAAGCCATCGCCTGAGAAATCCTGCGTCACCGTGCTTTGCCCGTTGAACCCCATCACGAAAGCTTGATCAAAGTCGCGCCGTACGGTTTGCTGCAGGAAACTGACGGCAGCTTCCTGTTCGAAACTGAAACGGGTGCGCACCGAGCCGCTCGTGTCGATTAGCAGCCCCAGACGAAGTGGAAGGTCCGTTTCCCGCCGGAAACTCACGACGGATTGCGGCGGCTTGTGATCGTCGAGAATGGAGAAGTCGCCCTCGTTCAAGTTGCGCACAAACTTGCCGTGACGGTCGGTGGCGATGAACAACAGATTAACTTCGTCCACCCTCTTCCGGATGGTGAGCACGGAGTCGTCACGCTGATCGGAGCCAGAGTCTGCGGACGCGACAAACGCATTGCCCGGTGGGGGGTAATTGACTTGCGAAAGCAAGGGCATCGACAGAGATAAGGCAGCGAGAAAAAAATACAGCTTCGTGTACTTCATTCCAGGTTCCGTCGGGCTTTTTCAGTCAAATCGCGGGACAGCCTACCCCTTACTGCATAGATGCACGTCCAGTGCCGAAAAGCCGTAGGCCGCGCACTGCTTTGACTTTAGGAGTCCCCACGGACAATGCCAAGTTACAAAAGGAGCACACGTTCGGTCACGGGAACAGGGTTTGCATCTATCCAAATAGCGAATGGGTCCCGGGAACCTGCTTCCCCAGGAGCTCCGGGTTAAAATAGCCTCACAACGAATCATAGGAGACGCTATGAAAAAGATTACGGTGCTGCTCGTAGTGTGCGCTTTGTTTGGCTCCGCCTTGGCGGAGGACAACAGCACGGAGAAAGACCGGGTGGAGCAATCCGGTCACGTTCTCAAGGAAATCTTGAATATTCCGGACGACATTCCCCAGGACCTGCTCGACAAGGCGGAGTGCATCATCGTGTTGCCGTCGGTGAAGAAGGGTGCATTCGGCATTGGGGGCAGCTACGGGCGTGGCGTGATGATTTGCCGTGGCGGGGTGAATTACACCGGGCCGTGGGGACCGCCGGCGCTGTATGCACTGGAAGGCGTCAGCATCGGGTTCCAGTTGGGTGGGCAGGCCACCGACTTTGTGCTCTTGGTGATGAATCCGGGCGGAGCGCGGTCGCTGCTGAAAAGCAAAGTAAAATTGGGAGCGGATGCCTCCGCGGCCGCCGGCCCAAAGGGGCGCACTGCGGAAGGCGCCACCGACGTGGTGATGAGCGCAGAGATTCTGTCCTACTCGCGTAACAAGGGATTGTTCGCAGGAGTGTCGTTGGAGGGCTCCACTCTGCGGTCTGACGGAAGCGCAAACGAGAAGTTGTACGGATCAAAGGTCAGCGCGCGTGACATCATCCGCCTTGGCAAAGTGAAGACCCCGGCGTGCGCCGCGGAACTGGTGGCCTTGCTCAACAGCAAGACACCCAGGAACCGCTCCGATCCGAAGTCGATACAGTAACGATACCTGACAGTGTGGAGGCCGGGTCTTCGACCCGGCCGGGCGGGTCACTGACCCGCCTGAGCACAAATTCTGGCCAACCCAAAATGAAAAAAAAGCCTGCGATTCGCTGTGCCTGGGCGAGCAACGAACTCTCCATCCGCTACCACGATGAAGAGTGGGGATCGCCCCTCCACGATGACCGCAAGCTGTTCGAGTTCTTGATTCTCGAAGGGGCCCAAGCCGGCCTGAGTTGGGACACAATTCTCAAGAAGCGGGAAAACTACCGGGCGGCGTTCGATAGCTTCGACCCACGGCGAGTCGCGGCCTACGACCGGCAAAAGATCCAGTCGTTGTTAAGAGATGCCGGCATCGTCCGCAATCGTTTGAAGATCAACTCGGCGGTGCAGAACGCCAAGGCATTTCTCAAGGTGCAAGCTGAGTTCGTTTCGTTTGACCGTTACGTCTGGCAGTTTGTGGGTGGACGGCCGATTGTGAACCCGTGGCGCTCCAAACAGGTTCCCGCCAGCACGCGTGAATCCGATGCTATGAGCAAAGACCTGAAGAAACGCGGCTTCACCTTCGTCGGCACCACGATCTGTTATGCCTTCATGCAGGCGGTGGGGATGGTCAACGACCACGCCAAGGATTGCTTCCGATGGCAGGCCCTTGCGCGAAGGTAGGTGGGCCGCTGCCGGGTGGTGATGCTGTTTCAATTTCTGTTGCGACTTGCTTTGCGCGCTTCGCGGCGGTCTTTGCGTCAAAGACTTTGACCGCAGAGATCGCAAAGGATTCGCAGAGGACGCAAAGAAGAACCGTTTCCCAAAACCTCCGTTCTAGCCCCAGCTCTGACGCCTTCCGGTATACTTGCCCGTCCGTTGCAGTCGACCCCGTGGTGTTGGAGAGGCCGTAATGGCAGTCCGACGTACGCAGAGTGCGACCGCATCCCATGTCGATCTTTCCACCCACACCCGTCGCCAAATAGCTGCCCGGCTGCTGCCCTTCGTCTTCATCCTGTACATCACCAACTACATTGACCGTACCAACCTGGCTTATGCCGCGCTGGGGATGTCGCGCGATCTGGGTTTTAGCGACCGCGTGTTCGGTCTGGGTGCGGGCATCTTCTTTGTCGGCTATGTGGCATTACAGATCCCCGGCGCGCTCATGGTCGAACTCTGGAGTGCGCGCCGTTGCATCACGGCGATCATGATTGCGTGGGGTTCGCTGACCGTTCTGACCGCACTGGTGCACACGGCGGGGCAGCTGTACCTTGCGCGCTTCATCCTAGGCGCGGCAGAAGCCGGATTTTTCCCCGGCGTGATCGTCTACCTGAGCCACTGGTTCATTCGCGAGGACCGCGCCAAGGCAGGCAGCAACTTCATGGCTGCCATCCCGTTGTCGTTCGTGATCGGCTCGCCGTTGGCGGGATGGATTCTCGGCCATCCTTGGCTGGGCGTGAATGGCTGGCGCTGGCTGTTCGTGCTGGAGGGCCTGCCGGCGATCCTGTTGGGTATAGCAGCGTTCTTTTACCTGACGGATTGGCCGGCCGAGGCGTCGTGGCTCTCTCCGCCGCAACGTGGTTGGATCGTGCAAAAGCTGGCAGAGGAAAAACCCGCCAAACTGGAACGCACCACGATTTGGCAAGCCCTGGGCTCGCGCAACGTGCTGCTGCTCTCGTTCGCAGCTTTCTTTGCCTATTTTGTGAATTACAGCGTCTACTTCTGGTTCCCGACCGTTTTGAAGCGCATCTCCGGGCTTTCGGATGCACGGGTCGGCTGGCTCGGCGCAATTCCATATCTCGTGGGCTTTATTGCCATGCAGGTCAATGGTTGGCATTCCGACAAGATGTGCGAGCGGCGCTGGCACGCCGCCGTTCCGCTGTTCGTTGCGGCGCTAGCGCTGGTCGGACTCATGGCCTTGCCTCCCACCGTGTCTATCAGTTTGACGCTTTTCACGCTCGTGGTTATGGCGGTGGCGTTCCTGCCGGTGTTCTGGGCAATGCCGACGGAGATTCTCAGCGAGTCAGCCGCGGCCACTGCGGTGGGGTTGGTCAACGCAGTCGGCAGTATCGCCGGCTTTGCCGGCCCTTTCGCATTCGGGTACTTGAACACGCGCACCGGTTCCTACTGGTCGGGCCTCGCAGCCATGATGATTTGCGCCATCATCAGCGGGCTGCTGATCCTGTGCATTTCAAAGGGCGCGCCGCAGCGTGGCCTAGAATGAGTGCTTGCGCCGTCTAACCGAATTCGACAGCTTGCGGGTGGTCCTGGTTGCGACTCGCAACCCGCTCAACATTGGCGCCGCCGCTCGTGCCATGAGCAACTTTGGCTTCTCCCGGCTGCGGGTGGTGAGTCCCTACGATGTGGCCTTTCGCGAGGCACGGTCCGCGGTGGGTGCGTCTGCACTGCTGGCCAAGGCGGAAGAATACAAGAGCGTGGCAGACGCCGTGGCCGACTGCACGCTGGTCGTGGGCACCACCGCGGCACAACAGCGGAAACCACAGCAACCGCTCCGGCTGGCAGAAGAGGGCGCGCGGCTCATCCGCACCCGGCTTAGGTCGAGTCCCGTGGCCCTATTGTTCGGTTCCGAAAAGCGGGGGCTCTCCAACCAGGATCTCAGCCACTGCCACTGGTTGATGCGGGTTCCCACCCGCGAGAAACATGGCTCAATGAATCTGGGGCAGGCGGTGGCGGTGTGCCTGTATGAACTCGCCAAGGATTCAGGATCCGCCAAGGCTGTGGAGAAATTGAAGCCAGTTTCTGCCGGCGACGCCGAACGAATCGGCCAGTTGCTCCTGGAGGCCCTGGCTGCCAGCGGTTATTTGAAGCCGGGCTCTGACGCCTCTACCAGGGACAAGGTCCGGCAGCTGGTCCGTCGTCTGAACATTCCTGCCGATGATGCGCAAACCTGGTTGGGTATCTTCCGCCAGATCCTGTGGAAACTCCGGGACGGTTGACTGGTTCAGTCCCAGTAACCCTGGTAACCTGCGGGTAATCCTTTGCCTGTGGTATAAAACCAAGGAAGTACCAAACGAAAATTTTAGGCGGGGACGCTTTCGGCAGTGGAGCGTCTGCCGTGGGTCTTGAGGAAGGTCCTTGAGTTTCATCAACTTTGCAGCCCGGGAGATCAATTGCAAGATCGTCTACTACGGCGCCGGGCTGGGCGGCAAAACGACGAATCTCCAGTTCATCTACCAGAAAACTGCTGAACAGCAGAAGGGAAAGATGATCTCTTTGGCGACGGAAACCGACCGTACGCTATTCTTCGACTTTTTGCCCCTCGACCTGGGCTCGGTGCGCGGCTTCAAGACCCGCATCCACCTCTACACCGTTCCCGGACAGGTGTTCTACGACGCCAGCCGCAAGCTGATCCTGCGTGGCGTAGACGGCATTGTGTTCGTCGCCGACTCCCAGCAGGAACGCATGGACGCCAACCATGAGGCGCTCGACAACCTTATGGACAACCTCAAGGAACACGGCTACGACTTCAAGAAGATTCCCTACGTCCTGCAACTCAACAAGCGTGACCTGCCCAACATTCTTCCGGTGGACAAACTGTCTACCGAATTGCGCCGCAAAGATGAGCCGGTGATCGAAGCCATCGCGTTCCACGGCAACGGCGTGTTTGAGACGCTTAAGGAAATCGCCAAACAAGTTTTGACCGAGCTGAAGCAGGGATCATAGGTCTACTTCTGTTACTCAACTGCAATCTCTTGCATACCGCTGCATTTCTTCTTGCCCACTGTATCATCTTCGGATAGAGTCTAAAACCGCAGTAGCTAGAGACCCCGGGCGCAGTTCACTTCTTTTTCCGGAGATCCGCGATGACCTTGCTTCGCTCCCCCTACTACTCTTTTTTCGGCATGGAGCAGGAATGAAGTCTCGGGTCATTTTGGCGGCATGCTGGGTTGTGATGATTATCGGCATCGCCAGCGTCCAGGGCCACGCACAAACCCCGCAATCCGCGGACTCCGACGTGCCGCCCTGCGCTCCGGCACCCTGCGTCGTGCCGCCAGTTTGGCCCTCCACAAGTGCGTTCACCGCCAACGCACCGATCGCGTCGAATCCGCTCAGACCGGAGCAAATCTTCCTGGGAAGCAATGACTCAAGCTGTCCCACGTTCATGGCCTTCTACCTTTCGATCGATGGCGGCGAAAGTTGGCAACAAATGTGCGCCCAAGGGTTCTCCTACAAAGGCAACGAGTACGAGCCTGTGAACCAACCGACCGTCAGCTACGACAGCCGGGGAACTGCGTATCAAGCGGCTCAATACGGAACGTCTGATGATTTTGCTTCGGGCGGGCTTGTAGCCATCCGAAAATCGTCCGATGGCGGCCGGACATGGAGCGCGCCTGTGCCGGCTGCTGGGCACCGGAACGTGGCGCCGGGGTTCTCGAGGCTGGCCCTTGATGCGAGTGTCACAAGCCCGCGAGCGGATAGCGTTTACATTGTGAGTGTTTTTTTTGCTCCGATTGATAGCGCGGCAAAGAATCAGTTGGTCGTCTCGCACTCGAGCGACGGTGGCAAGCATTGGATTCAGGTTCCTTTGACGCCGGTTGAACCCAACAACCGGCGCGAATTGCGAAATCCCAACCTGACTGTCGGCGGCGACGGAACTGTATATGTCACTTGGTTGCTTCGGAATGTCTTTGATCCATCAAGCCGTGCCGAAATGCTGTTTTCGAAATCCAGCGATGGCGGAAATACCTGGTCTCCGCCCACACGAATTGCCACGATAGTACTGCATGGCCTGCCTAATGCTTTCCTGGCGGTTCCGATCAATGTTCCTGCAATAGGTGTGGACAATAGCGGAGGGCCCAACTCTGGAAACCTCTATGTCGCGATGAATACCTGGACGGGCACTTATCTGCGGGTCGGGGTGATTCGGTCCACCGACAGCGGCAAAACGTGGCAGAAGCCGGTTTGGGTAGAACCGCCGAATCAGACCCACGACCAATTCTTTCCCTGGCTTTCGGTAAGTCCAGCGGGGTTGGTCGGCGTCAGCTGGATGGATCGACGGAACGATCCGGCGAATGTCCTCTATCAGGCCTTTGCCGCCATCTCGCGCGATGGCGGGCAGAGTTTCGGGCCGAATGTGCTGCTCAGTGACGGCTTCTCGGACCCCGGTCGCAGTGGCGAGGGCAACGGCTGGATTGGCGACTACACCGGCAACACCTGGGCCGGCCCGAATTACTTTGTCGCCGCTTGGATGGACAACAGCCAGACCCCCAACATGGAGGATGTGGTCGGCGGCATCCGGCTGCACTGAGGTGCGGGGACCTCGTTGTAACCCGTGCATCGACTAACCCATGAGCCGCTACCCTCGCGATCACCCCTTGCAGTGATCCCCTTCACAGCGTCCTGTGCACCCCGCAGCTTAGCATTCTTAAGGAATGGGTCATGGAAGGAGGCAACTCCCTGCCACAGTTCCCTATCTCTGCGCCCACCGAACTAAACCTGCTCGGCCGCTATCGCGTTCTGGAAAGAGTCGGTGCAGGCGGCATGGGGCAGGTCTTTCGCGGCCGTGACGAACACCTCGGACGGGAAGTCGCAATCAAGGTTTTTTCTGCAACGCGGACCGGCGATCACGACACGCACCGGCAACTGCGAAAAGAAGCTCGCCTTCTCTCCAAGCTGAATCATCCCAACATCGCATCGGTCTACGATTTTGATTCCAGCCAGGGCCTTGACTTCCTGGTGATGGAGTTCTTATCGGGGACGACACTCGCCCACCGACTGCAGGATGGTCCGTTGCCGGAGAAGGAGATCATCCCTCTTGCGTTGCAATTGGTAGACGGTCTGAGGGCCGCACACGAGCACGGGATCGTGCATCGTGATTTGAAGCCGGCCAACGTCATAATTGACGCAGAAGGCCGGCTCAAAATCCTGGATTTTGGGCTGGCCATTCTGACCTACAGCTCAGCCAGCATGACGACTGAATCGGAGGTCATGCCGCGGATTTCCGGGACCCTGCCCTACATGGCTCCCGAGCAGTTGCGGGGCAGTCCCGTGGATGCACGTAGCGACATCTACTCGCTGGGGGTGATGCTTTACGAGATGGCTGCGGGCAAGCGGCCATTCACCCCCAGCCTGGTTCCGGCGCTGGTGGATGACATTCTCCGCACGCCTCCGCCGCCGCCCGCCCGATTCCAGCCTCATCTTTCGCCGGGTTTGGAAGGGATCATTCTGAAGTGCCTCGAAAAGGAACCGGCCAACCGGTATCAGTCCGCCAAAGAAATCGCAGCAGACTTGCTCGCATTGGGCGGCGGCCCGACGACCATCGACGGCAGGGCCAAACGACACCCATGGCTAGGACGAGGGCTTAGGGCGGGAGCCATACTTCTACTGATCCTGATCTTCGCGCTCGGTGGCAAACTCAATCGCGACATTCCCGGCGTCGCGCATGCAGCGCAAGTTGGCGTCGCCGTGCTTCCGTTCCAGAATGCGGGTGGAGACCCGGATCTCAATTACCTCCAGCTGGCATTGCCGGATGAGGTGGCGACTGCGCTCAGTTACGCGCCGACACTTTCCGTCCGACCACTGGCGGTGACGCGAAGATACCTGAACACAAATGTGGATCCGCAGACCGCTGGCCGCGAGTTGCGAGTGCTCAATATCGTGACCGGGCATTACGACCGCCAGGGCGACTCGCTCCGCATCACTCTCGAAGCCATTGAGCCTGAAACCAGCCAGCTCCTGTGGAGAGAGACGATGCAAGTGAAGACCGGGCAGCAATTGGAACTCCGGGACCGAGTCGCCACGCGGGTTTGGCAGGGCCTTGCACCTGTGCTTGGCGGAGCGGCCATCTCCGCCGAGGTATCTACTCGACCGGCAAACCCGGAGGCCTACGACCTTTACCTGCATAGCATCAGTGTTCCCCACGAGGGTGCAGCAAACCGTGAGGCCGCCCGCATGCTGGAGCGGGCCGTCCAATCAGACCCCGACTATGCGCCGGCGTGGGCAGCCCTGGCCGAGCGCTACCACTACGACTCCACCTATTTCGGTGGTGGAGTCCCGGCGGCGCGGCAGGCCCAGGTCGCCGCCGGGCGCGCCGTGCAACTGGACCCCAACCTCATTGCGGCTGTGACGGAGTTGGTCCTCCTGGAGGCGGAAGCGGGACGCCTCGACCGTGCCTACGACCAAACCGAAGCAGCGGTTCGCAAGCGGCCGGACAGCGGCTTGGCCCATTTCGCGCTGAGCTATGTGTTGCGCTATGCGGGACTCTTCGATGAAGCTGCGAAAGAGTGTGACACTGCACTGGGACTGGACCCGACCAATTACCAGTTCCGTTCGTGCGCCATCACCCTGGAGATGATCGGGCAATACAGCCGTGCCATGGACTTCGCACGGCTCGACTTGGGAACAGACTTCTCATCGTGGCGCGCAGCTTACATCAGCCTGGACACGGGCAATATCGAAGGCGCACTGGCGGCGATGAAGCTGCTTCCCTCTTATTTCGAGGCTCAACTCGGCACCGAATGCATTCAGCATCCGAATTCTCGGTTGATCAAAGGGCTGTCCGCTCGATCCGAGTTGATCTCCGGGTCGGCCGGTAGGGACCCGGAAAATGCCTACGTCGACGCCCGGATGCAAGCCGTTTGCCGTCAGAATGTGACTGCGCTGCGAGTGTTGCGGCGGGCGGTTGAAGGGGGCTACTGCGCTTATCCGGTCATGGATAACGATCCGCTCTTCTCGCACATTCGTAACACTCCGGAGTTTGGCGAAATTCGAAAGCTCGGCATGGAGTGCCAGGCCAAGTTCCTGCGCCATCGAGAAGAGCGGGCGCCGGCGGAGCCGCGCAGCCAGTAAGCCTTTGGCGAAATTTCGCTCCTGTGAATGGGATCGTCACCGCGTCGCCAGCCAAGACATAACATTTGTTGGGCTACCTTCCTGGAGAAAACCTGCCCCAAACTCCAGACAAGATTGCTAATCGTCGTCTAGAATAATCAGCCGCAAATAACCAAGCTTGCACGGTTGCGAAAAGTGAGAGGGGCGTTCATGCGCATTCTAAGAACATTGCCATTGGTCTTTTTGCTTTCACCGCTTCTGTTCTCTCAATCTGCTGCACTGCACGGAATTGATGTGAGCGATCTTGACCGCAAGGTCGATCCCTGCAACGACTTTTTCGAATTCGCCAACGGTACCTGGCGCGCGAACAATCCCATTCCCGCTTCGATGACCCGTTGGAGCAAGCGCTGGCAGGCGGGCGAGACCGCCAAAGACAAACTGAAAGACATCCTGGAAGCGGTTGAGCAGGAGGAAGACCTAGCAAAAGGAAGTACGGAGCAGCTCATCGGCGATTACTACGGCGCGTGCATGGACGAGTCTCGGGTGAGTCTCCGCGGAACCGAACCGTTGAAGCCGTGGTTCGCCAAGATTGACGGCGCCAAGGACATCGCGGACCTGCAGCGCGTAATCACCGACCTGCATGACGTCCAGGTCATCGTGCCCTTCAATCTGGCGGGTCAGCAGGATTTTCATAAGCCGAGCCAGGTGCTGGCCGATCTCGGGGCCACCGGCTACGGCATGCCTGACCGGGACTACTACCTGAAACCCGACGCGCGATTCAAGGAGGCGCGAGAGAAATACCAGCAGCACGTTGCCAAGATGTTCACTTTGGCGGGATGGAACGACAAATCAGCCGCGGCAGCTGCGCAGACCGTAATGGCGATGGAAACGAAGTTCGCTGAAGCCTCGCTGGACAACGTGGCTCTGCGTGATCCTGCTTCCACCGATCACAACACGACCTTTGCACAGCTCCAGGCGATGGTCCCTCATATTGATTGGGTTAGCTACTTCCAGCACAAGCGACTCCCCCAAGACGTGGACATGAACGTGGACCAGCCCAAGTACATGCAGGAGGTTGACCGGCAGCTGCAACAGACTCCGCTGCCAGATTGGAAGATCTATCTCAAATGGCATGTGCTGAACTCCATGGCCGAGGCGCTTTCTGGGCCCATCGAGCAGGAAGATTTCGAGTTCTTCGGAAAGTACCTGGGGGGCGCGACCGAAATCAAGCCCCGCTGGAAGCGTTGCGTCGAATCGACCGATCGGTATCTGGGTGAGGCGCTGGGCAAGAAGTACGTCGAGAAATACTTTCCTCCAGAGGCCAAGGCGCGCATGCAGGAGATGGTGCGCAATCTGATTCTGGCCATGCGCGATGACATCCTGACCCGCCCCTGGATGAGTGACGAAACCAAGGAGCGGGCCCTGGCCAAGATCGCCACCTTTAATCCGAAAATTGGCTATCCCGACAAGTGGAAGGACTACAGCAAGGTCGAAATCCGGCGCGACGCTTTCTTCGAGGACAACGTAGCCGGACGCCGGTTCGCGGTTGAAGACGATCTCCAGACCATCGGCAAGCCCGTGGATCGCGGGCGCTGGGGTGTGACGCCGCCGACCTCCGATGCCTACTACAATCCGCTGCTCAACGAGATTGTCTTTCCCGCAGGAATTCTGCAGCCGCCGGCGTTTTACATTGACGCTGTCGATGCGGTGAACTATGGAGCCATCGGCGTGGTGATCGGCCACGAGATCTCACACGGCTTTGACGATCAGGGGTCGCAATTCGACTATCTGGGCAGGCTACGAAACTGGTGGACGGACAACGATCTGAAGCAATTCAAGGAACGCGGCGCGTGTGTGGTTCACCAGTTTGACAGCTACTTCATCGAGCCGGAAATCCACCACAATGGAAAGCTAGTGCTCGGCGAAAGTATCGGCGACCTCGGCGGCGCAAAGATCGCTTACATGGCTTTTGAGAAATCTCTGCAGGGCAAGCCGCGACCCGCAGACATCGATGGCTTCACTCCGGAGCAGCAGTTTTTTATCGCCTGGGGACAGTTCCGCGGGGACGCCATCCGCCCCGAACAGCAAAGGCTGATGGTGCAGACCGACCCGCATCCGATTGCGAAGTACCGCGTGATTGGGCCGGTGTCGAACCTGCCGGAATTTCAACAAGCCTTCAGCTGCAAGGCGGATGCGGCGATGGTAAGGCCCGCGGACAAGCGGTGCGAAGTGTGGTGAGGACGGTCGTTGAGCGGGCAGCAACAAACCTCTACCACAGAGGACACAGAGTTTCACAGAGGTGACACGGAAGGTTTCCTCCGTGCCCCTCTGTGAACCCTGTGGTTAAGGTTTTTGTGTTTATCGCAGCCGCACCGACTTCAGCATCTGCTCAAACACCGGACGCAGCTTGCCAAAGTCCTTATCCGGCGAGATGAAGATGAAGTAGAGAAGGTTTCCGTCGGCCTGTTTCATCGTGACCAGCCAGTCGCGCTCTTGCGTGGCCTTTCCGTTCTGGTCTTTGATCGGAGAAGGGCCGATCAGGTCCACCGACTTCCCCGCCACGCCATTGACGCGAATATTCTCATCGTTGCCAATCTGTTTGAGATCAGCATTCGACTGCCGCAGCGAAGCAATGAGCGCGTGGGTGGCCTGATCCAACGTTGCTTTGGATTCTTCTGGCTGGTAACTGCTGATCATCGCCCCATAGGCCACCGCATTTTGTGACACCCCGTTGGGTGGCGCGATCGTGACTGTGGAATTCTTGTCGCCAAAAACCTGCCAGTTGTCCGGATAAGCGATCTGGTAGTCGCTGTGCTTGAAGGTATTCAGGCTGGGGCTGGGCGCGGTGGTTGAGCTGGCAATGACATTTGGCTGCTTCTCCTTCTGCCAGGCTGCTATCTGCTCCGCGGTCATCGGCTTCATGCCGTTGAGCTGCGGCTTCACCGCCAGAAACTCCGCGCTGGTGCCACGATACTTCTTGGCCGGCAAGGTCCTGACCTCCGCCGAGACGTACACCACACGGTTGCCGGGATCAGGGTGGTCGCTGAAGAATTGCGGCGCCCGTGACCCAAAGAACTGTGCCATGGCATGGGGGTCGTAGCCGGTGTCGTACATAATGTCGGCGCCCAACAGATCGGCCTCTTTTTCCGCTTGGCGGGAATTCTTGAGGAAGTACGAGCCGACCCCGAACGAGATGCCCATTTGCGCGGC
This sequence comes from Terriglobia bacterium, assembly GCA_020073105.1. GTDB lineage: Bacteria > Acidobacteriota > Terriglobia > Terriglobales > Acidobacteriaceae > JAIQFW01. Next base: position 12,647 of record JAIQFW010000134.1, read on the forward strand.
TTGTGCCAGGGCACTGGTCCCCAGGAGACCACCGATGAGAGCTAACGGCAGCTGTGCGGCCATCTGTTTGCTGGCGGCCCGGGTACCGTGGCGCTGCACCACGTGCGATATCTCATGCGCCATGACGCCCGCCAGTTCGGCTTCATTGTCGGCGGCCTGGATGGTACCAAGGTTGACGAAAATTGCCCCTCCGGGCAGAGCAAACGCGTTGATCTCCTTCTGGTTGACCACGTGAAAGTTGTAGGGCCACTTCTCTCCCGGAGCGTGCGCTGCCAGGTCGGCTCCGATGCGCTGGACGTACTGGGTGATCGGTTCGGAATCCGGCAACAGCGGCAACTGTTTGCCGACGCCGGCCGAGGCTTCCTTCCCGGCCTGGACTTCTTCCCCGGCGGAAAACAGATTGAAGCCGCTGCTGGGCCTGACGCGAGCTTCGAGCAGCGGAGAAATCACCAGGCAGGAAGTCAGCAGTATGGACAGACCGCGTGTGGAGAGGGAGCGGGGCATGGGAGTTCTCCGCCTTTGAGTATGACACCATCCGTGGACAACAAAAAGCGCCGGCTGGTTGACCGGCGCTTTCCGCGTCTGCAGACTTCCTCAGAAGTTATTTTCGTTCCGCGCTGGGGCTGGCGCCGAGCTCGCGTTGGGCCACGGTGCGTGCCCGCGCAACCATTGGAGGCGCGCCGGCGGCGGAACCGTAACGTTCCATCAGCATGGGCACCATGGCGTTCTCCGCTTCCTTGACAAAGGCCAGCGAGCCTTCTGCGCCTAGATCGACACGAATGAAGTCTCCCAGCTTAACCTGCCCGGTGGCCACCAAATTCGCCAGGGGGAACACCAGGTGCCGCTCGATGGCGCGCTTCAAGTGCCGGGCTCCGTACTTGGGATCCGCGCCCTCCTGCAGGAGATAGCTCTTGACCTTGGGTGTGCAATTAAACACGAACTGGTTGGCGGCTGACGCCATCAGGACTCGTTGCTGCACCATGCCCAGTTCGATCTCCAGAATCTGCTGCAGATGCTCCGGGCGCAGGGTCTTGAACACTACCACCTTGTCGATACGATTCATGAATTCCGGGGTGAACTTGCGCCGGGCGGCTTCGATCGCGGTGCGGTCGATTTTGTCATCCAGGCTAGCATCCACCAGCTTGGGTTTCTGCGCGAAGCCCAATCCACCATCGACCAGGCCGCCCATCTCGCTGGCGCCCAGGTTCGAGGTCATGATGATGATGCACTGCGAGAGGTCAACCCGGCGATTGTCGCCCAGGGTCAGGGTTGCCTTATCGAGAATCCCGAGCAGCAACTGCCACAGCGCGTCGGAGGCCTTCTCGATCTCATCGAACAACAGGATTGAAAGCTTGAGCCGCTCCGTGTGCCACTGATTGAGCGCTTCCTGGGTAAGCAGCGGATGGGTCTCGCGGTGGCCAAGATATCCCGGCGGGGACCCGATCAGCTTGGCGATCTCATGGGAGTGCTGAAACTCGGCGCAGTCAATCTTGATGCAAGCGCGGGCATCGCCGAACAAAGACTCGGACATGGCTTCCACGACCCGGGTCTTGCCCGATCCTGTGGGTCCCAGAAAGAGCAGGTTGCCAACCGGACGTCCCGGAGGATTCAACCCTGCCAGGAACATCTGATAAATCTCAACCACCTTTTCCACCGCGGCGTCCTGGCCGACGATCTTGCGGCGCAAGGCGCTTTCAAATTCTTTGGCATCGCTGCTGCGGCGAGTGGGATCGAGTACGGTGTTCACGGCGTTTTTCATTAGGGTCAAGGCCCTCAGCCTTTCCTTCCAGGTCTTTCTCCGCCTGGGAGGTGGGGTCTACCTAACTGCCTACGGAAGCGACAAAATTTGTCACTTCTCCTTAAGTTTATCGATAAGCCCCACGCCTATCGCGATACGCTCTATTGCAAGCGTTTGGCCATCCTATTTCAACCGGCAGCGGCTTTCCTTTCTACAACAATTAGATGCGCATAGCTAGCCCGAAGAGCCACCTACGGTGCAAGGAAGAAACCTGGAAAGGGAAATACTTTGCGCATGCTGGACGATTTCCTGGCTACCCCCTCCGATCCGCGCGCGGGCTTGACCTGACGTAACTGGCACGGGCATTAGGCCCCATTTAGCCTCGCGGTAGAGTTCCGGGGAGAGATACTGTGCGGCGTTTAGGCTTGGTCTTGCTTGCGTTGGCCGTGTGTGTTTGCGTTGGGCTTTTCTTTCGAACCTTGGCGTTTCCCGTCCCGTCGGCCTCGGCCGCGCAAACTGGGCAACCCGCAGAACTAGTTCGCACTTCTGGCTCCATACCCCGCTCCTCCTCGATGGCGATGAATATCGTCCCGCCAGGAAGTAGCCTCTACATTGCGAAGCGTGGAGACACCTTTACCTCGGTCGCAAGGCATTATCTGTCGCAGACTTCGTTTCTGACTTCCGGTGAGCTCGCGGATGCCGTTCGCAAGGCCAACGGAAATTCCGGAAAGACGTTCCTGGCTCCGGGCGAGCAGGTTATTGTGCCCGGGATTCTGGACACGCCGATCACGGAAAAAACCATCCCCGTAGCGCGGGACTTTGAGGTCCGGGCGGTGTACTTGACCGGGCTCATGGCAGGCAGCGACCACGGGTTGCGCATCATTCGCCATTGGCGGGAAGTCGGCGGAAACGCGGTTGTCTTTGACATCAAAGACAGCGACGGCAGCGTCAATATTCCCTTTGAGCACCCATTGCTTGGCAAACACCACACGCCCCTGGCGGACTTGCCCAAGTTCGTGCGTTTTCTCCATTCCCAGAATATGCATGCCATCGCCCGCATCGCTATTTTCCGCGACGAGCGACTGGTAGTCGCGCACCCCGAATTGGCGGTGAAATCGCATCGCACCGGCCAGGCTTGGCGCGAAAATGGCAAGCTGGTGTGGACGGATCCCTCCCAGCTCAAGGTCCAGGAATACAACATCGCGCTGGCCAGGAAAGCGGCACAATCGGGAGTGGATGAGGTCCAATTCGATTACGTCCGCTTCCCTGCCGAGGGCGATCAGAAAGATGCCAGCTTCGTGTTTCAGGCCGAGCATCCCGGATGGCATCGCACCGACGTGATTACAGACTTCCTCAAGCACGTGTACGCGGAACTGCATCCGGCCGGGGTATTGCTTTCTCTCGACGTGTTCGGCGTGATGGCGTGGCAGCGACCGGTGGACCTCGCCCACACCGGACAGGACATCCCCGGAATGGCAAAGTATTGTGACGTGCTTTCTCCCATGATTTACCCTTCCCACTTCTTCGGCATGGACGGAATCGCGCATCCCGGTGATGCGCCCGAGCACTTTATCGGCGAGTCCATGGACCGGTTTGAGAAAATTACCACGGGCAGCAACGTGGTAATTCGACCCTGGCTGCAGGCTTTCCACTGGCGCACCAAGACCTATTCCCCCAAGTACATCGAGGTTCAGGTCCTAACCGCGAAAAACAAGGGTGGCATCGGCTTTCTGTTCTGGAATGCCGCCAACGACTACAGCAAGCCCTTCTCGGCCATGCCCGAGATGCGTGCGGCCAAGGGACAGTATTTTCGGGGGGACGAATTGCCGGGCGCGATCCAGGCCCAGGTGGCCCCGGCCTCCACAGCCTCGGAAGGTGTAGTCTCCAGTAAATAGACAGAAGACTCCTGTCTCTGTTCTGCGGCAAACTTTCTTTTCTCCATCCCCCGAAAAACCTCCTGGACATGCTCCGGCCTCAGTTATAATCTTTTGGCTTAAGTGCTTCGCACTCCCCTCGGGTACCGTGCCGCTTGAGGCCAACAAGCGGGTCCGCCCACGGCAGAATTTGGCATAAAGAAACGCATCCCCCAGCCGTATGAGTGAATCTTTAACTTCTTAGGAGTGCTCATGGCGATTCAGAAGACGGAGAAAATCTGGCACAACGGCAAGTTCATTCCCTGGGATGAGGCGCAGATTCACGTGATGTCCCACGTGGTGAATTACGGCTCGTCGGTATTTGAGGGGATCCGCTGCTACGCCCCGCCCACGGGTCCGGCCATTTTCCGGGTGCAGGAACATGCGCAGCGATTACTGGATTCGGCCAAGATTTACCGTATCGACGTGGACTTCTCCCGGGAAGAGCTGGTCGCGGCCATGGTTGAATTGGTGAAGCGAAACGGGGTTTGGCCGTGCTATCTCCGTCCCATTGTGTTGCGCGGTTATGGGGAAGCGGGTGTCAATCCGTTCAACTCGCCGACCGAGGTTTACATCTGCAATTATCCCTGGGGCAAATACCTGGGCTCGGATGCGGAGCAGGGTGTGGACACCTGCGTCTCATCCTGGACACGTATCGCACCCAACACGCTGCCCGCGATGGCCAAGTCGGGCGCGAACTACATGAATTCGCAACTCATCAAGATGGAAGCGATCCTGAACGGCTACGTCGAGGGCATCGCGCTCGACGCCGATGGTTACGTCAGCGAAGGCTCGGGAGAGAACGTGTTCGTGGTCCGCAACGGCACGTTACAGACCGCGCCGCTAGGAAACTCCGTTCTGCCGGGCATCACGCGTGACTCCGTTCTGCGGATTGCTCACGAACTGAAGATCCCGGTGGTCGAGCAGGGCATCCCGCGGGAACTGCTTTACATCGCCGACGAAGTGTTCTTCACCGGCACCGCCGCCGAGACC
>JAIQFW010000135.1 GCA_020073105.1 Terriglobia bacterium
GTGGCCTGGAAATGTTCGCGAACTGGAGAACACCATGCAGCGTGCTCTCGCAGTGGCAACCGAGGCGACGATCCACAGCTTTCTGCTTACACCGCCACCTCGAACGGGCGGCACAGCAGCTTCCTTTGGCCTTCTCAGCCAGATTCACGATCTGGTCGAGCTTGGCCATGTCACCGTCCATGGAGAACACGCCGTCGGTAATGACCATCCGACAGCGCTTGTCCTGGTGTTCTTGCAACTTCTCTTCCAGGTGCCGCATATCGGAGTGCTTGTAGGTGTCCTGCATCGCCTTGCACAGGCGCATCCCGTCCACGATGGAAGCGTGCACCAGCCGGTCGGCGATCATCACATCCCGGTCGGTCAGACAGGCCTCGAAGAAGCCGGCGTTGGCGTCCATGCAGGAAGGAAACAGCAGGGTATCCTCGGTCCCGAGAAATTCGGTCAGCCGGTTCTCCAGCTCGCGGTGAATGTCCTGCGTACCGCAGATAAAGCGCACCGAAGACATGCCGTAGCCACGGCTGTCCAGACCCGCGTGCGCCGCCGCGATCACCTCAGGATGGCTGGAAAGCCCCAGGTAGTTGTTGGCGCAAATGTTGATGCACTTCTTGATTTCCGAGCCGACGGGGAACTCCACCTCGATTTCCGACCCCTGAGGTGAATGGATATACCGCTCGCCCTTGAACAGGCCGGCGGTTTTGATTCCCTCGATCTCGTTCTGATAGCCGCTGCGAACTGTATCGGTGAAGGCCATGATGTCCCTCGCGTGATGAAATTCGAACCCGTACCGTGCCCGTCACCCTCAAGCGCCAGGCACGTTCTACACTTCTACTTTCTGGAACCGCCGCACCAGCGCCGCGATGCTCTCCACGGAATCGAAAGCGTCTGGAGTAGCGGCCTCGTCAGGAATATGTATCGAGTATTTCTTCTCCAGAAACCGCAGGAGAGACACCATGGAGAAGGAATCCACAATTCCGCCAGAAATCAGCGGCGTGGTCTCGGTGATTTCCCTTTCGTCCCCTCGTGGAATTCCTTGCAGCGCAGGACGCGGCGAACGATCTTGCCGCTTCGAGTCTTGGGCAGCGAGTCCACGAACTCGATCTCCTGCGGCATGGCAAGCGGAGACAGCCGCTTGCGGATGTGGTTCATGATCTCGAGCTCGAGATCATCCGAGGCCGTGAAGCCCCTCTTGAGAGTTACGTATGCCTTGACTACTTCCATATTGACCGGGTCGGGCTTGGCAACCGCAGCAGACTCGGCGACGGAAGGGCATCCGAGTAGAGCCGATTCAATTTCAAACGGGCCGACCAGGTGTCCACCGGTATTGATGACGTCGTCGTCGCGTCCCATGAACCAGAAGTAGCCATCAGCGTCGATGGAGGCCCGGTCGCCGCACAGGTACCAGCCATTCTTGAACTTGGCTTTGAATCCTGCCTCGTTATTCCAGTAGCTGCGGACTTGCGACGGCCACCCTGGGCGTAGCGCGATCAGCCCGGCGACGCCCGGCTGATTCACCGGCTCATACGTCTTTGGGTTCAGCACCGTCGCGGTGATTCCGGGAAACGGTTTCCCCATGGAACCCGGTTTGACCGGCATGCCGGGGAAATTCGTAATCACAATGCAACCGGTTTCCGTTTGCCAGAAAGTGTCATGGAACGGCTTGCCGAACGCTTTCTGCGACCAAGTGACCGCTTCGGCGTTGAGCGGCTCGCCCACGCTGGCCAGGTAACGGAGGCGCGACAAATCACGCCGTTGCACGATCTCGGTTCCCTCCTTCATGAGCAGGCGGATAGCAGTGGGCGCCGAATACCAGACCGTCACGCGGTGTCTTTCAATGAACTCATACCAGCGCTCGGCATTGAAGCCGGAATCGAGCACCACCTGCGTGACGCCATTCGCCCAAGGACCGATGATGCCGTACGACGTCCCCGTCACCCAACCAGGGTCGGCGTTGCACCAGTAAATGTCGTCGGGACGGAGGTCCAGCACCCACTTGGTTGTCAGGTACTGCGAGACGATCGAGTAGTGAACGTGCTGCGCACCCTTGGGCTGGCCGGTGGTGCCGGAGGTGTAATGCAGAACCGACGGTGATTCGGCAGTGGTCGGATACACCGCAAAATCCTCAATGCGGGTCGCCTGATCCATCTGGAAAGACACCTCACGCGACTGCAGCGGAGATTCTCCTGCATCTACCACGATGACATGTCGCAAGTTTGGGAGACGCTCGCGAATCTTGCGGACCTTGTAGAGGTGTTTCTTCTGGGTGACGATTGCCGAGGTATTGGCATTCTCGAGCCGCACGAAAAGCGATTCGTCGCCAAAGGCGGAAAACAGCGGCTGGGCAACAGCGCCCGTCTTCAGCACGCCCAGAAACCCGATGTACAACTCGGGTACCCGGTCGAGGAACAGGCACACCCGTTCGCCGGGTTGGACGCCGAGCCCGCCGAGGAACCGGGCTACGGTGTTGGACAGAACGCGCAGGTCATCAAACGTGAACCGCTTCTGGTTGCCCTGGTAGTCTTCCCAATGCAGCGCCAGCTTGTTGGTCAGGCCCAGCCGACAGAGGCGATCGCTGCACATCCAGCCGATGTTGAGGGGGTCGCCACGCCGGTATCCCAACTCGCGCTCGGCGACACACCAGTCGATGTTCGCGGAAAGTTCCTCATAGGAAGGTGGGTTACCCATCGGTATGTCCGATCTTGGCGCCCGCAGGTTCCGCTTTCAGTCAGTGTGACGGCTCAGAACCATGGTGCCAGTTAGCTTCGCAACTGGCACAGTTGCGAGGCTGTTTATGCCGAACATGCAACCTTAATGGGACGCTTTCTCTTGCGCTGTCTTACCCAGCCGGCCGTCGATACGGGCTGGGACGAGATCGGGCTCGGGGACCCAATCCGGGATCACCGGGCCCTTGCTCTGGAATAATCCTGTGCCCCGAGCTTTGAAGTGTCAGTGATAAGGGTCACGCCACGGTGTACACAGGACTTCCCGGCTACTTTCTTGCCTGGTTGTTGATCTGGGCGATCACGTTCTTCACGTCGACCGCCATTGGGCTGTTGGAATCCAGCTTCAGGAAACGTTGGAAGGCTTGCTTGGCGTCTTCGGGTTTCCCCTGTCGCAACAAGGAGTACCCCAGGACGATGTGCACGCCGGCATTGGTTTCCTTGAGCGCGATCGACTTTCGCGCGTGCATCTCCGCCTCAGAGAACCGATTTAAGGCAAAGCACACCTTCGCCAGCTCGAAGTAGGCATCAGGATTCCGGGGGTCGAGATCGGCGAAGCGGGTGAACGGCTTTTCGGCAAGATGCGCGCGGTTGGTCATTGCATAGAGGACACCCAACAGGTACTGGGCCTGTGGCATCCTGTCTTCGATCTCGAGAGCCTTGACCAAAGAGGCTTCAGCTTGCGGGCCCTGGTTAGTCTGCAGTTGCGCTACCCCCAGGAGTTGATAAGCCTCCGCGTACATCGGGTAGAGGGTGATCGCCTTCTGCAGATGAGGGATTGCCGCCGTGAAGTCGTTGCCCTTGACCGCCTTCTGGCCGATATCGAACTCATTTCTCGCCTCGGCTGGGATTGCTGCGACGCGCTCATCGATCGCGCTGGACGGTAGCGGTTCGCTGCCTGGAATCGTCGTCCCCGGCAGCGCCCGCAGGGTGATAGTCTCGAACGCCCGGCACGGGTTGATGCTGATGTCAACCCGCCCCCAGACCGGACGAAAGCCCGGAGCCTCAATCTTGTACTGGATCACCATGCAGGGCGCCCCCGCGTGGAACTTGCCCATCCGGTCAGTCATGGCATAGGTTCGCCAAGTAGTTTCACCGTCCGCCCACAGTTCCACCTGGAGAAATTGTGCCGGGATGTTGTTCTCGTACCGCACCTGTCCCTGAAAATTGACGCCGTCCGTGCCGCTGTCGTTTTGCCCTTGCGCCAGGACTGCCGCAATCAACAGGACCAATGCCTTCGCCACATCTCGCATGAGTTTCTTGCAAAGACTGATTGCCATAACCCGCTCCAAGCTTTGACTTCTGACCCGCTGATGCAACTACTTCTCTACCGGTGGCGGGACCACTTCAGCCAGCCTCGCATCCTGCCGCAAGCGGCTGAATTCCTCGTCCTTGTAAACCCGGGCCAGATCAGGGTATCCATCTTCTTTAGCTTTTCTCAGGCATTGCAGACAATGCTCTGCATCACCACGCTGGGCATAAATCTTCGCCAGCATGTAGGAATACCGCGCACGTTCCTCGGGGCTTGCGATCTGGGCCGAAACGCCGGTCCTTGAGATCTGCATGAACACTTCCGGATCCAGTTCCAATGCGCGGGTATACTCGGCCATGGCACGATCCAGCTTGTTCTGAGAGAACCACGCAGCACCCAAGTTCACGTGAAAGGTTGCAGACGTCTCATTGAGTGCCAGTGCTTTCTTGAAGTACTTTGTCGCAGAACCATAGTTCTTCTGCACATACGCAACTGCTCCAATGTTGTTGAAGGCTTCCGCAAACCTGCGGTCGATCTTCGCAGCCTTGTTGAAGTCGTGGCTGGCTGCCCGAAAGTCGCTGATCTTCAGCTCCGCCAACCCCAGCTTGTTGTACAGACGTGCGTTGTTCTTGTCCTGACGCAACGCAGCCTGAAAGTACTTGATCGCCTGCTCGTAGTCTTTCTGTGCCCTGAACTGGTCTCCAGTTCTCTCCAGTTCGGCAACCGACATCGATTCCAAGCGAGCCTTGTCTTGTTCCTCGCCAGGCATGGCGGCACTGTATTGGCCGAGTGCCATTAGCAGCGCCACCATCAAGATTCCAAACACTAGCGTTTTCATACCAACCTCGCTTTCCGGAGTCATTCGTGGTGCCTGGCTGTCCAGGCCCGCCCGAACCTCCGCATTCGCCTCATTTATCGCGTATGTCGTCACGGCCAACAAGGTTATAGCTGTTACCTGATAGCTACCGGTTTGTGACGAGGCGCGCCGAGACGACATATCCAGCTCTAACACAGACTTAGGCAGAAGGCCGGCGGGCAGGCTGCGCGCTTATGTCTGAGTTACACGGAGGTTACAAATGTTCTTCTACGGACTGTAGACCGTTTAGAACACAACCAAGTCACTGCAATGGCCGTCTGACTAGGTGTATACAGAATAAGCAGAGGACAGCAATGTCTTCGACAGTTGCAGAGCCTGTCAGCGCAGAGGCCGAACGCAGCGAATTGCGGGCGGTAATGGAGTCGCACATCTTCGCTCGCTCGCCAACGCTTACCCACCTCCTTTCCTATCTGTGCGAGAAGATGTTTGTCGGCGAAGCTGGTCAGATCAAGGAATACTCGATCGCGCTGGAGGTTTTTGGGCGCAGCGCGTCCTTCGATCAGGACGCCGATTCCATTGTCCGCGTTCAGGCCAATCGGCTGCGCAAACGCCTGGCCGAGTATTACAGGGGTGAAGGTGCGACCCATTCACTACGCATCACGATTCCCGTCGGACAGTACGTTCCGGTCTTTGAAAAGATGCTTCCGTCCCAGCCGGTTGAACTGACTCAGATTGCAGCACTGGAAGACGCCGGGCGGGCTTCCCGGCTGAGAAATCGGCTCCTCTTCGTCGGGATTGGAGCCCTGGTGCTGGCAGGGGTGGTGGCGTTTGTGGCGCGAGGAAAGTTGCCGCTTCAGCAATCCGCCGCGCCGGTGCCGCAGTTGCAGGTCGCAGCAGAGTCCGTCGGCCCGCCGGTGGGAGATGAAGTCCGCATTCTGGCTGGGTCCAGCCGGAGCTACGTCGATCATGCCGGCAAACTCTGGAACGCCGATGCATATTTTTCCGGTGGCACGCCGGTCCGCAGTTCCATCCAGCACATTTGGCGCACCCAAGATCCCACCATCTATCGCACCAGCCGGCAGGGTGATTTCAGCTATAGCATCCCGTTGAAGCGTGGATCGTATGAACTGCATCTGCATTTTGCTGAGATGTATTACGGTCCGGAGGACGTCGGCGGCGGAGGCGAGGGCAGCCGCCTCATGAACATCGGCATAAATGACAAGCCGCTGCTCAACGATTTCGATGTGCTGGCCGACTCCCAAGGGGGCAGAACCGCTGATGTCAAGGTCTTCACCGATATCACTCCAAGCCAGGATGGCCTGCTGCACCTGAGTTGTTCTTCCGTCAAGGGTGGGACCGCGATGTTGTCTGCGATCGAGATTTTGCCGGGCACGCCTGGGCGCATTCGGCCTGTGCGCCTCCTGGCACGGGACACTCCCTATTACTCCAACGATAGCCACTGGTGGAGTCCCGATACTTACTTTCAAGGCGGGCAGTTAGCTTTCAGCGAGGAGCCTGCCACCGGCACCGATGACCCTGAATTCTATGAGACCGAGCGATGGGGACATTTCTCGTACTCGATCCCGGTTGCACCCGGCAAATACACGGTAATCCTGCACTTCATCGAACGCCACTTTCACGCCGCCGATCACGCCGGATCCTCCCGGTCTGCGCCCGATGCTGGCGCTTCCTCTCGTGTGTTTAGTGTGTTCTGCAACGGCAGATTAGTCGTGCGGGATCTGAACATCCTGGAAACGATCGGGGGAAACCGGCCGCTGGTGCGCAAGATTACCGGGATCGAGCCGAATTCTCAGGGCAAACTCCTGCTGGAGTTTGTCCCGACCAGCTATTACGCGACGGTAACCGCCGTCGAGGTGATTCCCCAGTAGACTTGCAGCCCACACCGGCCCGGTTCGCCAGCCCACTCCGCAGTTGATATCCGCGGCAGGCCAATCGTTCTAACGATGGGCCCTTGGCTGCTGGGCCTGCGAGTGGCCTGCAATCAAGCGTGCAAGGTTTCGCCCGATGAGTGCCTCTTCGGTCAGCCCCAGCACTGCGAGTTTGCGAGCTGCGCTCTCTGTGTTGTCTCGAGCTCTGGCATCGTGCCCACTGAGGATCGTTTCGGTTTCGCGCCTGTCGAAGGTCACGCCGACCGGTTCGATCTGAAGTAGACCTGAATTCGCGGGGCAAACCTGTTGACAGGCAAGGCAACCAAACAAACAGTCGGCTGACAGATCGTGGTTGAGATCGCCCAGTTGCTCGCTGAACAAGGTCGTGCACAGTTCCGCGTGCAATAGGACCCTTTCCTCATTGATCACACCCGTCGGGCAGGCGCTGCTGCAAATGGCGCAGTTCTCGCATTCGGGCATCAACGTTAAGGGCCCAGGACACCAGTCATCTGCTATACCGATATCCTCATCAGTGACATACCCCACTAGTTGAAAATAGCTGCCCCATTCGGGGATATAGGTGAGGTTGTTGCGCCCGTAAGTAACAAGACCCAGCCTGCAAGCCACCGACTTCAGCGGGGCCACGAGTACCTCTAAATGGCCGTGCAGTTCGGGAATCTCCGCTGTGATGTCGTCCCGGACTTCTTTGAACAATGCTGAATAGCGCACGTACGTGGGCGGCAGCGTTACTTCGAAGGATTCTGTTTCAAGCTCAAAACTAAGGCGATGCGCCGGACGAGGGACAGCAACCACAATGACGGCCTTCACATCTGCAATGTTGCTTGACGAGTTTTCGTAACGAAAGAAGTCGAGATTGCTCGTGTAGAAGTTCGCATCCAATTCCCCCGCGCTGCGTTGCCTGACCAACTCTGCCCGAGCCTCGTCAAGCACGCGAACGCCGCCACAGGCAACCCGGAAGCCCCGCTCGGCAGCCCACTGCTGCAATTGGCTGATCATGGTTCCTCCTTATCGCAGTTGGCGGAACGAGTTCTGGCACACCGCGTATCGCTCACGGCCGCACTATCCCAGGGGGAAAAGCAGGAACCGCTCCAAACCATAAGCAGCGGGCGTTTCACCCTGATCCCCTCTGAACGAAACAACCTCGAGGTGCTCGACGGTTGGCTGGATCGTCCCGAGTAAATCCTCACCTGGGGGCTGATGCAGTGCCCTTTCGATGTTCGCGCCCGCGGAGTCCTGAATCGAGTCCAGGGAATCCCATAGCGAAACCAGCATGAATTCCGCCAAGTGGCCCTGGCCTCGACGGAGCATGCCCACCCCGCGATTGCCTGCCGTTCTCATACGTTACGCATCCACGTCTTGGTTAGGGAAGTCAGGTATCCGACGGCTTTGTTCGCCGCTGCCGCTCCTCGACACAACCGGGCAACCATGGGCCCTCCTTCTCGTGGTTCCGTTGGGGAGGGCTGCTGCAGCGCCTCTGGGACGTAACCACTGTATACATATTTGCCAGTTACCATTAAACTCTCTCCTATGTAACTTGTCAAGCTGTTGTTACAGGTTACAATGGGCACATGCCTGAGATAGGGCTATCCGCGAGCGGGTTTCAGTTCGAGTTGACGGGAGGCGCGCTGTGCTTCGATTTTGCCAACACGGTGGACAGCCGATGCGCCCCCAAACAGCGCGTCGACAATCTCACGGGCTACGCGGCGTTAGCATCGTGGGCCAGCCAGAGCGGAGTGGTATCCGAGCGTAAAGCCAACGACCTGGCCCGAGCGGCCGAGAAGCAATCTGATGCTGCCGGGAAGGTGTTCCGCAAGGCTGTGGAGCTTCGCGAGACGATCTATCGCGTGTTCTCAGCCATCGCTGGCTGCGGCCGCCCTCCGGAGCCAGACCTGCTCTTGCTTGGCTCTTATGCCCAAGAGGCGTTCTCGCACATGCGTCTGGCCGCAAAAGGGAATGGGTTCGAATGGACCCTGGACCAACCAAGCCACGATTCTTTGATGACGCTGCTTTGGCCGATAGTAAAATCTGCGGTCGAGTTGCTGGTTTCGGGAGACCTAGCCAGGGTCCGGGAGTGCGCCGCCAATAATTGTGGCTGGTTGTTCATGGATCGGAGTCGTAACCAGAGCCGACGCTGGTGCGACATGAAGATTTGCGGCAATCGCGAAAAGGTGAGGCGACATCGGCGCATAGCGAGCGGCATGCACGCGAATCCATGAATGGAAGCCGTCAAAGGTGAGGTCCTGTGGAGCATGTCGAACTGGACCTCACCCGCGGTCGTGACCAAACTCACTGCGCCTCTGTGCCTAGCGTCGTAGGCTAAAAGATATGCAAGTGTAGGGAGCGTCAAGCGGGAGGTGAGCCATGCTGGCCTATGGGTTCTTGCTCTTCGTCACTCTTACCTCACCGCCCGCGTACCGCGAAAGCGCTTGTAAATTTCTCGGCCCCAGAGCGCCTGCATCAGCAAGAGAAGGCAGCTGGAGGGAAGCATTCGGGCTGACCCGGCCCGAGCTGCGGCAGATGGCGATGCCCTTTTACCGCAGCACGCGAAGGGCGGGTGAGACGTTATGAACGCTTATGAAATCACTCTGCACGCTACTGACAGCATCTACGTGCTCGCGTCCACCAAGTACCGCGCTCTGGAATTGGTAGGAGACTACTTAGCGGATGCAGGCCGGCCCGACGTCCTGGAGTCAGGCAAATTCGTCGTACGTCAGCTCGATCTTTCCGAAGAGCAAATACTTCGGCCCGAACGATGCCGGGCCTGTCCTTTGGATGTGTGAGCTACGCCTCTAACGGAAGAAAAGCGTCGCCTGCTGTTTTTTGGGCAAGACCACGTATGCTCCCGGCCGGGCACGACATGCGGGCCGCGAGTGCCTGGCGGTACCAAGCGAGCTGCGCCGTGACCGGCTAACGCACATAGGGGCGCAAAGGCTCGACCCACAATGGCCTTCCGTCCGGTTGGCGAAATGCGAAAGTCTGGTCTCCGCGGGTTATCTTGCGCGCGATCACGGCATCATGCCCCTCATACGTCACCGTGGATCCGACCACACCAATTTGGTCTCCCTTGTTGAAGCTCACGCCATTGCCTTGAAGGAAACGACGAGGTGCTACGTGCACCACCAGAATCCCAGTGTCGGTCTTGAGCACTAGATGCGTTCCCTCATCGCGACCAATTGGACACCAAAACTGATGCACCTCTTGGACTACTCCCTCAACTTTGACTTCAGTCGCCGCGCTGTACTTGGGCGCTCGTTGTATTGCGCCATTGTGAAAAATCAGAATCGCAACCAGGACAAGCGCGACTACCGTAAGAATCTTAAGCATCGTCATTGGCTTCTCCCTTCAGCTTCGAGAACAGCTTTCGACGTTCGTGATATCTCCAGCTTGCACTTGCTTGTCCTCAAGTCTCTTGATCGTTGCAGTGAGCCAGTTCCGCAGAGCCTGTTCCAGTTCCTCCTGGGTACCAGTTCGGTAAAGGCTGTCGACTGTCTCGCAGGCAGCATTCAATCGGATGTGATGGCATGGGACTGGCTCGCAGCGCCACTCAGAGGGCACAAATTGCATGAGTACACAACTCGGGCAAGCAGCGCCGCTGCAACGCGGGCAGGTTGGTGAATCTTCGAATACCAAAGGCGGACGGCCCGGAGTTGGAGCGTGGTATAGGCCCCACTCCAGGAGCCTGAGTTCAAGCCTCAGAGTGTCGAGTGTTCGAACATCGTATCCGGGCATATGTAGCCTCCGACGGCTGCCATGGGGACTGTAGGTCGCCCGGTCGCTAATTCTTTTCTAGCCCAGAATCCGAACAGCTTTCAGTGATGCAGTGCACATGCTCAGGTGATCAACTGGCCGGCTGCTTACTGAGAATATCCCGAATACCTTTCACGATATTTCCTTCACTCGGGTGCGGACCTTTTCGAACTCGTATGTCCCCAAGCCTCGCTGAGCAGCCATTTGCAGGTATGGCAGAGAGGCAACATCCAGATTCCAGTAAGCCTTGGCCACGTAAGCGTCCAGGGCCACGGGATCAGTTCCGGCAACCAGTGTTTTCTTGAGGAGAACATCTTCCAGGTTGCCTCCCGTCGGGCCGTTGCGAATGAGCACACGGTAACAATCGATGATCGTCAAGGTCGGGCGCACGAAATCGGCGAGGTCTACCAGGCTCTCGTGGATCTTTTGGTGCAACTGATGGCGTGGTCCACCAAGGATGCCGTACCAGTTCTTCATGCCGAGAGTCGTGCCGGTCAGGCTATGGTGTTTGGCAATGGGGATATTGATAATCTTGTCGACATTCAGGAATGGATCAAATACCGGCCAACCGCGCAAGACTTCACCCTGCAGATCCACGTCCTTGAATCGTGTCGGGTCGGGCAGGATGACCTCGGCGCCTTCGCGCTGCGAAACCTCGGCGATGCCCGATCTCTGAAAGCAGCGGCGCGGGTCGTTGCAGCTCACGTCAGTTACGATGACCCGCTTCGCTCCAGCATCCCAGCACTGCCGCACGACTTCTGCGACGACCGAAGGATTGGTGTTGGCCGCCTGTTCGGGAGTACGGTCCCAGCCGATGTTGGGCTTTATCAGGACGATGTCGGCACGAGACACGAAGCGGCGCATGCCGCCCAGTTCTTCGATGGCATGCCGGACCAGTTGCCCGGGATTGTCTCCTTGGAGTATCGCCATCTCAGGTAAAGCGGGATTAGCGGCCACCGTGTGGCTGCGCTTTAGATTGATTGCCAGCGCTGCCTCGGGACGTTTGCTGTGTTGGCTGAGCCAGAGGCCCAAGCCGGCAGTTCCTGCTGCGGCGCCACCCAGGCGGATCAACTTAAGCAACGCTTGGCGACGATTGAGTGTGCCGTCATCGGCCGGCAGCATATCTCCTCCTGCCTTTACTTTTATAGGGCGACTAAATTCTAATTTCGTCTGGTGGCAATTCCTGTGCATTACGTCACACTGCAAAGTGCGAAGCGACCCACGTGTCCCATACGAGTGGCTCTGGCCTTGATTGGCTTCACCGCGGTTATTGGCCAGATCGTGCTTATGCGGGAGCTCATCGTCGTCTTCAGCGGCAACGAGATTTCGTTGGGAATCATGCTCGCGACGTGGCTCTTCTGGACCGCGCTTGGCAGCGGCCTGAGCAATCGCCTAGAGCTAGGCACGACGAATGCCCGGAGGGTTGTCGCCGTCTTGGAGTGCCTCCTGGGCGTGAGTTTGCTGCCAACGATCTGGACATTACGCACCTCCCGAACTCTTTTTCAGACGGTTCCAGGAGAATTGGTTGGCCCGGCGCCGATGCTGCTTACCTCACTCATCTGCCTGAGCGTGTTTTGCGCGCTCGCCGGGTGTCTCTTCGTGGTTGCGAGCCGGATGTACGCAGAGGAGGGCGGTGTATCGACTCGCGTTGCTTCGAGTTCGGCTTACCTGCTGGAGGCCGCCGGCTCCGGCTTGGGAGGAGTCCTGGCCAGCCTTGTGCTGCTACGAGTTTTCGACTCATTCCAGGTTGCTACTCTCGTTGCGCTCGTCAACCTATGCATGGCTGTGATCTTGTGGTTTGGCGTCGCCGGCAAAAAGATCGCGGCCGGAGCTTCGGCAGCCGTGCTTCTCGCCCTCGTTCTCATTACATATGTCGCGCCCCTACTGGACCAGTCCGCGCGGGAGCGCCTGTGGCGAGGTTTTGATCTCCTAGGTTCCCGGGATTCCATCTACGGCAATCTGGCGGTCATTGAAACCGGCAATGTCCGCAGCATCTACGACAACGGCGTGATTCTGGCCAGCGCGCCGGACGAGAACGCCGCCGAAGAGGCAGTCCATTATGCGTTGCTGGAACACCCTGCGCCAAAGCAGGTTTTGCTCGTCGGTGGCGGAACGAACGGCAGCATCACCGAGGCGTTGAGGCATCCGACTGTGAGTCGGATCGATTATGTTGAACTCGACCCCGCGCTCATCGAGATGGCCCGGCAGTTCTTCCCCGCACAATCCGCTGCGCTCTCTGATCCTCGCGTTCACACTCACTACGCCGACGGTAGATATTATCTCCGGACTACTCCTGACACCTTCGATGTCATCATTCTCAATCTGCCCGATCCGCAAACTGCACAGCTGAACCGCTTCTACACCGCTGAGTTCTTTCACTCCGCAGCCAATCACCTCGCCTCTGGAGGGCTGCTCGCTTTGCAGTTGCGCTCGTCCGAAGAACACATCAGCCCTGACCTGGCAGACTTTCTGCGTTGCATTCACCGCACCCTGCAACAGGTATTCCCGTATATTGTCGCCATCCCAGGGGAAACCATGCACTTCTTCGCCGCCATGCAGGCTAATGTCTTGACCGTCGATCCGCAGACCCTCATCGCGAGACTGCAGGAGCGCCACCTCTCGACCAAATACGTTCGCGAATATTTCATTCCATATCGCATGATGCCTGACCGAATGGCACAGGTTCGGGACCGGTTGCAACCTCTGCCGGCGACACCGGTGAACCGCGATTTCGAGCCGATCGCGTATTACTTTGACGTTGCTTTGTGGAGCGCGCAGTTCCACGCCAGC
>JAIQFW010000305.1 GCA_020073105.1 Terriglobia bacterium
CGAGCACGCCTGCCTTGACCAGATCTTCATAATCGCCGGTCAGGGCGTTGTAGCCATAGTTGGGGTCCTTGGAGTCGTTGACCTTGCCCAGGACAATGGCGCCTTCTTCGCCGGCGTTCTCGGCGATCTGACGCAGCGGCTCGACCAGGGAGCGCCGTACCACGTTGACGCCGATCTGCTCATCGCCTTCGAGCTTCAGCTTGTCCAGTGCGGGGACGCAACGGGCCAGGGCCACGCCGCCGCCGGGGACAATTCCTTCTTCCACGGCCGCACGGGTTGCGTGCATGGCATCTTCGACGCGAGCCTTTTTCTCTTTCATTTCGGTCTCGGTCGCAGCGCCTACCTTGATCACAGCCACGCCACCAACCAGCTTCGCCAGCCGCTCCTGCAATTTCTCGCGGTCGTAGTCGCTGGTGGTCTTGTCGATCTGGCTGCGGATCTCCTTCACCCGGCCTTCGATGTCCGAGTGCTTGCCCTTGCCTTCGACGATCGTGGTGTTGTCCTTATCCACCGTGATCTTCTTGGCCTGGCCCAGGTCGCCAATCTGGACGTTCTCCAGCTTGATGCCCAGGTCTTCGGTGATGGCCTTGCCGCCGGTGAGGGTGGCAATGTCCTGCAGCATGGCTTTGCGGCGATCGCCGAAGCCGGGAGCCTTGACGGCCGCGACCTGGAGCGTGCCACGCAGCTTGTTGACCACGAGGGTAGCCAGCGCTTCGCCCTCAACGTCTTCAGCCACGATCAGAAGCGGCTTGCCGCTCTTCGCGATCTGCTCCAGCAGGGGCAGCAGGTCTTTCATCGAGCTGATTTTCTTTTCGTTGATCAGGATGTACGCGTTCTCGAGCGAAACTTCCATGCGCTCGGGATCGGTCACGAAGTAAGGAGAGAGGTACCCACGATCAAACTGCATGCCTTCGACAACATCCAGCTGGGTTTCGAGGGTCTTGGCTTCCTCGACGGTGATGACGCCATCCTTGCCGACCTTCTTCATCGCCTGCGCAATGATGTTCCCAATAGTTTCGTCATTGTTGGCGCTGATTGTGCCGACTTGGGCAATCATGTCGCCGGTGACGGGCTTGGAGAACTTGTCGAGTTCGCCTTTGATGCGGTTGCCTTCTTTGTCGAGGCTGCCGCAGATTGCGGTGATGGCCTTCTCGATGCCGCGCTTCATGGCCATCGGGTTGGCGCCGGCTGCGACGGTCTTCACGCCTTCACGGTAGATCGCCTGGGCCAGAACGGTGGCTGTGGTGGTGCCGTCTCCGGCAACATCCGAGGTCTTGGAGGCCACTTCACGCACCATCTGCGCGCCCATGTTTTCGAGGCTATCCTTGAGCTCGATTTCCTTGGCCACGGTGACGCCGTCCTTGGTGATAGTCGGCGAACCGAATTTCTTTTCAATGACCACGTTGCGGCCCTTGGGGCCAAGAGTGACTTTTACCGCGTCAGCCAGTAAGTTGACGCCGCGGAGAATCGCCTGTCGCGACTCCTCGCCATGTACGATCTGCTTTGCCATATCTGAAATCTCCTATCGCTTTAGTGGCAGGCTTGGCCTGCGAAAAATTTGAAAACTCAGTTTTGAGTTCCCGGTTCTCAGTTAGCGGCGCGAACCGGCCAATTCCTTCTTGGCGGCTCCGGTCAGGATGCCCAGGACTTCCTCTTCACGCATGATGATGAAATCTTCACCATCCAGCTTGATTTCGGTGCCGGAATACTTGCCGAACAGGATGCGGTCGCCCTCTTTTACTGCCAGGGGAAACACCTTGCCTTCATCGTTGCTCTTGCCTTTGCCGACGGAGATTACTTCGCCCTCCTGCGGTTTTTCTTTGGCGCTGTCGGGGATGATGATGCCACCACGGGTGGTCTCACCTTCTTCAATCCGCCGAACCAACAGGCGGTCGTGGAGCGGGGTGAACTTTGCCATACTTTCTGACTCCTTTCGTTCGTGTTGAGTTAAGATCTGGGATTTGATAGCCAAGGAACGCGCCAACTCCTTTTGTTAGCACTCGTTGTTGGCGAGTGCTAATTGTAGGTAATGGGGTAGGCGTTGTCAACTGGATCGTGGTTAGAACTCTGTAACATATTGAGCAGCGACAGGTTATGCCAGGCCTAACATGGAGCGGAAAGCGTTTCCAAGTATCAGAGAAGAGCAGCCGTCACATTCTTCGTTCAAGGTGACAAGCAGGCTCCAGGCTGCTTAGAATTGACATCGGCTATGAGAAAACTCGCAATCGGCCTCGCAACCGCAGTTTTTCTGGCCGCGCTAGCCTTGGCGCAGGACGACATGGCGCTGCTGAGCTTCGTGGTGATCCGGGATTACAACGGCAAGCCCATTCGCAATGCCAGCGTTGTCATGCATCCCTTCGAAAAGAACGGGAAACAGTCCAAGGGCGGACTCCAGCTCAAGACCGACGCAGAGGGCAAGGCCAACTTTGATGGCGTGCCTTACGGCAAGCTACGGATCCAGGTGCTGGCGCAGGGCTTTCAGACCTTCGGCGACGACTATGCCATCGACAAGCCGACGATGGAGAT
>JAIQFW010000136.1 GCA_020073105.1 Terriglobia bacterium
CTTCCAACGACACATAACTGAACATCCCCGTTTGCAGTTGCTGATCGTCTCCTCGCATTCCTGCTTCTTACCACGCCTCTACTGTGGATTGGCAGTGGTTTTTCAACAACCTCCTAGGTTTGTATAAGCGCTTCTGTGGCTTCGTTGCTCGCTACCCGATACCCAGGGTCCTCCGGCTGCGAGATTCGCCGCGCATCAAGACCATTTTCCTGGCCAGCCTTGGAGCAGATCGCGCCAAGGCCCACTTTATCGCAAGAGCTGGCGTGAGGTGGATCCTAGCGGCTTCAGCCACGGCCTTGCGGGCCTTTCCATACTCCTTCTTCTGGAGAAACAAGTTTGCCCACCCACTATGTACGGCTGCTAGGTTTTTGCGGATGGTCTTGCGGATCTCGCCCGGGAAGCGATCGCTCAGCCGAAGACGCTTTTCGTAACGGAGTTGGGCCATCTGAAGACGAAAGTCCTGATGGTCCCAGCGTTTATTTGCTCCGACATGCCTCTCAGCCGGCGGCGTCCGGTCTATCAAAACCATAGGCATATTAACAAAGCAAAACTTAGTTTCGCATCCCAGCCGGAAGGCGAAATCATCGTCATCACCAAAGCGAAGCCTCGGATCGAATCCGCCCACCTGACGTGCCAACTCTGTTGGAGTAACGAGGTTTTGTAGCCATACTGGATGCACACCCACTACCGAGTTCGTCTCAAGCATGTACTTGAGGGGGTCCGAGATCATACCCATAGTCCCGTTATGTTGCTTTCCAGCAAGTTGGAAGAGCGTCATCTTCATGTACGGGTTATTCATGAACCAGGCGTCGGTAATGCACGCACCGCACTGGTCCTTGAACTGGTCGAGTGCCCGGAACTGCCATTCTAATTTTTGCGGAAGCCAGAGGTCGTCATTGTCAATGAAAGCCAACCATTCACCAGTAGCCTTAGCGATCCCATTGTTGCGAGCGGCACCAGGGCCCTGGTTTTTCTGGTGCGAATAGTGCACGCGTTCACGCCAAGCCGGATTTCCTTCAAGGTATTCCGGAAGGAGTTCAGAAGTGCCATCGAAGGAACCGTCGTCCATTAGGAGTACCTCGGACACCGGGAGAGTCTGAGCCAGCACGCTCTCGACGGCACGCTTGGTTAGCTCAAAGCGGTTATAGACGGTTACTATGACGGAGATCGTCGGGCTCATTCATCTCTTCCTGTGGAGTCCATGTTCTATACGGCCGGAACTTCCCCTTTTCGTTTCGAGAATACGAATATTGGGTTCTGCGCCACGACACCGCTCTCGGAATCGAGGTCCATCCCGTTCTTTGCAAATAGCTCGAGCAACCCACATCGCGATAAATGGCTCTTCCATGCCTTCCGGTTCCGCACTTTTAGATCGGGATAGCACTCGGTTGTACAGTAGGACACGACACACTTCTTGGAGCGCGAGCATATCTGTCGAACGAACCAATCAGAATCCTCGATATACTCCAAAGTACCTGATAGAAAAGCAACGTCAGCCACAATGTCGGGGTATTCATGTCTATTGAAATTGGCAACCACCGTACTTTCGTCACGGCGTTTATAGTCCACTGGGTGATAAATATTGTTTTTCAAAAGGGGTTTTAACCACATTTTTCCGCAGCCCAGATCGATGACACTCTCCCCCGGAGCGATAAACCTAGCCATTTCCTCGATTCGATTTTTCCAGCTCTCATCAAAATATTCCAACTCTTCCCAGGATCGATAACACCCTGTTAGCAATTCGATTCCGCTTCTGACTCTTCTTAAAGCATTAGTCACGCCATTCATGGCTAAGAACCCACTCCCGCTCTATTATTGAAACTCGACAAACTGTCTAAGTTATTCTAACCAGCCCCTGTCCCGCAGGTGACGCTGTGCGTCGCACCCTCAAACTTCATGACCCGACTTACCGCGTCCTCGCATCTTTCCCTTAGTGCTTTGGCATAACCAAGGTATTTGTCAGGGTTTGGCTCCGGGTCTTGCCAGTCGATCTTAATCGGCCGCGAGGGATCGCTATGAAACCGGACGAGCTCGCGCAAACCCGCAAATCTGGGGTCCAACTCTACGCCACTTCGCAAGAGGAGAACAGGAGTCCCCAAGGCGAGACACGGTAGGGCGCAGTGCAGGCGACTAGTAATGACAACCTTGGCCGAACTATACATTGTGAGCAATTCTCGCGCTCTGGCGGTGCGGGAGGAGTGCCGAAGCTCGCTAAGCCTCTCGCCGGCATTGCTCAGAAGAGATCTTCCCCATTCCCACTTATAGATACTGCGTAGTCCGAGGTGAGCACTTTTCCACTTAGCCTTGGTGAGGAGGGTAGCATCGAGAGGCGGGTACTCATGCGACACGTGCACGGCCCTCTCTTTGATATCACCTGGCACGACGTTCGCATAAAGCTTCGGCTCCACATCGACTGCGTAAATCTGGTTTGTTCTTGCTCTTTGTTCCCGTTCAAGAGTCAGTGTCAGGCAGCCCGAAAAATAGGCGTCCACGCCAATATCACGAAATGCCTTAAGCGTTGCCAGACTTCGACAACCGATAGGCTCGTGACGCTTGAAATAGCTGACAAATCTCTTGTCCACCAGCAGCCCGGGCATCTCCGCGTGGAAGGACACGAACAGAGGGAAAATGGAATCTGGCGGCGGCCAAGAAGGCTGATGTGTAAACCAGCCGTTGAATATCACGAAGACAGGAGAGCAGTTGCGGTACCAATGCAGCCTGTCACGCTCGATAAGGACGTCAACGCTTGGCAAGAACTGGGTGGCACTGAGGGTTTGAATTTCATCCCCAAGATTTGTCGAGTAGCCGTAGGTAAAAGCGCCGAATTTCATGTTCATCCTATGCGCCGCGGAACTACCAAGCTGCGACTTCTGTTTCTTTCCCACCTGAATCAGTTGCGATGACTGCCGATATAATCTCGCTATAAACGCGTAAGAGTTTGAGACCCGCAGCGGTCCAAGTAAGATCCAGTGCGGTGCGCAGCGATGCGGTGCGCAATTTTTTAAGAAACGAACGGTCCTCGTGCAGCACCGTAATGTGTTGTGAGAGGGCCTCGACGTTGCCTGGCTGATGGACCAGCGCGTCCTCCTTGTGGCTGCAACTGGCCCCTGCAGCGTCGGATACAAGAAGAACACATCCACATCCCCGAGCTTCCGAGGTCACGAGAGCGCTTCCTTCCTCAATGCTGGGAAGGACCAGGATATCGCTCTTTCGCATCAGCTCCGGCACGTCGTCCCGCTGCCCGAGGACACGGACGCTTGGGTGCGAGAGCATGGGCGCGAGTCTTGCGGCGTATGCCGGCAGAAACTCCCCGGCGATCAGAAAAGTCCCGTCCCGACTGGCCGGAGATTGCAGCCACGCCTCCAGTGCGTAATGCACACCCTTTCTCACCGCACAGACGCCCACAAAGAGCATCGTTAGCCCCCGCTTCGGGTCGCGTGGTTTGTTATCGGGATAATAGACGCTCTCGTCAAAACCATACGAATGCCGGACTAACTTTTCCTTGGGATACCCTTTATCCAGAAAGGTCTTCACGACAAAATCGGATGGACACAGGAGGCGAGAGGCTAATCGGTATTCTTCTTCTTCCTTGCGGAGCTTCTCAGCATTATAGGCATGTTCGTGATGGGGAGGCAGGGCGACTCCCAGGTGCTCGCACTCCTTCTGCACCACCTCCATGGCAAACCGCGTATTGGCGTTGGGCCTTTCCAGCACGGTCGGGATCCCCAGGCGAGCAGCTGTCTTGAGCGTTTCCAGCGCTCCCAGAGGCCAGGTGTGAATAATATCGATCTGTCCCGTCAGTTTCTCGATTCTCCGCGACACAATATAGTCATGCAACGCAAAAGCGCGATTGCTGCCGAGGAGTTTATAAGGGATGCGTAGCTTGCCTCTGGCAAGAGTAGAACGAACTCGTACACCGCCAGGAACCGGCCTGGAAAGGGCGCCAGGAAAAACCAGGAGGTCTGCCCCTGCGGCTGCCAGCCCGCTCACCTGTTGCCAAGCCGTGTAACAGATCCTGCCTGCACCCAGTTTATGGGGAAAGCTGTACAACACTCGAATACGCCCGTTGGCGCGGCTCATTGCTTTGTCTCCAGGACGTCCAAATCCATGAAATGAGCCACCGGATAAGCCGGCGCGAGTGCAACCTGAGCGAGAGGTACGGGTGAGCGCTTAGTCTCGGACACTGCAGCGCAGATGATGGCCAACAGTGCAAGCCAAGCAAACTCCATTTGGTCAAAATAGCCAATCCCGAAATACGCCACCACGTGCGCGAACAAAGCGGAGCCAAGGCACCAGAAAAACCACTCTTGCTTACGGTTGCCGGCCACGAGTTTCCTTGCGGTTCCGAGCCCTGCAAAGCTCCGGGAGATGAGTGCAATGAAAACCACCAATGTTGCTAAGCCTCCGGATACCGCATAGGCAACATACTGGTTCGACAGATCCCACATGTCGAACCCCCACGTGTCGTAGCCCTTAAACCCCAGAAGCCACCAGTCTCCAAAATGTCTGATGCAGTTGTCGATCAGCATGTAACGGTGATAGCTCGATGACGAACCTGTGAGATCAACTTTTTCGATGAGGGACCAAACAGGTCCGTGCATAACGAGATGTAAACCTACCAGGGTGAGAAGCAATCCCCACCGCACGAGCCGCATCTGCCTGCGCAGAGGCCAAAGACAGAGGCTAAAAATACCGGCCGCATATGCCACTAGCGTGGTACTGGCATAACAGGTAATCGTCATCACAGTTGCCCCGAACATTCCCAGTAAGCCGGAAATCCTGGATTTCTCGTCTGACCAGAGCCATACAAGCAGAGGCAGCAGCGTGGCGCCGAAGGCACCTGCGGTAATAAACACCTCGAACGCTGCTTGCGAACGAATCTTGCCGTCTCGCACGATCGTCTCTGGTATTCCGCCTAGGCGCCCAAAGATGTTTGATCCCGTGAGCTGCTCGTTGATCATGCACGCAGCCGAAACGATGGCAATGAGCGCAAGAATCTTCACAGTCCGCTTTACATCTTTGTTGTCTTGGATCGCAAATCTCAGAACAAAGTAGCCCCCCAACATGTCCAGCAGGTCCCCCAGGCTCTTAATCAGGGCCTGGATCTCCATCCACTGAACCGAGAATACAATCGTGTTGAGCAGAGCGAGCGCTATAAATAGTCGGTCAACAGAATTGAAGCTGCCGGCAAACCAACCGCTTTGGGACCGTCTTGACGTCGCCCAACGAATCAACCCAGCCAGAAAGAGGATTTTGGCCGCCGTGAAGTGCGCCTGTGCCAGTACGACTACTTGACCCTTGGGGATGAAAAAGATAGACAACAGGATTGGAACGATAATGTGCTTTCGGGGAAGAAACAGAATCAAGACGATGGCGAGCAAAATTGCCACCGCTACCAATGGATGCAGCAGCGTCACACCGATGCCGCCACCGAATCTCAAGTTTTGCGGTTCCATTAACTATCCCTGGCTGTACTCAAAAACCAGTCGACTGATCGGAGTTGCTCTCGGCAGGAGCTGTACTTGCAGCCAATTTGAAATCGGTTTCCAACCTACTGTTCTGAGAAAGACCGAGGTCGGCTGCCGGAGGAGTTAGCTCCGCTCACAGCGTCCAAGGTGCAGCCGAGGTGCGGTGATCGTTTGCGCACAATCCTCAACCAGCCCCCGCACGTCCTTCACGCGGGTCCCCCCGAATTCCTTCCGGCGGATGTATCGCAGGTAAGCCTCACGCAGCCTTCTGGCATAGATGGGAATGTCATACGTGGTAATCCTGACACACGTGGTCTGGATGGGCAGACAATCGCTCCAGGTACGCCTGATGTATTTGCAGCATTGATAGAACTCGGGTGGCAGGACTAGAGGCTGATGCGTGTTATGGATGCAGAAGGCTGAGATAGCGTAACTCTTCATCCCTCTTCGCGAGGCCTGCAAGCAGATGTCTGTCCCATACAAATGGAAGTGTGGCAGTTGCTCGTCGAACCGCAGCCCGGAGGATTTGCGCAGGATCAGTACAATCTCGTCGAGTGTCTGAACTGGCTTGGGATGTTCGAGCGGGCCCCCGCTGACCCCCAGACCAGTAGAGTACAAGTATCGCCAGTGGTCATGATCAACGGTCATGCCGCTACAGCCCAAGACTCCCCAATTAGGGTCATAGATATCCAGGTAATCGAGAGCGCGCCTCAAATCCTCCAGCCACCCCTCTGGGAGGTACACATCCTGGTGGCAGAAGATGATAAGGTCGTTCGAACTCCGCCCAATCGCGTCATTGTAAGCCTTGGGTGCGGAAACAAACTGTTCCTGGACCAGGGTTTCATGAGGATGAGGCCCTCGCAGGCAGGGCGAAGCTAAGAAATTGTGTTCAAAAACGTCGCGATCGTTTACAGCCACCACGAACGTTATTTTTGGTTCTGGAACATATTCACGACCATCCATAATTCACCTGTGGGCGGCATGGAGAGCTTGCTCGCGGTCGTACCCTGAAATATCAACAAACGAAATTTGCAGGCGGAGCAAGATCAGAACTGACTTGCAGGTTAGGCTAATAGCATGCCCAAAAGCAGCGCGATGTATCGCTATTCTGGTGGCCCATTCGGAACGCTTTGATCGCTCGTCGGCACCCGGCAACTCAACGCCAATGATGCAAACAGAGGTCAACGACAAGAGATGTGCTTCACAGTAGTTGACCGTAATTCTTCCAGACGCATCCGCTTCAGAATCTCAGGTCAGTGCCAATTTTCGTGCTCAATCGGCGGACGCCTACTGTACTTCCGCCGCAAGACCTGTGGGAGGGTCCGGAGGAGGGTCAGCAGTAATGTCGACTCCCATATCCTTGCCATCGCTGCCTGCGTTGTGGCCCAGCGAGTCGGCGGTCAGAGCGAATCCAGCGTACGTGTTCGGATTGCTTCCTCCAACGTAGGTCGGCGTGCCATTTAAACTGTGCGCCCCCGGCCCAAATCCGTTGAAAGCGCAGCTTCCCGCCGTGCAAAGGTTGTAATCAAAGTAGCTCGGTTGGAAATTGCCCGGCGCTCCACCACCATCGTAACCGCGAGAGATGTTGTTACGAATGACCGCCGTGCAGGGTGCCGATATTTCATGGTTGGACGAACAACTAATATTAGCTCCTGGTACAGTATTGTGCTCGATGATCGTATTGCTGTTTACCCCGCCCATGCAAATCGCGTCTTGGGTGATATTCACCACTACGTTGTTGCTGATGATTGCGGTATTCGCGTTGTCGTAACCTACTATGCCGGTAGAGTTGTCGTGGAAGTAGTTGCCAGTAATGGTTGGGCCGGGGCTAGAACTCCCCACAAACTGAAATGAATCAACGTGCTGGCCGCAGCTTCCCTGCTTGATGTTGTAGAACTCATTGCCGGGGCCAATCGTAAAGCCATTGCCACCACCACCAACCGACTGGATACCGTCCGCACAACCTGTGGTGAACTTTGAGTTCTTGATTGTCACTCCCGCGGGGAGGCTGTTCCCTAGAATGTTGATGCGCCCTTCATACCCTCCTGTGCCGCTCTGGTTCAGGGACATGTCGAACAAATCATTGTTGAACAGGATATTGTTATTGTTCATCGCTGGGCAGCTGCCGCAGGCATTGTTGTTGGCAGAGCCGTAGATGTTAATCTTGTCGCCAAAGTCACTGTTCTGAATCGTGATGTCGTGCGTCGGGCCGCTCATATTGCCGCCCTTGAAGGTGATGCCGTCGAAGATAAGCCATGCGATGACGGGCGAGTTCTGAGCGAAGGAAAAGGGAAATGTGACCGTTGCCCCACTAGCCGCTAGAAGCGTGACTCCCGGCGTTGTCTTGGTCACTCCTGAGCCTGCCGCCCAGTTGGAATAAGTCCCGGCGTCGAGACAAAGTGTCGAACCCGGTGCGGCATTTGCTAGATTAGCGGCAAAAGTTGCTGTCGTAGTGTCTGCGGTACAAGCGAAGACCCGAGAAGCTAGGAACGTGAACGCGATGATAAGGAGTAGGCGTCTGTGCACGGGGGAGCAGCCTCCTGACAGCTGTTTTGGCGACAGCATGCTTTATATCTGACCAGAGGTGCCCCGATCTGGCTAGTTCCCAGAGGTACATGCCCAAATCTCGAAGGGACATGCTGTGCAAGTAACGAACTCAAACTACTGATTCTAAGTGTAAGATCCGCCGCACAGTTCTTCCGCATTCGACACTAGCTCCGTGTCAGCGGAAGGCTCCCTTCAGGCGAAAGTTCGATGCCATAGCTCAAGCGTCGCCAGCGAGAATATCTCTTTAAAATGGCCGTCCCGGCCGTCGCTCGCGGACAGCAACCGTTCCAACTTGCCGGTATCGAAATACCCCCGGTTGGTCGTTGTTCTGTCGAGCAGAATATCCCGCACCCAGCCCCGCAGTTCCTTCCGTAGCCAGCCTTCGTAAGGGACCGGAAAGCCGGCCTTGGGGCGGTCCAGAATGGGTTTGGGAACACGGCTTCTCAACACCTTCTTGGCCAGGTATTTGGTGGTGAAGCCACGAACCTTGAGGTTGGAAGGCAGCGCAGCCGCAAATTCGAGAACCTTGTGATCGAGCAGCGGGACTCGGAGCTCGACCGAATTAGCCATGGTCATCTTGTCGGCCTTAATCAGCAGGTCGTCCGGAAGCCATGTCTTAGTATCGATGTAAAGCATCGCGTCAAGCGTATTTTCGCCCCGGACGTGCGCCTGAAGCCGGCGCACGGGTTGGAGAGTGCTCTCGCGGTCGATTGATCGACTGAACTCAGCGGAGTACAGCTTACCCAGTCCGTTTCCGGCGTAGCGGTATGGGTTTGAGGTTCGGCTGAAGTAGTAACCCGGAAACTGGGAGTTCATTAGGGTCGCGTAGTTGGAAATTCGTGGCAAGTGGAAAAACGAGCTGGCGAACGAGAGCCCCTGCCCGACTGTGCCGGCAAACGGAGACAGGCCGCTTTTCAGGCGTTCAAGCCACAGGAGATTGCGATAGTTGCTGTAGCCGGCGAAGCCCTCGTCGCCGCCTTCTCCCGAGAGGAGCACCTTGACATGCTTGCTTGCTAGCTTCGACACGTAGTACAAGGCGATGGCCGGCGGCTCACATACGGGTTCTTCCATGTGCCACACGTATTGCGGCATAAAAGCGGCAAAATCCGCGGCCGAGATGGTCATTTCGTGATGCTGACTGCCGAAGGCTTCCGCAGCCAGCTTAGCGTATGGTCTCTCATCGGCGATACCAGGAGCGGAAAAACCCACAGTGTAACTGCTGACCGGCTTGGCCGTTCTCTCCGCTGCGAAGCTGAGCACCGCCGTAGAGTCCACTCCACCACTCAGCAGGACACCGACCGGAACATCCGCGATCATGTGCAGCTCTACTGCTTCCGCCAATAAACCTGACAATTGGCTTCCCACGTCCTTAATACTTGAGCTAGCGGAAGGCTTGGAGAACTGGAGGTCCCAGTATTGCCTTACTATTGCATTTCCATTTCGGACAGAGAGATAGTGTCCCGGGGGTAGCTTCTTAATTCCCTTCAGTAGTGTCTCCTCACCAGGGAGGTAGAGGAAAGTCAAGAACCGGTCGATGATCTCAGGCGCGACCTCGCGATGCACGGCCGGATCCGCTAGAATCGCCTTGATCTCAGAGCCGAAGACCAAGGACTTGTCCGTCAGGCAGTAGTATAACGGCTTGATCCCGATCCGGTCTCTCGCCAGAAAAAGAGTCTTCGTATTGTTATCCCATATGGCGAAGGCGAACATACCGCGCAGCTTCTGCAGGCACTCGGGCCCAAGCTCCTCGTACAGATGGACGATTACCTCCGTATCAGTTTGAGTCTTGAAAACGTGACCTTTGCTTAGGAGAAAGCTCCTCAGTTCATGGTAGTTATAAATCTCACCATTGAAAGTGATCCAGACAGTACCATCCTCATTCGACAGTGGTTGGTGGCCAGTGCTGAGGTCGATGATCGAGAGCCGTCTGTGTCCCAACGCCACCTGAGAGGTCACGTAGAGGCCTTCGTCATCCGGACCTCGATGGCGTATGGTACCGAGCATGGCCCGAAGAAGTGCCGGGTCAATGCTGGCATCTTGCTCAAAATTCAGCTTCCCGCAAATTCCGCACATCAGAAAGTCCGTTAATTTCTCAGTGTGTTTTGTTAAGGCTCCCACCAGCCTTCGGGAGCTAAGCTTTACAGATCTCTGGTCCCAGCTCTTCTGCGCTGAGACTTAGGATTTGGATTTTATTGTGGAACATGCACAGGGACGCACAAAGTGGTTTCTGGTTCTTTTCCACTTTCCACAAGCTGTATCGGATCTACGCGCCTATTCCACTCAATCGCAGCCCGATATAGTGCTAGGCGTTTTTCCAACGCGTCGGACGGTCTCATAAGTTGGACCAAGGAGTACCCGATCCGCCGGATCCATAGTCGGCAGAGCACTGCCCGCCGGCACTGGCGCACGCCTGTTCTGCCAAAATACTTATAAAAGTAGCGGTACCGATTTCGGTACTTATCGATTTCGAATGCTATTCGAAAACTCTTAACCGACTGTCCCACGAGGTGAGTTATGACTACATCAGGAGCGTAGATGATCGGATAACCTGCATCCCAGATCCGGTGGCACAGATCAAGATCTTCGTAATAATAGTAGAACCGCTCATCGAAACCGCCTAGTTTCTTAAGCAACTCACTGCGTACCATCAAGGAGCAGCCAGCTTGCCAGTCGATGATCCGTGCGGTCTCCCCCGACCACCTGACGTACTTGTCTGCGATGAAAGCGTCAGATAGATACCCGAGGGGACGCAGGTAGAGCGCCCCCAGCCACTCGCGCCAGATCGACGGAAACGGTCGCGCACAACCCTGATAGGAACCGTCCGAATTCAGAACCCGGCATCCAAATCCTCCGGCTTCGGGATGCCGCTCAGCAAATTCAATCCAACGGTCGAGCGCACCTTCATGGACGATCGTATCCGGATTTAAAATTAGAACATACTCTCCTTGGCTTGCCGCGATTCCAACATTATTCCCTTTGGAGAACCTCAGATTTTCTCCGTTCTCAATTAGTCGAACCTGGGGGTAATTCTCACGAATAAAAGGAAGCGATCCGTCAGTCGACCCGTTGTCCGAAACGATCACTTCAAAGTCCGTCGAGTGAGTTCCCGAGTAAATGGACTGCAGACAATTGCTGATAACCTGAACGTCGTTCCAGCAGAGAATCACAATAGATAATTTCATTGCCTGACGGGCCCCTCAACTAATTTAGTTCTGACACTGTGTTCCCGAGAAGCTCACTATTCCGGCGTGTCGACTCGTCATCTCCAAATCGTTTCGAGTCCGCAAAGTCGTCGGAGTTGTTGGGTTCGCAAGTACTTGATGAATTGTGCGTCGTTCACTCGCGGCATGCGCGTCCAATAACCTTTTATAAAACCATAGGCGATCGCCGCAGAACCGGTGACGTAGGGCTTCTGTCTCAGCCGAGAGATGCAACTAGCGGCTAAGAATAGTGGGTGATAACCCGAGACGTAGCAGGCAACGCCACGCTTGATTCGGTCACGCAACAAACCTTCAGCAGTTCCGCTAAATCGATGATGCACAAGCCGAAGTTCGCCAAAACTGTATGTATTCCAGCCCAGCATGTTGGCCTTCACTTCATCGATTGTGTCCCAACCAGGGGCCTGTACGAGGCCACCAATCGCGTCCCAACATGCTTTTTTGTAGATCTTTGTCGCTCCTCTGACGTGGAACTTCGGATTGGCCTCGAGCTTCTGCTCTCCGCCTTGGTCGTGATAAATCTCTCCTCCGCCAATACCTAGTCTGGCGTCCCGTTCAAAACGCTCGAAGCATTTCTCAAAGTAATTCAAAGGTAAGGTTAAGTCGGCGTCGAGCTTCACGATGAAATCCCAGTCAGTGCGTCGGAGTGTGTCATAGCCAGCATAAAAGGCTTCCATGACCCCACCCCCAGCCTTACGGAATCCTCTGTCCGGACGATGGACGACGCGAATCCAGGAACACTTAGCTGCGTAGCGATCAAGAATCTCGCCAGTGTGGTCTGTCGAGCCATCGTTCACAATGACCCATTCCGCAGGGCCGATACTCTGTGCCTGGACCGAAGCAATGGTCATCTCAATGAAGCGTTCTTCATCGCGCACAGGCGTGATGATTACGTAGCGGGTCATATTTGTGCCAGCCCAGAGATGTCCAAGTGACCTGCCCCCCATCTTTAGTCCAGGGATAATGAGACTTTCTCCGGTTTTGGGTTCTCCAACACTACACTTGCAACCACACTCTCACCACCGGAAGAGGCGGCTTCGTCCGGCGGAGCCATGCGAGCGCAGCCGGAC
>JAIQFW010000137.1 GCA_020073105.1 Terriglobia bacterium
GGCCGTTTCGGCGTTTACGGAGGACGCTTCGTCCCAGAAACCCTGATGGCGGCTCTGGAGGAACTCGAGCGTGAGTACGAGAGAGCTAAACGCGACCGCCGTTTCCAAAAGCGCCTCGACGGACTGCTGAAGACCTACGCCGGACGCCCTACCCCACTATTCTTTGCCCAACGTCTTACCAAGAAGTTGGGCGGCGCAAAGATTTATCTCAAACGCGAAGACCTCCTCCACACCGGCGCCCATAAGATCAACAACTGCCTGGGACAGGCGCTGTTGGCCGAACGCATGGGCAAACGCCGCATCATCGCTGAAACCGGCGCGGGACAGCATGGGGTCGCCACGGCTACGGTCTGTGCGCTGCTTGGCTTCCAGTGCGTGGTCTACATGGGCACCGAGGACATGCGGCGTCAGGAACTCAACGTCTTCCGCATGAGATTGCTCGGGGCCGAGGTGAGGGGCGTGGACTCGGGTTCGCGCACCTTAAAAGACGCCATCAACGAGGCCATGCGCGACTGGGTGACGAACGTCCGCACCACACATTACCTACTCGGGAGCGTTCTAGGGGCACATCCCTATCCGACGATGGTGCGGGATTTTCACCGAGTCATCGGACGCGAGGCACGGGCGCAGATTTTGAAGGCCGAGGGCAAGCTGCCGACGGCTATCCTTGCATGCGTGGGCGGAGGATCAAATTCCATTGGAATTTTCTATGACTTCATCAAGGATAAGCGGGTGAAGCTGGTCGGCGTTGAGGCCGGAGGACGGGGGCACGCGCTCGGCGAGCACGCCGCGCGTTTTCACGGAGGGTCTCCGGGTGTGTTGCAGGGGACCTACTCCTACGTGTTGCAGGACAAGGCCGGGCAAATTGCGGCTACGCATTCTGTCTCCGCGGGACTTGACTACCCCTCCATCGGCCCGGAGCATGCCTGGCTCAAGGATTCCAAGCGCGCTGAATACGTGTCTGCATCAGACACAAAGGCTCTGGAAGCTTGCACCTTGCTGGCGAGAACGGAAGGGATCATTCCTGCGCTGGAGTCCGCGCACGCCGTCGCCGAGCTCGTCAAGCGCGCACCGAAGATGAAGAAGTCAGACATCGTCATCGTGAACATCTCGGGACGTGGTGACAAAGACGTTGGAATTCTGAGGGAGCAGTTGAAGTTCTGAGCTTTTCTGGAAGTGTCATGCTGAGCGAAGGATGGTTGGCCGCTCCGGCCAACCATGCGAAGTCGAAGCATCCCTGGAGGTGCAACGAACGTATGTAGGAAGGGTAGGGATTCTTCGACTTCGCATGTCCTGCGCTTCGCGCAGCACATACTTCGCTCAGAATGACAAAGTATCACGAAGACTGATGACGATTAACTTCAATCAAAAGCCCTCTCTCGTTGCCTACGTTACCTGCGGCGACCCTGATCTCGCGACGACGAAGGACATTGTTCTCGCGGCCATCGCCGCCGGGGCAGGTGTGATCGAACTGGGCGTGCCTTTCAGCGATCCGCTAGCCGACGGCCCGGTCATTCAGCGGGCGAGCCAGCGGGCGCTGCATCGCGGTACAACCCTAGAGCAGGTAATCAAGCTGGCCAAAGAGATCCGCCAGCGCTCCCAAGCAGGATTGATTATTTTCTCCTACCTGAATCCGGTCCTGCGTATGGGCGTAGCGAACTTCGCCTCTGCCGCCCAGGACGCGGGCCTCGACGGCGCGTTGATCACTGACCTGCCGGTAGAAGAGGCGGGCAGCTACCTGGACGAAATGCGCAAACGCGACCTGTCCACGATATTTCTCGCAGCTCCCACCAGTACCGACGCACGGCTGAAACGGATCGCGGAAGCGTCCAGCGGTTTCGTCTATGCCGTCTCACGCACCGGGGTGACCGGAGCACGGCAACAACTGCCCGAGGACGCACAAAAGCTGGTGAAACGCATCCGCAAGTACACCAAGCTTCCTGTTGCTATCGGCTTCGGTATTTCGACGGCGGAGCAATTTGCCTCAGTCGGTCAATTTGCCGATGCGGCAGTGGTGGGAAGCGCCATCGTGGAAACCATCGAGCGCAATCCCGGCAGAGAAGCCCATTCTGTGGCAGAATTTGTGAGAAGCATAGTGGCGAGTAGCTGGTAGCTGGTAGCTAGGGTGAGCCCAATATGTTCCAGCTCTGGAAGCACTTAGCCTAGCTACTAGCCCCTAGCTACTACCTACTGCCCTTATGGATATTTCCGACTGGCGCAAGAAGATCGACGAGCTTGACCGCAGGTTGGTTGAGTTGCTGAGCCAGCGCGCACAAGCAGCCCACGAGATCGGCAAATTGAAGCGTGCCGCCGGGATGCCCATCTATGAACCCGACCGCGAGCAAGCCGTGTTCGTGAATGTGCGCGGTGTAAATACAGGACCACTGCCTGATCGCGACCTGCTGCGCATCTACGAACGTATCATGGACATCATGCGCCAGATTCAGCAGGAGGAGATCGCACCCCAGTCCCCAGCGCCCAGCAAATCCAGTGATACGGAATTGGATTCGGAGGTGAACGACTGAATCTCAGCTCCTAGCTTCTAGCTCCTAGCTGTCGAAGTTCGGCAAACCGGCTACGGGAGAGCGAACAGCCAGGAACTAGCCGCTAGTAGCTTCTTATGATTGTCGCAATGCAAGAATCGGCGCCCGAAGAGCAGATTCAACGGGTAATTGAGCACCTGGTGAAGATGGGCTTTTCCGTGCATCGCACGACCGGCGTGAGGCAAACCGTCTTGGCGGGCGTGGGGCCCCGCTCCGACTTTGATGTCCGTGACGTCGAGGTTCTAGCCGGAGTTGAGCAAGTTCACCGCATCAGTGCGCCCTACAAGCTGGCCGGACGAAGTTTCCGGCCGCAGGGGACGGTGGTCGCGTTTGCCAACGGTGTGAAAATTGGCGCCGAGGAAATCGTAGTCATGGCCGGTCCCTGCTCGGTCGAGTCCCGCGAACAGCTATTCACCGTAGCCGAGCAAGTTGCCAAGGCCGGCGCGCGTGCGCTTCGAGGCGGAGCGTTCAAGCCGCGTACTTCGCCATATTCGTTTCAGGGACTCGGCCTGGAGGCACTGAAACTCTTGCGAGAGGCGGGCGACCGCTTTGGACTGCTGGTCATCAGTGAGGTCATGGAGATCTCGCAGATCGAGCCGATGCTGCCTTATGTGGACATTCTCCAGGTTGGCGCGCGCAATATGCAAAATTTCAACTTGCTGCGCGAACTGGGCAAAGTCAGGAAGCCGGTTTTGGTCAAGCGCGGCATCGCCGCCACTCTGGAAGAACTGCTGCTCTCCGCCGAGTACATCATGGCGGGCGGGAACTACGAACTGATTCTGTGTGAGCGCGGCATTCGGACCTTTGAGACCTACACGCGCAACACCCTGGACATCTCCGCTATCCCGATCATCCACAAGCTCTCGCACTTGCCGATGGCTTCCGACCCGTCGCACGGCACTGGCCGCCGCGACAAGGTTGCGCCCATGGCCCGGGCCTCGGTGGCGGCGGGCGCGGATGCACTTTTGATCGAGGTTCACCACGATCCAGATAAGGCCCTGTCTGACGGGGCCCAGTCACTCTATCCCGAACAGTTCTCTGAGCTTATGGCCCAGCTTCGCATGATCGCTCCCGCCGTCGGCCGCAGGATGGTTTGATGCCGATCCGTCAAATCACCATTTTCGGCACCGGCCTGATTGGAGGTTCGTTCGCTCTGGCTTTGCGAAAGCATGGTTTTCGCGGTCGCATCGTAGGCTGTGATCGGGCGGCAGTGCTGGAGCGCGCGAAGGTCAGAGGTGTAATCGACGATGGCCGCACCCACCCGTTCGAGGCGACCCGCGGCAGTCAGGTCGTGCTTCTCGCCACGCCAGTGCTGGCGATTGTGGACCTGGTCGACCGCCTCGGTCCGGTTCTCTCGCCCAAGACTCTGCTTACTGATGTCGGCAGCACCAAGAAAACTGTCCTGGAACGGGCCCGAGCTGTTTTCGGCAAGCAGGTTGGGACCCGCTTTCTGGCGGGACATCCGATGGCCGGGAAAGAGCAGTCGGGAGTCGAGTTCGCCGATCCTGATCTATTCCACCAAGCCGCATGGTTCGTGACTCCTGCTCCCGGTCAGAAAATCTATGACGGTCTGAGCGGAGAGTTTCTCGAATGGGTGGAAAAGATCGGAGCGCATATCGCCAGCGTAAACGCCGACGAACACGATCAGCTTTGCGCCTGGATCAGCCATCTACCGCAGATGATCTCCACCGCGCTGGCTGCTGTTCTGGTGGATGAGTACGGCGAAGAAGCGCCCTTGCTCGAGGCCGGCGGCCGGGCCCTGCGGGAGATGACTCGTATCTCCAGTAGTCCCTATTCCATGTGGCGCGACATTGCGCTGACCAACAAGCCCCATCTGCAGGACGCCCTCTTGAAGCTGGAGCAGCGCCTGACCCACATCCGGGAAAATCTCGATACCCGCGAGCTGGCAATGGAGTTCGAACGAGCCCACCAGTTGCGGAAGGTCCCGGCGCTGAAACGGCGGTAAGGTTATCGCTCGGCAGCCGGCGATTTCAT
Source organism: Terriglobia bacterium (assembly GCA_020073105.1). Lineage (GTDB taxonomy): Bacteria > Acidobacteriota > Terriglobia > Terriglobales > Acidobacteriaceae > JAIQFW01. Next base: position 4,539 of record JAIQFW010000137.1, read on the forward strand.
TTAGAATTCTCTACTTATGCATAAAGTTGTTGCCAATGCGGACGAAGCGGTCCGCGACGTATTCGACGGCGCCGTCATCATGGTGGGCGGCTTTGGGCTATGCGGTATTCCGGAAAACCTGATCCGCGCCTTGGTGCGCAAGGGCGTCAAGAACCTCACTACCATCAGCAACAACGTGGGCGTAGATGGCTTCGGAATGGGGCTTTTGCTCTCTGCCGGACAGATTCGCAAGCACATCGGAACCTACGTTGGGGAGAACAAATTGCTGGAGCAAATGGTGCTGCAGGGGAAGGTCGAGCTAGATCTGGTGCCGCAAGGGACGTTTTCTGAACGGATTCGCGCTGGCGGGGCCGGCATCGCTGCATTTTTCACTCCCACCGGCGTGGGCACAGTTGTTGGCGAGAAGAAAGAGACGCGCGAATTCGACGGGCGTACGTACATCATGGAGCGCGCTCTCAAGGCTGACTTTGCGCTGGTGAAAGCTTGGAAGGGCGACAAATGGGGCAACCTGGTTTACCGCAAGACCGCGCGGAATTTCAATCCGATGATGGCTACTGCTGCCAAGGTTACCATCGCGGAGGTAGAACACCTGGTTGAAGTCGGGGACTTGGATCCGGATATCGTGCACACACCGAGCGTGTATGTGAACCGTATCTTCCAGGGCGAATTGTATGAAAAGAGAATTGAGAAGAGAACCGTAAGAGCCGCCGTTGGCCGTTAGCCGTTGGTCGTTGGCCAAATCAAGACAGCCAATGCGCTGCGGACAGGGGCGAACGACCAACAGCCGAAGATGAAGGGCCAACGACCAAGGACCAACGACTGTGACGATCTCCAAACCCGGCAAAGACGTTGAGAAGCGCGAACGGATCGTGAAGCGCATCGCACAGGAACTGCGCGATGGGTATTACGTGAACCTGGGCATTGGCATGCCCACGCTCGTGGCCAACTATGTGCCTGCGGGCATGGACGTGATCCTGCAGAGCGAAAACGGCATGCTGGGCATCGGGCCCTACCCGGTCGAAGGCCAGGAGGACGCCGATCTCATCAACGCCGGTAAGGAAACCGTCAGCGAACTTGCGGGCACGGCCTACTTTTCCAGCGCGGACTCCTTCGCCATGATCCGCGGTGGCCACATTGACTTGAGTGTGCTCGGCGCTATGGAAGTGGACGAAGAAGGCAATCTGGCCAACTGGATGATTCCGGGAAAGATGGTCAAAGGCATGGGCGGTGCAATGGACCTGGTGGCCGGCGCGCGTCGGGTCATCATCGCCATGGAGCACACCACCCGCGAGGGCGAGCCCAAAATCCTGAAGAAGTGCACGCTGCCGCTCACCGGCGTGCGCGTGGTAAATACGATCGTGACCGATCTGGCGCTGATTCAGGTGACGCCGAAGGGTCTGGTGCTGGAAGAAGTCGCACCGGGACTGACTGCAGATGATGTGCAGCGGGCGACCGAGCCGAGGCTGATCGTAAGTCCCAGCTTGAAGACGATGGAGGGGTAATGGTCATCCGAGCGCAGCGTCATGTTCGCAACACGCGAACATGACGCGAAGGCGAAGGATCCCTACCAGCGTCCCTATGCCTTCAGCGATTCTCCAAAGATCTGGGCAAGTCTCCGATAAGAGAAATTCCCCGACGCGATGCCAGACCAGGCAATTCTACGAGGGATCCTTCGACTCCGCTGATTCATTCGCAAGCGAACGAATCGGCTGCGCTCAGGATGACAGGGTATTACTGGTCGCCTCCGCTTTTTTTCCTCGCTGGCTCGAATTCATCGCCTTTCTGCCAGCCGATCGGTTTCGATTGGGTCGCGGCCACCCATCCCAGGGCGAATCCGAAGCGCGCCATTGCAGCATCCCCTGTGAAATCCGAGTCGGCACGGTATTCATCACTCGGCTGATGATAGCGATTTGCGGTGTAGTCGTCGGCCTGCTGCTTGCCCCAGGCAACATCGTGACCTTTGTACTTGACCCCCTCGTTGATGGAAAAGGAAGGAATGCCGACGCGCGCCAGGCTGAAATGATCGGAGCGGTAGTAGTGCCCGGCTCCCGGGCGTGAATCCGCCCGGATAGCGAGGCGGAAGGTTTTGGCCAGGGATTGGACCACGGGATAAAAGGTTGTGCGTTCCGCTCCCGAAACTTCGACCTCCTCGGGTGATCCCAGGGGAGGTACATCATCGTAGTTCAGATCGAGGCTGATCTTGCCCGCCGGAACCGGGGGATGCTTGCCCAGGTACTCGGAGCCCAGTAATCCCTGTTCCTCCGCGGTGACCGCAGCAAACAGGATCGACCGGCGCGGCTTCTGGGCGGCCTCCGCAAAGGTCCGCGCCACTTCCAGCAGGATCCCGCAGCCGGTCGCGTTGTCGTTGGCACCGTTGTATATATTGTCGCCCGGCATTTCAGGACGAATGCCCAGGTGGTCGTAGTGAGCTGTGTATATGACCGCTTCGTTCCTGAGCTTCGCATCCGACCCAGGCAGCATGGCGAGCACATTGTTCGACTGGAAATTGCGGATCTTGCTGGCCATGTGCGCTCTTAACTTTACGGATAACGTCACGGGGTGGAAGTCGCGAGAGCGAGCGTCAGCCAGCATCTGGTTGATCTCCATGCCAGCCATCGACGCCAGCTGCTTGGCAATATCGAACTGTATCCAAGACGCCACTTTCAAAGCTGGAGTGCCATCGAGCTTCAGGGCGGCCCTCTCACCCGAGTCTGAGTTGCGCACAACGTCCCAGGAGTAACTGGCCATCTCGGTCTGATGGATCAGAATCACCCCCACCGCGCCTTTGCGGGCTGCCTCTTCATATTTGTAGGTCCACCGTCCGTAGTAAGTAAGTGCCGCTCCCTTGAAGAATTTTGCATCGTCTGAGGGCGGTTCATTGACGAACATCAAGAGAACTTTCCCCCGCAAGTCCATCCCTTTGTAGTCGTCCCACTGGTATTCAGGAGCCTCGATACCGTAGCCGACAAACACGATGTCAGCGTTTACATCGGACTGCGGCTGCTGGGTCTGGTCATACGCCACGTACTGGTCGAGCGGCTTCAGGTCCATGGCCTTGCCGTTGGCAGGGACCAGCGAAAATGTCGTCCGAGGTTCGGGTGTGATACCCACCATCGGCACCTTCTGCATGTAGGTGCCGTTGTCGCCCGCGGGTTTCAGCCCGTAGAGCGCGAATTGGGTGGCGATGTATTCGGCGGCAAGGTCACCGCCGCGCTGTCCGGTGCCACGCCCTTCGAGCGAGTCATCCGCCAAGAAGCGTACGTGCGCCCGAATGCGCTCCGGATTGATCTTTTCCAGCGCAGCGATGGCTGTGCTGGGCAACCGGACCGAGGAATAGGAGCGGGCTGCGTCGTGTTCTGGCTCCGCCGTACAAACCATCGCGATCAGCAGAGCTGCAGATATGACAACCAGGCTTTTGCGCATGCCGACAAGGCTCCTACGACAGATGAATTGGGTGAGGATCTATTGTAAGGGAGTGCACACAGACCGGGACAATTACCCTTGGGACACTGAGAGTACAGAGACCAATGCGTACAGTTGTTGCTTGTCGGGATGGACTTTGGTTTCGGGCTTGCCCGTTCGCCCCGAGTGACCGCTTCTTCCCCAGTTGCTGTCTTGCCCGCGACCGCGGGCTAGTTTTTGGATCCTCAACCCGCGCGAAACTCGGGCACATCTTCACCGGGCTGAAACACCGGCCTCGGCGTCTCCCCGGTGATTTTTGCTGCCTTTTGATTGACCTCGTTGATCTCTTTTCGCACCCAGCCCACGCTGGAGACTTCGATCTCACCGTCCTCTGCAATCCAGAACAGAGTCGGGACATTGGTCAAGCCATAGGCGTTCGACACCGGGTATGTGCGGGTGTCATCCAGCAGCACGGGGAATGAAATGCCGTACTCCTTGATAAAAGCTGCAGTGTCTTTTTTCTCGTTCTGCGAGATACCGATGATGGTCACGCTCCGGCTGCTGTAGGTTTTGTAAATGCGCTCGATGAAGGGCAACGCGAACTGGCAGACCGGGCAGGAGATCTTGAAGAACGCGGCCAGCACCGGCCCGCGAACCAAAGCGTCCTTCAGGGAAAATGGCTTCCCATCCATGGTGGGCAGGGTAAAGTCCGGCGCCGGCGTCCCGGCAGTGAGTGCAGCCATCTTGGGTCCTCCGAAAATATGCTGAAGCCACTTCATGGTTCGCCGCTCGCGAACCTGCTATTTTAGATGAGCTTTGCCGCCCGCAGGATTTTTCGTGTGAGGCCGGTCAAGGGCAATTTGGAGAGGTGCGGCTTGGCCACCCAGTTGCCAGCTGCCGTCTGCGGAGCAGGTCCCGGCACGACTCCTACGATGTAATCCGTGACCGTAATGGAATGCCGCAGCGTGAATAACGGTTCGGTGCCATTCAAGGTGGCTGTTTCCGGCAGTTCCCACATGCCCGGCATCAGACCGGCGCTTTTCGGCCGCCGCACCAGAAATATCGAACCGTTGCGGCAGTCGAGAGTGTATTGAACCTGTCGCTTTCTCTGACGCGCTACTTTTTGGCCGCGACTCAGTTCGCCACGGGTCGCACACATCCCGAAAACAGGACATAGCAGACACTTGGGCTGCCGGGGAAGGCACACGGTGGCCCCCAGTTCCATTAGGGCCTGATTGAAGTCCCCCGGCCGGTTCTCCTCCAACAGATCTCCCGCAGCTTGCCACAGCTGTTCGCCAGCAATAGGTTTTTCTCGTAAGCGCTGCAGCACGCGTTCCACGTTGCCATCCACGACCGCCACCGGTTCGTTGAAAGCAATACTGGCAATGGCGGCGGCGGTGTAGCGCCCGATTCCGGGAAGCGTTTGCAGATCGGCGGCTGTGGTAGGGAACTTTCCCGCATATTCGCGGACGATCGTCTTCGCGGCGGCATGCAGCATGCGAGCCCGCCGGTAGTAGCCAAGGCCGCTCCAGACCGCCAGTACCGAACTTTCACGTGCTGCTGCTAACCTCTTGACCGTCGGAAACCGCTTCAGGAAGCGCTGGTAATGCTCCACGACTGCAGTTACCCGGGTCTGCTGCAGCATCACTTCCGAGAGCCAGACGCGATAAGGGTCGGCATTCTGACGCCAAGGCAGGTCACGCTTGTGCGCGTCGAACCATCTAAGCAAAAGCCGCGAGAAGCGGCGTTTCGGGATGGAACCAATGGTTCGTGCATGAATTCGGTCCAAAGTCATCTTCTACAAACTCCGTCGTGGAGCTATGGTTGCCACATCATACAAAACTGCAGCGTCCCATGTGCTGCGGCGGAGCATCGAACAGTGCGATTCTACCCAATAATTCCAGCGAAGCTGGAGGTGCCCCACGAAGGCACCGGGAGTATGACTGGGGATGCCTCCCCGTTGACCCTTGCTTCTGGGCGCGAAATAATAGCTGGGCCTGGTGTCCGCAAGCCACGAGTGACGGTTTTCGCGCTCACGAAGGATTGTCATGAAAGACTTCAACCGCAAGGTGCAAGAGGCCTCGTCGCGCCTCAACAAATCGATTGCCGACGCGGCCTCCAACCTGGAGAAAGACACGACGGAACTGATCTCCTACCTCAACGAAGAGGTGGTTCCAGCCGTCCGGCAACATTCCACCAAAGCGCTGCGGGTGGCAGCAGAAAAGCTAGCGCGAATGGCCGATTACCTCGAGACTCACAAGCCGGGCAAATAGCTCCGAGCCTTTCATTCGCGATCGTCGTTCTTTGCTCCTTTTCTCTTCTAGCCTGCGGCGGCCAAAAGCAGGCGAAAGTGAAGGTCCCGCCAGCACCTCCGATCAGCCAACCTGAGACACGCGCCGAGGCCGATCGGGACGAGCCGCCCGAACCTTCCGAAGCTCCGGCCAAGCCCCGCCAATCGAAGGAGGACGACGACTCGATCAGGGTTCCGGCGGATGCAAAGCCTCTTCTGGTGGAGACAGGAATGGCGAGCTGGTACGGTGGCCCCTACCACAAACGTCGAAGTTCGAATGGCGAAGTCTACGACATGCACGCCATGACGGCTGCTCATCTCACGCTTCCGCTGGGCTCGATCGTGCGCGTGACCAACCCGAAGACCGGGCGTTCGGTGGTCGTGCGCATCACCGACCGCGGGCCGTTCGTCCCCGGCCGCATACTCGATCTTTCCCAGGCTGCCGCCAAGAAGGTGGACGTGTGGGCGGCAGGAGTAGCTACGGTTCGTCTCGAGGTGTTACGAACTCCCGCATCCCTTAGCAGCGGCGGACGCTGGGCGGTGCAGATCGGTGCTTTCGAAAAAGAGCACGCCGCTGACAAGCTGGCTGACCATCTGTCCCACCGTTATCAAACCGCCAAGGTGCTATGTTTCAGCAGCCCGGTGGGCGACTGGTGGGTACGCGTCCGTGTACAGGACGACGACCGCAAACGCGCCGAGCAGGTCGCCCACGATACCCACACTTCCGAGGGCGAGATCTTTCTGGTTCGTCTGGACTAACCACGGCGGTTCAGTCTTCCCTTCTCAATTCCGAGAGCGATGAAGAACCTGTCGTGACAACCCAGTAAAACGTGGACCCGGGCGGTACTCTATCTGATCACTCGAGCGGTCAGCCGAAGGTGCTGCAATTCGCCCCTCCGATAGGGTATATTGGTCGGCACCCTTCCCTAGAGTTTTAGACCCCTGGTTGCGGTTCGGTTTCCAAAATCTCAACTGTGGACGTGTCATGAAAGACTGTCTGTTCTGCCGCATCATTAGCGGCGAAATTCCTTCCAAGAAAGTTTACGAGGACGACCAGATCTACGCCTTCGAAGACATCAACCCGCAGGCTCCGACCCATGTTCTCGTTGTCCCCAAGAAACACATTCGCGGCCTCAAGGAGGCGAAAGCGGAAGACGCACACCTCATTGGAGTCTGTCATCTGGCCGCCGCCAACATCGCCCGCCAGCGCAGCGTCGAGGACGGCTACCGAACGGTGCTCAACGTCGGCCCGCGCGCCGGCCAATCGGTGTTTCACCTGCACGTGCACCTGATCGGCGGCCGCAATCTGCAGTGGCCCCCAGGGTAGAGGCACGGATACATTCACGGCTGAAGTCGGAACGAGTGTCGTACAGCTAAAGGTCCCGTTCTTCCCTAGTTGCCGTCTGCGATGCTTCGGCAGGATCTCCGCAAACAGCGTATACTTGAAACACTTAACCTCGAAGACACGTCAGCAAAAGCACCTCGCGCCTTCGCGATTGAGAGATCGGCGGAGGGGCGTTTCTTGGTGTCTGGACCAATATCCTTTAACAATTCACTCGCTATTCCCGTGGGACACGCCTGCTCAACCCAAAGACGTGCATTGCGTTAGCTCGACCGTTTATAACCCGTCAGAAAGACAGGAGCTAGATTATGTCCGGAATCAACGGCGATAAATCCCGATTTCACCGCAAGCGGAAACAGAAGATCGAGCAACGGAGACGCACCCGGGAACTAGTGAAGAGCCTGTCCGAGCAGCGCAAGTCGCCGGCTGCGCCATCGGGTTCGACAGCGGGGGCGAGGATCGCATGACCGCGCCCATTCTTGCCTTGCCGATCTCCAAACTGCCAGCCGCTCCGGCCGCCAAGAGAAAAGTTCTGCTCGTGGATACATCGCCCACCAGGCGTGAGCTGCGCGCGGAGACCATGAGAAAACTTGGCATGGACGTGGACTGTGC
>JAIQFW010000138.1 GCA_020073105.1 Terriglobia bacterium
GGGGGCCTGCAAGCGCGCCGGAAATGCCTTGACCAGCAAGGCAACCACACCGCCAAGCAAGAATAGCCAGATGATTTCGCGGGAGGTCCATGCGGTTGACACCGCTAGAACAGTGAAAATTCCCCACAGCAATTTGTCTTTCCCGAGCGTGAGCTTGGTGAGCTTGAATGCGGACCGGGCGATGATTCCGATCACCGCTGCACCAATTCCATAGAACATTCCTCGCATCCACGGCAACCCGCCAAAGCGAACATAGGCGACAGAGAGAGCTAGGACCATCAGGAACGAGGGCAGGATGAACGCCACACCCACCGCTGTGGCGCCGAGTATTCCCGCCCTGACGTAACCGAGGTAAATCGCAAGCTGGGCGGCCAGCGGGCCCGGCGCGAGTTGCGCCAGCGCCAGTCCCTCGAGGTAGTCTTCCTTGCTGACCCAAACCCGTTGGTCGACCAGATCCTGTTGCATGTGACCGGCAAGAGCGATGGGGCCGCCAAATCCCAGCGTGCCCAGGCGCAGGAAATATCCGACAAATCGGGCGAGAGATACCTTTGCGGGGCGCGCTCTCTTGGGATCGCTTGGGCTCATTTCGCCGACTTTGTCTTGCCTAGGAGATTCATGCCGCCAGGCTGAACCGGATCCCCGCCCCCTGCCTTTGGGCTTTCTCGTACACGAGCGCCGCTGCCGCCACATCCTGCAAAGCCATTCCGGTGCTGTCGAAAATGATGATTTCTTCTTCTGATTCGCGACCCGCCTTCTTGCCGGCCACCACTTCTCCGAGTTCCGCGTATACGCCAGCACGCGTGACCACGCCTGCTACCAAAGCGTGATGCAAGTCACCCATGACGACACACTGCTCGAGAATGTCGGCCACGATCTTGCTCTTTGCCATCAGTGCTGGATGAATTTCCTGTTTCGCAGGACTGTCTGCGCCGACAGCGGCGATGAACAATCCCGGCACACTATCATCCGGCCCCAGCAGCGGCTGGCGTGATGTGGTACAGGTGACACACAGGTCGCTTTGCCGCACGGCGGCGGCAAGATTGGAGACGACGGTTATCGGGAGGCCTAGTTCTTCTTTCATGTTCTGCACAAAGCGCGATGCCTGCGGCTCGCTGGTGTCGTAAGCAAACACGCCTCGCAAGTTGCGCACGCGAGAGAGCGCTTTCAATTGAACCCGTCCTTGATTGCCGCAACCGCAGATCGTCACGGTGTGAGAATCGCGACGAGCCAGGTACTTCGCCGCTACTGCCGTTGCCGCGGCGGTCCGCAACGAGGTGATATCGCGGGAGTCCATCACCGCCAGGGGATTACCGTTCTCCGCGTTACACAGGACGATGACTCCCTGAATGGTGGGCAGCCCGAAGCGCTTCGGATTCTCCGGGAAGTTGCCGTTTACCTTAGCAGCGAAATATGGCTGGCTGAGTTCCAGCAATCCGGCCTTCACGTGAAAACCGCCATCCGCGGTGTGCACGCTCAACACCGCCGGCGGATGGGCCTTGCCTTCGCCATATACACGAAACGCCTGCTCGACAGCCACAATGCACTCATCCATGGTCAGGAGACCTTGGACGTCAGACGAGGATAAGAACAGAATTTCCTCGCTGCTCATGCGAGTGCACCGGCCGCGCAGAGCGGCGTCGGGAGCAACGTGCTCAGGTCAGAGCCGGGCGCGAGTTCCACCGGTTCCTCGCTGCGCCGGAAGACGCGGGCCGTGTGTGGACCCTTCAGCATCACCTGCCCGTTTTCCACCCGCAGCATCGATCCCTCCCGCAAGCCAACCACTGGCGGCTCGTTCTCTTCGAGAAACTGCAAGATCCGTTCCTCTTGCGTTTCGCCCATGTGTTTCGAGGAAGGGTCAGGGTCGAGGTAGTGAGGGCTGATCTGGAACGGCACCAGCCCCAACGCCTCGAAGGACGGTGGCTGCACCACCGGCATGTCCTTCGTTGTCTTCAGGGAAGGGCAGGCCACAATGGAGCCGGCACTCGAGCCGATGTAGGGCATCCCGGCTGCTACCCTAAGCCGAATCGGCTCCAGCAACCCGTAATCGTAAATTCCCTGCAGCAAGCGGAATGTATTGCCTCCACCTACGAAGATCGCGTCCGCCTGATCAATGGCACGCCGCGGGTTGGACAGGTCATGCACGGAGGTGAGCGACAGACCCAGGGCGCGGAAGCGTTCCTCTGCTTTGCGTGCGTAAGCCCTGCGATCGTGTACGGCGAAGGGAACAAAGGCGACACGCGATGTGTCACCGAGGAAGTCCAGAATCTCCTTCTCTGCGTGATCCAAATAGCCACCGCCATAAACCGTAGAATTACTGATCAGCAGTAAACGTCGGACACTGTCCACGCTCGTCATGGGCCCCTCCCTTCACTTCTTACTTCATGGAGCTGTACAACCCCTCAATTAGCTCCATTCCGCGCTGTAGCAGTTCATCGTCCGGCAGATCTTGCTTTGCCCAGCCATCCAGCACTTGGTCCAGCCCCTGTCCCTCCACGCGGCCGAACTTGTCGTCGCCCAGATCAGCGTCGTGGATTATGTGCGCAATACGCCTGACCTTGCGATCCTTGATGGTGAACTGCTGACAAAGGGTCTCGAAGGTGCAGTCCTCTCCGCGATGTCCAAAACCCTCGGGAGAAAACATGTCGAACGGGATAGCGTCGGGATGAGTGCCCGGTTGGTTGCCGAAGACAAATCGGGCTTTCGGATCAATAAACCGCCGGATTAGCCAGGCTGACGAAACCCGGTCAATTCCCGGACGTGGCCTAGTGATCCACACGCGGTTGAGGTACTCGCTGAACTTGCGTCGGTGTTTTCCACGTGGTGGGTTCGCGTCCGACTGGTCGGCTTGAGCCAGCAGGTGCTCCACCCGGCCGCGTAACGGGCTCTCAAAAAAATCGATTGCAGTAATTTCCACGAATCGCCGTCGAATCCGGGTGAGTTGCCCCCCCGGCCTTCGGGCAGCGGGCTGTGCCAGGAGCTTCTTTGCCTCATGCAACAGCTTCTGATAGTCACGCGCCCGGGCTTCGAGGAACAACTGCGTCAACCGCTCCGCCGGCAGATCATCGAAGTCCTGCACTTTGATGACCGAGGCCTGTCCCCTGGCCGCGCGAATCGCGGCGGCCAGCCACTCCATATGCTCCTGGTTGGCGGCGGTATTGGGAAGAACATGGCCGGAGCTGCGCAGAGCGAGCGTCCCGTACCGCTGCAGCTTGCGCCAGATCTGGACTCTCTGACTCGCATTCTTGGCGGGAAGACTGAAAACCAAGAGCAGCCAGGGAGAGTTAGGGTTAGAGGAAGTTATAGACATTTCATATATGTTACATATGTAACACATATTGTCAAGAGTGACTTGGGGTCAAAAATGCGGCCCGGACTGGCACAGCCATTACCTCAGTCACCTTGGATGGCCCCCGCAAGTCATGTAAAGCTAGCCAGAACTGGCAGTCGTCTCGAAGGAGAAAATCAGTGGTTCTCCACTCTTGTTCGCCGGTGACGGTACTATGCAAGAACTCGACAGCAAAGAGCTACGCAAACTAAGGAAAGAGATCGATTCTGTCCAGGGCCGATTTTTTCATCTCTTGTCGATTACCGTGGTGGTCATGCTGGTGCTGGCCGCCGGGATGGTCCTGCGCCTTTTCCCCAGGATGCTGTGGAACCTGGAAAGCCTGCAGACGGAGCGGCTTTACATCCCACAATTACTGTGCGGCCTGCTCGCTTTGGTGGCGCTCCTCAGTTGGTACGTACTGGAACAACGCAAGAACTTGAGAAGGACACAGCAGCAACTCATCAAGGAACTCATTGGCCGGGAGACGGCGGAGCGCTTGGCAGCAGTGGACCCGCTGACTGAAGCCTACAACCGCCGTTACATCACCCGGGCCATCGCCAGTGAAGCGGCACGGGCAGATCGCCACAACACCAAGTTCGCGTTTCTGATGATTGACGTTGATGGCTTCAAGCAGGTCAACGACTCACTCGGCCACCTGGTCGGCGACCGGATTCTTCGTGAGGTGGCAGACCTGTTGCAGCGCACGCTGCGCACATCTGACATTATCAGCCGGTATGGCGGAGATGAGTTTCTGGTGCTGCTGACCGACGCCGACGATCAGATGGCCAGTGGTGCGATCAAACGTTTGCAGCGTGCCGTGGAAGAGTGGAACAGCAAACAGCCCATCAAGGGTTACGCCATGTCGATCAGTTGTGGCTCTGCCGTGTACCAGAGCGGCGAAGATCTTACAGCAGTATTGGCCGCCGCCGACCAGGCAATGTACGGAAACAAGTGCGTGGCCGTAGCGAACTGCTGAGGTCCCCAACCAATACTCTTACCGCTGCACTGCTGCAGGCTCTGTGCTGCCCGCAATACGGCACCCGGGAATTAATGCCGCCCGCCGAAAGCAGGATGACGCGCAGGGAGCGGCGAATTCATCAGGAGTGGCGCACGTCCCGCCGCACAAGTGCGGCATCCAGAAAAAACCCAAGGCCGACGGTGAATGGAATCACGCCAAACGCGCCGGCGACCCAGGCGTCCGGCTCCATCCGTCCAATGAGGGCAAAGGCCAGCATGTAGCCGATCGCTCCCGCGATCAGCAGGACCCCCGAGCGCCGAGATTGGGCGGCTTGGGAGAGCTCCGGCTGCATCTGAACATCGGCGCCACGGGCGATGGCTGCCAAACGCTCCTCAGAGCGTAGCTTCCGTACGCGATAATAGGTGTACATCCCCGCCAGGGGAATGCCGAAGAGCATAATCACTGCTACCAAGCCGATGACATCTCCGTCCATACCAAGCTCCTTATGCGGCACGTTGTGAGTGCACGAAATCGGCTGAACCGCTGCCAGTCTTAGCTACGGAGAAGGCAGAAAGAAAGTTCCGTGAAGGCATGGAACTCTCTGCGGGCGGACCTCGTTACTTCTTGGCGAACGACCGTATGTAGTTCACCAGATTCCAAAGGTCCTCAGGTTTGGCGCGGTCGCCCTCAGGAGGCATCTCACCCTTGCCTTTGCGGATGATGTAGAACAGCTCTCCATCGGTGCGATTCTTCAAAGTTGCCGGATTCGTGAAGTCGGGCATTCCCTTCATTTCAACGTCGCCCTTGCCATCGCCGCTTTCCCCATGACACATGGCGCAATCGTAGCCGTAAATTTTCTTCCCCTTGGCCAGCGACTCGGCAGTTGGTTTGACGGGATTGGGCTGGTTCGCCGCTTCAGGAGGGATTTTGTACTCCTCGGCGGGAGGAGTTTTCGGAGCTTCCTGGGCCTGTCCAGCCCATAAGGCAACCTGCAGAACGAGGAGCGCGGAAATAATGACTGAGATCTTGAGCATGGCAACCCTCCGGGTCAGGAATACCGCTCAAAGGCTAACTATATCTTACGGCAGCGGCCGCGGAGCCGTTGCTGCATAGAGAGGTACTGGAGATCCCAACCACTTCGGGCCTGCAAAGTGGTACCATCTCGCGACATGAAGCGAAAATCTGGTCTGGCCACAGCGCTGCCTGTTTGCCTTCTGCTTTTCTACTTGAGTCTCCCGATAACCGCGCAGTCCCAATCGGGGCCTTCGATTGTCCTGCACGCTGCCCGGTTGCTCGACATTGAGGCGGGAAAGATCATCAGCCCCGGCGAGGTCCTTGTCCAGGGCGAGCGGATCGTCGAAGCGGGCACATCGGTACGGCATCCGGTGGGCGCGGAGACCATCGATCTGGGAGACAAAACCCTTTTGCCCGGGCTGATTGATGCGCACATCCACTTGTTCCTGCACCCCGGCGCGGAAGACTTGCAGACCGTCGAGGAGTCGGTTCCAGAACGTACTATCATCGCGCTCCTGGCAGCTCGTGACGACTTGATGGCGGGATTCACTGCGGAGCGTGACATGGGAACCGAAGGCGCGGGCTCTGCCGACACTGCCGTGCGCAACGCTATCGATCAGGGACTGGTGCCCGGTCCACGACTGCGTGTCAGTGGTAATGCGGTAAGCATGCTTGGAGGGCACGAAGATGCTCTCGGCTACAACCCCGAGCAGCATGTACTGCCCAACGCCACCTTGGCCAACAATGCGGACCAGTTGGTGGCCGTGATCCGCCAGCAGTTCAAGGAAGGCGCCGATTTCATCAAGATCTACGAGACCGGTCCGGACACCGTCAAGGGCGGAAAACATGCGACGGTCTACCAGTACACCGAAGCCGAGTTGGCCGCAGCTGTGGCCGAGGCCACACGCGTCGGGAAGAAAGTTGCCGTTCATGCCACCGGCGAACCCGGGGCCCTCTATGCCGCCCAGGCGGGAGTGGTCTCCATCGACCATGCCAATCAACTCGGCGACGAGACTATGCGCCTAATGAAGGAGAAAGGCATCTTTGCGGTGCCGACCTTCACGATATTCGAATACTTCGGGGACCATCCCTCATCGCCAGAGACTGGGGCGCGCGACCGCCAGATGCTGGACCTGCACGCCAAGGAGTTTCTCAAGCAGATCGCAGCGGGGGTGCCGTTCGCGATGGGTTCCGATGTCGGCCCGTTTCCTCATGGAACGCAGGCGCGGGAGTTGGAGTTGATGGTCAAATTTGGAATGACGCCTTTGGCAGCGCTGCAGGCTGATCTGTTGAACGGCGCGAAGTTGTTGGGCTGGGATGGGCAGATAGGCGCGCTCAAGCCAGGCCATTTTGCCGACGTTATCGCCGTGCCCGGCGATCCGTTAAAAGACATCAGCGTGATGAAGAGCGTCATGTTCGTCATGAAGGGCGGGGTCGTGTACAAGAAGTGAGGCAATTGTCCCGTGAAACTGTCATTGTGAGGTAGCTGGACGGTGAGGGAGATCCCCACTCCCCACATGGCCCGTGGAGTAAGTAGGGATGCTTCGACTGCGGTTGAGCTTCGCTTCGCGAAGTTCAATCCTCGCTCAGCATGACAAACCCTCTACGGCCTGAATCCCACGCTCTTCCACAACTCCGCGCAGTTGTACATGACGCCGTTGGTGATGACGTATTCCACGTTCCGAGTGTTGTGGATGTCCTCGAGCGGGTCGCCATTCAAGATGATGAGGTCCGCGCGCTTGCCTTCTTCGACGGTGCCTACTTCCTTGTCGAGCCCCATGACGCGGGCAGGCACGAGCGTTGCCGCCTGAATTGCTTCCATTGGGGTAAAACCGGCTTGTACGTAGAGTTCGATCTCGCGATGCAGGCTGTGTCCCGGAACCGTCTGATCGGTTCCGGCCACGATCGGCACTCCCGCCCGGTGCAGGGCGCCCACGATAGCGAGGTCTTTCTCGAACATCTTCTCGATCTGCTCCGATCGCGGGGACGGTGGCTCAACCTCGGTAAGCTGTGCCGCGAGTTCCGGTGCGACCTTGGCCGCCCCCGGCTCAAAGCTGGCGGTCGGCTTCGCCGTGGTTGCCGTGAAGAACTCAAACAAAGCGATGGTCGGATCCACCACGGTATTGTGTGCTTTCAGGAATGACAGCGCCTTTTGCGCATCTGCGGAATTCAAGTCAACCGTAGCGGCCGCTTTTCTCCGGTCGGCCCGGCTAGCGTCGGCGGGAAGCGGTGGGTGCATGATGTCGGCGATGTATTGAATATGGTTGATCTGGTCCTGCCCGGCTTCGACCGCCTGATATGCATTCAATCCCTCCGGGATGTGGCCGGTGACGGTCATTCCCAGGCGATGCGCTTCCTCAGTCACGGCTTTCAATTCTTCCAGCTTGACCGAACTGTAGATCTTTATCTGCTGGAAACCCGCCTGGTGATAGCGGTTGACCCATTGTCGAGCCTGCTCCGGCGTATCCACTCGCTGAACTCCGATGGCCAGTTCTCCTGAGCCGTCGACCACCCCCGCCAGCAGCAGGCGCGGGCCGAGACCACGGCCATTGGCGATTGCGTCTCGAACCGCGGTGATGAATTCCAGTTCGTTGCCGACGTCGCGGACCGTGGTCACGCCGGCAGCTAGGTAGATTGGTCCCCATTCCACCTGCTCGAAGTGGGCATGCATGTCCCACAAGCCGGGAAGAATGGTTTTGCCGTGCTGGTCTAGGACGGTTGCGTTCTTGGGAATCGTTACTGTTGCGCGCGGACCGGCGGCGATGATCCGCCCCTTCTCAATCACAATGGCAGAGTCGGCAATTGCAGGCTTACCCGTTCCATCGATCAAGGTTGCGCCGGTCAGCACCAGCGTCTCAGCGCGGCTGCCGGAGATCCCTTTGGAAATGTCTGCCAGCGCAGCCATGCCGTCGGCTCCGGCACGTCCCACGAAATCCGGCAAAGCGCCTTCATAGCCTTCGCGGATCGCTTCGAAGTGATCGAACTCGGCGTCTAGCGTGACCGTGGCAACCAAATTGTGCTGACTATCGAACCAGAGCGTTTCCCGGCCCCAGATCAACCCTTCGATGGTGTAGCGTTCGAGCTTTTCCTCTTTCCCGCTGATGCTGATCGTGTCCTGACCTCGCGGCTCGACCTTCACACTCCCGCTGGGGAAAGTCGCCAACTGCCCGGGTGAACCATGGGTCGCCCAGTAGCGCACCAGCAGCATCTGCATGGTGGTTGGAGCGTACCCGGCGATGGTGAAAAACTTCAGCGGGGGAATGGTCTCGGTCCACTTGTCATGGTTGCGGAGGCGGACTTTGCCTGGCCCAACCTCAACTGCTTGGTCGATCGCGCTCTGCCGGGAAGTCTTGCCCTTGATCTCAAATGCCTGGGGCGTAAGGTCCAGGGAGGAGCGAAACGTCGCCGACAGCGGGACGTCGGTACCCCGGTCGGTAAACTTGAAATCAATCTTCGCGGCAAGAGAATCGCCGTCCCGCGTTATCGTGTAGTTCTCTTCGCCAATCGGTTGCTCGAATTTGTGGAGGCGAAACTTGCCCTGCTCAACAATGGCAACCTGTTTTGTGGACTGGCTTTGAAGTGATGCCGGCAAAGCAGCCAGCACCAGCGCGACACAGGCAAGGAAGCCGAATATCCGTGTGGAGAGAGATCTCGTTTTCATTTTGCCTCGGGGAAACGAAGAACTGAGAATAACGGGGTCCCGACGATCCTGCAAACTGCCAAGACCTTGCGCGAAAGCTGGAACTTGACTACCCCTCGACACGTATCATGACTGTGAGCCAGAGGTGTGCATGGAACTGAGAATTGAGAAGCTGTCAAAACGCTATCCCAACGGAGTTCAGGCGCTGCAAGGAGTTTCCCTCACCATTCCTCTCGGCATGTTCGGCCTTCTAGGACCGAACGGAGCCGGCAAGTCCACTCTCATGCGCACGCTAGCGACACTGCAGGAAGCCGATAGTGGGAGTGCGTCCCTGGACGGGATCGATGTGCTGCAACAGAAGGACGAAGTACGAAAGGTGCTCGGCTATCTACCGCAGGAGTTCGGGCTGTATCCAAAAGTTTCTGCGGAGGTCCTGCTCACACACTTTGCCGCGCTGAAGGGAATATCGAATCCCGGAGAACGCCGCGAAGTGGTGCAAGCCTTGCTGCAGCAGACGAATCTCTACGAGCATCGCCGCAAGCCTTTGGGCGGGTTCTCCGGCGGGATGAAGCAGCGTTTTGGAATCGCTCAGGCGCTGCTGGGCAATCCCCGCCTGATCATCGTGGACGAACCCACCGCTGGCCTTGACCCCGAGGAGCGGGTTCGCTTCCATAACCTGCTCAGCGCCATCGGCGAGAACATTATCGTCATTCTTTCCACCCACATTGTTTCCGATGTCAGTGACTTGTGCGGTCGTATGGCGATCATCCACCAAGGCCGCGTGCTCCTGACCGGAGACCCAACCGCGCTGGTGGCGCAGTTGCAGAACAAGGTGTGGAAGAAGTCCATTCATGCCTCGGAATTGCCCGCGCACAAAGAGAAGTTTCAAGTGATTCAAACTCATTTGTTCGGGGGACGGACGCAGATCCACGTGCTCAGCGACGCGCAGCCCGGCGCCGGATTTGAGCCAGTCGCGCCTGACCTCGAGGACCTATATTTCGCGACGATTCGGGGCTTTCTCGGACAGCCAGCCTCAACCGGACAGGTGAACTGAGCCATGGTGCTCACCATCGCGGGATTTGAATTTCGCCAGAGACTCCGCCGCATCTCGACGTACATCTACTTTCTTGTTTTCGGCGGACTGGGTTGCCTTTTTACCCTGATGTCGGGCGGGGCCATCCCCGGGGCAACCGTTGATTTCGGCACCGGAGGCAAGGTGCTGGTCAACTCGCCGTACGCGTTGGACCTCATCATCACCTACATCACCTTCTTTGGAGTCGTGGTGACGGCGGCGATCGCCGGGCAAGCGACCTATCAGGATGTCCATAGCCATTCCAGTGACTTCTTCTACACCGCACCCATCACCAAGTTCGACTACCTGGCGGGACGCTTTCTGGGCGCGCTGGCTATTCAGTTTTTGATCTTCTCCGGCGTGGGCCTGGGAGTCTGGATCGCCACCCGCACGCCCTGGAACGATCCCGCGCGGCTGGGCCCGCAGAATTTTGCAGCCTACCTGCAGCCCTACTTGATCCTGGTTTTGCCGAATCTCATCCTCACCACCGCAATCTTCTTCGGCCTGGCGGTGCTGGGGAGAAAAATGCTGCCAGTGTATGCCGGCAGCGTGATCCTGCTGATCGGCTATTTTGTCGCACTGCAACTCTCTGCCAGCGTGACGGCGAATGTTCCCATCGCTTTGGCCGATCCCTTTGGCGGCAATGCAGTGGACCGCCTGACCCAGTACTGGACGCCGTTTCAGCGTAATACTCAGCTCATCCCGCTAGCTGGAATTCTGATCTGGAACCGCATCCTCTGGTTGGGGATAGGCGCGATCGTTCTGGCAGTCACCTACGCAAAGTTCTCAATGTCGTATGCGTTAGCAAGCGGCAAGCGGCTGAAGCAGATTGCCGGTGAGGAGGAGCTCGTTCCTGTGATGGCGCGCGCGTTGCCCGTCGCGCATCCGGTCTTTTCCTCAGGCGCTTCGCTGCGGCAGTTCTTGTCCCTGACCCGAATTCAGTTCGCAGAGACCGTCAAGAATGTCTTCTTCGCAGTCCTTCTTTTGGCAGGTGGCTTGTTTGCCATTTTTACTGCGAATGGAATCAACAATCCTTTCGCGACTCCCACCTACCCGGTGACCTATCAAATGGTAGGCCGGGCGACGGCCGGTTTCTTCGTTTTTGTGCTCGCCATCATCACCTTCTATGCGGGCGAACTGGTGTGGAGGGAACGGGATGCGGGGCTCAACCAGATCGTCGATGCGCTGCCGGTGCAGCGCTGGGTGCTGTTCAGCGCGAAGCTGGGCACGTTGATGCTGGTACAGGTGCTGATTGTGCTGGTCACCATGGCCGCCGGATTGATCGTGCAGATCGCCCACGGCTACTACCGCTTTGAGTTGGGCCTCTATTTCACCGACTTGTTCGGCATTCGCCTGGCCCAATACTGGATACTCTGCGTCCTTGCTTTGCTGATTCACACCGTGGTGAACAACAAGTACATGGGACACTTCGTGATGGTGTTGTACTTCATCGCAACCCTCGCGCTGCCGGGTGCGGGACTGCAGGATTATCTTTATCTCTTCGGGCAATCACCGCCCTACACCTACTCCGCGATCAACGGCTACGGGCCGTTCGCGGCACCGCTGTTCTGGTTTCACCTGTATTGGGGAATTGCGGCGGTTGGCTTGGCCATTCTCACCAGCCTGCTCTGGATCCGCGACACGGAGAGCAGTTTCCGCATGCGGCTCCGCCTTGCGAAAGGGATCTCCCGGCTGACAATCATCGGATTAGCGACCTGCTGCGTTCTCTTTCTTGGCGTCGGCAGTTACATCTTTTACAACACGCACATCCTCAATCCCTATCGCACGACCTGGCAAGTGGACGACGAACGTGCGCAATATGAAAAGAAGTACCGCCAGTACAAAGATCTTCCGCAGCCGCGCATCACCGATGTGAAGGAGAGCATCGATCTCGATCCGGCGAACCGTTCAGTTTCGATGCGGGGCACAATGATGTTGGAAAACAAGACGTCTGCCAACATCGATCGTATCGCGGTGACCATTTGGCCCGTGGACCTGATGCCCCTGCCGCGCGAGCGTATCCAGATCAGCAAACTCGCCTTGGCGGAAGGCCAGAAACCTCTTCTCCAAGATGACAGCCTGGGCTTTTACATTTACCAGCTCCCCACACCCCTGCCGCCCCATGGCCGAATCGCGCTCGA
>JAIQFW010000139.1 GCA_020073105.1 Terriglobia bacterium
CGGCGCAGCAGGTCGCGATCGGGCCGCCGACCTTCGCGATTCGCGTGAACCTGCCGGAGCAGATTCACTTCTCCTACGAGCGCTACCTGATCAACTCGCTGCGCCACGCGCACGGCTTCGCGGGCTCGCCGCTCCGGCTATCCTTCGTGGCGGTCGAACCCTCGCATGCCACTGGTGAGCGAATTGGTGGAGCTGTTTTGGAGCGCTTATCGGGGCCGAGGCGTGGCGAAGCTGGCCAGCACATCTCGGCAACGAATCGCGCGAGGTATCGGATATGCGTAAGGCAACGATCGCCGAGTGGTTCAAGATTGATGGAGAACGCGTGGTCCAGGGCCTGCAAGAAGCTAGTGAGAAACTGGACATGGCCGAGGGCGAAGTGGTTCTGGACTTCTCTTCCGTGCGCCGGATCGATCCGAGTGCGGTCAGAGAAATGGAAAAACTGGCGGGGGTAGCGGACGACAAGGCTGTCAAGGTCGGGTTGCGTGGCGTCAACATTGATATCTACAAAGTGCTCAAGCTGGTGAAGCTGGCGCCGCGATTCTCGTTTCTGGCCTGAGAGGCGTAATCGCCTGGAGAGAAGCAATGCCGCACCATCGAGACAATAATCACCTTTCCTACGGAGATGCCCTTTTTCTCTACCTCGAACGCGAAGGCATGCCGCTCAATGTGGCCTCGGTCAACGTGTTTGAGGGAATCATTTCGCTCAAAGCCTGCACCCGGTTCATCGAATCGAAGCTGCCACTCATTCCCCGTTACCTTCAGCGGGTTGTGTCCCCTCCGTTCAATATCGGCCTTCCGGACTGGGAGTATGATCCCGAGTTCGACATTCGCAACCACGTTCGCGAGGTTACGCTCGAGCAGGGGACGGAAGTCGAGTTCAAGGCCGTCGCCGGAGAGATTCTCAGCCAGATGATGGACCGGCAGCGTCCGCTCTGGGACTTTACCCTGGTGCGCGGTTTGAAAGGCGATCGCACTGGTGTTGTCACCCGTATGCACCACTGCTTAGCCGACGGGTTGGCGGGAGTAGAACTGCTGAACGTCCTGCTGGACCCGAGTCCTGAGGTTCGTCCCCTGCCCAAAAGAAAGATGCAATTCCACCCGCCGCGCAGGAAACCTTCGTCAACGTCGCTGCTGGATGAACTGATCAGCTCATCCTCCGCGGTTGCACAACGGGTGCTCACCGCGCAAGGGGAATTGCTTCATGTTCTGCAACAAGTCCTAGCGGCCGCCGGTCATGAGGCCGAGGCGTCCGATACACATCTCCAGCCGGAGGCCGCGGGCGAGCCCATTCCGCTGGTTAGCGAGTTCGCCCGATTTATGCCGGAGGTTACCGGTACCACGCAACGATTGCCGTTCAACATAATATGCCGTGGGCCCCAGAAATTCCGGTGGGCTGAGATTCCGCTGGCGGAGATCAAGGCCGTAAAGCAAGCTTGCGGAGCGACTGTGAACGATGTTGTGCTTGCTCTGGTGACATCCGCCATTCAGCGCTATGTCGAACTGCAGGGAGTGCGTATCAGGGGGCGGCTGCTGCGTATTGTGGTACCGGTGAATGTGCGCGGAAACGGAGACGCACATCAACTGGGAAATCGCATTACCTTCCTTCCCGTCACCATCCCACTGGATATTCGTAGCCTTCGCAAACTGGTCGACGCCATCCGCGAGCGGATGGCGTTCCTGAAAACCGCGCATGTGGCCGAACTGGTCGGCATGGCGGGCACTATGTTGGGAACGATTCCGACTGCCGCGCAGGTGGTTGTAGGGCCAATTGTCAGCCAGCTGCCGCTTGGTTTGTGCAACATCATTTGCACCAATGTGCCTGGTCCCGCGTTTCCGCTTTACCTGCTAGGCCACAAGATGCTGCGCTGCTACCCCTATGTACCGATCAGCGGCGACATTGGGATCAACTGCGCCGTCCTGACTTACGACGGCACTGCGTATTTCGGCTTCACCGGCGACGTGCACGCCGCACCCGATCTCGGACGACTGGAGAAGTTCCTGACGACAGGTTTTGCCGAGCTGCGGAAAGCTGTCGGCGCAGGAGCCTGTCGGCGGCGCCGTGCACCCGCAATAAGAAGAAAAAAGGCAGCCGTGGCGACCACTTCACCGCCTGAGCAGCCCGTGATCCCACCGGCCGTCCGTATGCCAGCGAAATCCGCCCCAGCGCCGACGACAAACGGGGCAAAGTCGAACGAACTCCTAGCAGGAGCGGCGGTGTAGCGTGCCCGCAAACGGGAACGCAGGCGTTGTGCCCCACGACACGGAATTTGACTTTGATTTCGTTGTGATCGGTTCCGGTTTCGGAGGCAGTGTCGCCACATACCGGCTGGCCGAGAAGGGCTACAGGGTTGCGGTGATGGAAATGGGCCGCCGGTGGACACCGGAGACCCTGCCACGCACGAGCTGGTCCCTCCACCGTTGGTTCTGGCGCCCGAAGCTCGGGTTAAACGGTTTCTTCAGCATTCGCTATTTCAGGCATGTCACCATCCTGCACGGCTGCGCAGTCGGAGGGGGATCGATTACCTATGCGACCACCTTGCTTCGACCGCCAGACAAAGTGTGGCAGACGGGGTCTTGGACCGGGCTAGCCGCCTGGCAAACGGAAATGCCGCAGCATTATGAAGCAGCCGCCCGGATCCTCGGGGTCACGGAAAACACAATCCTCGGTCCCGCCGACCACCTGTTGAAGAGAGCGGCTGAAGAAGTGGGCGCGGGGTCCACGTTCTACCGCACCAGCGTGGCCATCTTCCAGGGCCCGGAAGGAGACCCCGGCGGCAACACCTTCGCTGATCCGTTCTTTGGCGGCGAGGGCCCTGCGCGAACCACTTGCATCGGATGTGGCGGTTGCATGATGGGATGTCGATACGGCGCCAAGAATACGCTCGATCTGAACTACCTTTATATTGCGGAAAAGCGAGGCGCCCGGGTCTTCGCGGAAACCAGAGTCGTGGATGTCAGACCCCTGAATGGCACGACCGATGGCAGTGACGGATACGAAGTACGCACCGTCAGAGCCCTGGGCTGGTTTGGGAAAGCACCGCAGCGCGTGACCTGCCGCGGGGTGGTGTTCGCGGCCTCCTCTCTGGGAACCATGGACCTACTCTTCCACGCTAAAGAGAACGGCTTCTTGCCACGCATCAGTAATCGCCTGGGGAAACACGTCCGCACCAATTCCGAATCGCTGCTTGCGGTCCGGATACCCCGTAGTCGCGAGGACCTGTCGAAAGGGGTCGCGATTGGTTCCGGCATCTATGTAGACGAACACACCCACATCGAAGCAGTTCGTTACCCCAGCGGCTCCGACACCATGAGCCTGCTCACCACCATCCTGACCGGAGGGGCGCCCGGCAGGTCACGCATCGCTCTTTGGCTCAGGAACCTGGTAGTCGCGCTGTTACGCCATCCCTTCAGAACTCTGCGCATAATGCAGCCTTTCGGATGGGCCCGGGAGAATGTGGTCCTGCTCTGTATGCAGGCATTGGAAGGCGATCTCGACATGGTCTGGCGGCGTCCCTGGTTCTGGCCGTTCGGGAAATCCCTCGCCAGTCACGGCCAGAAAGTGACGCCCTACATCCCGCGGGCCAATGAGTTTGCGGAAACCTTCGCCCGGCTCACCGGCGGCACGGCCATGAGCATGATCCCGGAAATCCTGTTCGACATTCCCGGCACCGCCCACTGCCTGGGAGGCTGTGTAATCGCCCGCTCCCCTGAACACGGCGTGGTCGACCATCACAATCGAGTGTTCGGTTACAAGAACATGTACGTGTGTGACGGGTCGGTTGTCGCGGCGAATCTCGGTGTGAATCCTAGCTTGACCATCACAGCTCTCAGCGAACGTGCCATGAGCTTCATCCCACCGGCGTCGCAGACGAGTTGGAATGACTGCGCCGAGAGCTGTGATCCCTCCTTTTGCCCGGCCTGACGCCCGGCCCTGATTCGATTTTCCTGCCCACGAACCCGACCGTGATGCCACGCCACTACCCCCTGTGACCCGCCTCACAGGCAACGCTTCCGCACCTCACAGACCCTGGGTCTAAGAGGAGGCATCATGGTGTGGAAATACGCATCCGCTGGACCGGATGCTACTGAACTCCCGGGTCGCCATTCTGGTTGCAATCGTCAGCACTGAAAGTGCTGCCATTGGGCTGGAGGCACCCCACTATGGTTCGTGACGCAGCATGGCTCGGCGCATTCCCCGTTGCGCGCAATCGCCAGAACGACCGCAAAGACGACATCGCAACGAAGCCGCAGCAGAGGTTTGTCCGCTGCCTGACAATCGGAAGCCGGGTGAGCACCGCCGAATGTATTTCCGGCTGGGCGATCGTGCGCGAACGGCGGCTGGAGTCCTTCCCTTCGCCCGCTCCCTGTAGTTCCTGCACGGGCCTTCGGAATACATCGCTTCGGGAGGATTCACCCAGGAGGAGATGACGAGCAACATGGTGGAAAGCATCCAGTCACCCGCCGAAGCGACCTACTGGTTGATCCAGGGGCGAATCCTGTTCCTAGTCATTCACCTCCTCGGGACGGCGTGTTTTGCTTACATTGTCGCGAAGCGGTTGGTGCCGCTCCTACGCGGCGAACGTGATTTTCGTTTTGACCGGCCACTGGCCCGCCTGGGACGAGTTTTGAAGTTTTGGCTGGGGCAGTGGAGGCATCCCCGCTATAAGGCGGCTGGGATCATGCATGTCCTGATTTTCGCGGGCTTCATCCTCCTGGCAACCCGCGCTTTCGCGCTGATTCTTGGCTTCGCGGACAGTAATGTCTTGCCTGGGTCTCTCGGGCACGCGTACGACGTGGTCCGGGACTATGCCACCACGGTCGTGTTCTTCTGCATGGTGATCGCGGCGAGCCGCCGGCTGGTCTTCAAGCCTGCGCGGTACGCAGTGCCGGACAAGTACGGCAAGGCCCACACTGCGGATGCGATCTTCCTCCTGGGCTTGATTGCGACCCTGATGGTGGCCGATAGCCTGTTCGCGGGCAGCAAGGCCGCCGCCCAATCGCAACTAGGCCAGCCGGTGGAATTCCTGGCCGTCCTGTCCTTGCCGTGGATATTGAAGAATGCTGTGCTCACTGCCCCCTTGGCAACCCTACAGAATCTTCATCTGGGCGGCTATCTGCTCCACGATCTGACCTTCTTCTTCTTGCTGTGCTACCGGCCCTTCGGAATTCAGTTTCACGTGGAGACGTCTCTGTTCACAATTTTCTTCGCCAAGCTGGACCGGGGAACTCTGAAGCCGGTGAGGTGGGGTGTTACCGATGAGCATCTGGATCAGGTGAAGTCTCTCGGAGTGAAGACGTTCGAAGACTTCACCTGGAAACACATGCTGGATTTCTATTCCTGCGCTGACTGCGGGCGCTGCTCGGACAATTGCCCCGCCAATGCAGTGGGGAGGCCGCTGTCACCACGGTTCCTCACTATTAAGGCAAGGGATTACAGCTTCCAGCACTACCCGGTTCTGGGCGGTTCGAACAACGGCACGCTGTTAATCGGCAGCATTTACTCCGAGGACGAAGTCTGGTCCTGCACCACCTGCGGCGCTTGCGAGCAGGAATGTCCGCTGCTGGTCGAGTACATCGACAAGATCGTCGATTTGCGGCGGGGCATGATCGACGATGGCAACGTCCCCCAGTCTCTGCAAAAGCCGCTCAAGGCCCTCGAGAGCCGCGGCAATCCCTACGGCAAGATGGAGAAGAAGAAGGCCGACTGGGCGAAAACCAAAGAGTTCCAGCAAGCCTGTGAGGTCAAGGTCCTCGACGGGAATGGCGATGCGGACACTTTGTACTTCGTCGACAGCATTACTTCCTACGACGACCGGATGCAGTCTATCGGGCGGGCGACCGCGAAGATTCTCGACCAGGTGGGAGAGAACTTCGGAATCCTGGGCGCGGCGGAGAAGGACAGCGGTCATGAAGTCCGGCGCTTCGGCGAAGAAACGCTCTTCATGGCTTTGCGTGACCACAATGTGCACGCCATCAAAGCTTCCGGGGTTCAGCGCATCGTTACCGCCGACCCGCACGCCTACAACGCCCTGAAGCACGATTACAAAGATGTACCGCCGGTGGAGCACATCAGCCAAGTGATCGCGCGTGAGGTAAAGACCGGCAAAATCAAGTTCAATCCCGTAGAAAACGGAAAAAACACATACACCTACCATGACCCTTGCTACCTGGGGCGGCACAACCAGGTTTATGACGACCCCCGCGAAGTGCTCGATGCCATCCCCGGCCTGAAGAGAGTTGAAATGGCGCGGTCGCGGGACCGCTCGTTCTGTTGCGGCGGCGGCGGACTCATGCTGTTCTACGAGCCGAAAGAGGACCAGCGGATGGGTGTCAAGCGAGTCCAGATGGCAGCGGAAACCGGGGCCAATGTGATCGTGACCGCATGTCCCTTCTGCATGGTGAATATAGAAGATGCGATCAAGGTTGCGGGCATGGAAGGAAAGATGACCGCCATCGACCTGACGGAACTGGTGGACCAACAGATGGTGCGTGGAGCGAACGCAGAAGGTGACAGCCTGCTGGCAAATTCAACCTCTTGTCATCCTGAGCGGAGCGAGGGACCTGCAGTTTTGAGGGAATCTTAGGGAAACCTAGATTCCTCGTCGCTACACTCCTCGGAATGACAAGAATTGTGAGACAAAGAGACTGCTAAAGCACTTTTGCGGAGGTTCAACGTGGAGATTCTAGTTTGCGCAAGACGAGTACCCGACACATCGGAAAACGAGATCGAACTTAACAGCGCAGGAAACGACATCGAACGCGACGACCTGGTCTATTCGATCAATGAACCTGACAACTACGCGGTCGAAGAAGCCCTGCAGATTGTCTCCCGCATCGGTGGCAGCGTCACCGTTGTAACCGTCGGTGGCGAAGATGACGAGGAGATCCTGCGGCGCGAGATGGCGATGGGAGCCACTCACGGCGTACTGATCTCAGACGACGCTTTTGGCGGATCAGACGGCAGAGGCATTGCAACCATTCTCAAAGCCTTCGTGCAAAAGGGTAAGTACGACCTAGTCCTCACCGGGGTCCAGGCCGAGGACGGTGGCGCGCAGGTGGGCGGGATGCTGGCGGCGATGCTCGACTATCCCTTCGCTTCGCTGGTGAACTCCATCGAAGTCCTGGACGGCGGCAAGCTAAAGATCAGCCGGGAAATCGCAGGCGGAAACAAGGAGATGAACGAGATCGACCTGCCCTGCGTGCTCTCCATTCAGACGGGAATTAACGAGCCGCGCTATGTCGGAATGCGAGGCATCCGGCAAGTGGCTTCCGTACCCATCCCGACCTATGGCGCCTCAGACCTTGGGGTTGATCCTGGCGCGGTCGGGCAAGCTGCAGCAAAGGTGAAACGCGTCGATTACTTCGTACCTGCGCTGGGCAAGGGCGCCGAGATGCTGCAAGGCAGCCGGGAAGAGATCGTCGAGAAGGTCGTGGAGTTAGTGGCGGCGAAAGGAGGGCTGAAATAATGGCTCGCATATTCACGTATATCGCGCACAAGAGTGGCGTCCCCGATGACTCAGCAGCCGAGTTGATGGCCGCAGCCAGAAAGATTGACGCCGCTTCGTCGCCGACTGCCATTGTCACCGGTTGGGGTCCGGATCTGGACGCCGTCTGCAGCAGCCTTCAGTCCTCCTATGCTGAGACCTGGAAAATCTCCAACGAAGCTCTGGTCTACCCCAATGCCGAATTGGTGCGCAAGGCGCTGGTAAAAGTCCTGCCGCCGGGCAGCATTTTGCTGGTCGCTCATGAGCATTTCGGAATCGATCTGGCGCCTGGTCTGTCCGTCAAGATGAATGCGGCCTTTGTCTCCGACGTGTTAGGGATCGAAGGGATCGAAGGCTCAACTCTCAGACTAATCCGCCAGGAGTTTGGCGGACAGGTCAGCGCCCACGTGCAATGCGACATCTCGTCAGGCGCCGTGATCACGCTCCGTCCGGGCGCGTTCAAGCCATTGGAACAGGCTTCCGCAAACGGCGTAGTGGCCGATAAGTCACCCGAGCTCGGCCCCTTGACTGCGGGACGGCGCTATCTAGAGACGATCGTCGCCGAAGCGGGTGATGTCGATATCACCAAGCACGCCGTTCTGGTCTCCATCGGCCGCGGCATCCAGGAGAAAAACAACGTCGCGATCGCTCAGGAACTGGCCGACGCTCTCGGTGCGGCGGTGAGCTGCTCGCGGCCCGTGGTCGATGCCAAGTGGCTGGAGAAATCGCGTCAGGTGGGCTCCTCCGGCAAGACCGTCAAGCCCCAGGTTTACCTGGCATGCGGCATCAGTGGCTCATTCCAGCATCTGGCGGGGATCAAGGGCAATCCTTTCATTGTCGCCATCAACAAGAACCCCAAGGCTCCCATTTTCCAGGTGGCCGACGTCGGCATCGTCGACGACCTTCTGGAGTTCTTACCGGAACTTACCAACAAAATTCGTGAAATGCATAGCGTTTCCGTGAAATAGAGGAATGCATCATGATCGCACCCAAAACCCTGAAGTTGAGTTTGAAGTCGCTGCGAGACTTTGCCAAGAAGCGCCTGCCCGACGAGATCCTGATCGAGCTGGATGAGAAAGACGAATGTCCGCTCGAGATCGTTCAGCACATGTGCAGTCCCGACAAGCTGGGCATTCAGCTCCTCTTCATTCCCGAAGAGTTCGGAGGAATGGGCGGCGGTGCGTTCGATGTGTATTGCATCTGTGAAGAGATGGCGCACATCGACCTGGGCGTTGCCACAGCAGTGCTGGCCACATTCCTAGGGAGCGACCCGATCACGGTCGGCGCCACACCAGAACAAAAGAAGATCTGGCTAAGCCGCATTGCGGACGAGGGGTTGTTGTTTGCCTACGGCGCTACCGAGCCGGAAGCCGGCAGCGATCTGGGTGCGCTCCGAACCACGGCGGACCGGGTGATGCAGGACGGCCGGATCGTCGGCTACAAGATCAACGGCAACAAACAGTGGATCAGCAACGGCGGGATTGCCGGCGCTTATTCCGTCCTGGCGAACGCGCCCGACGGCCCGAGCTG
The DNA here is from genome assembly GCA_020073105.1 of Terriglobia bacterium. Classification (GTDB taxonomy): domain Bacteria; phylum Acidobacteriota; class Terriglobia; order Terriglobales; family Acidobacteriaceae; genus JAIQFW01. The sequence goes on from JAIQFW010000139.1 coordinate 9,015, forward strand.
GTTCATCGTCGAAAAAGGTGCGAAGGGATTCAGTCACGACGAACCGGAAGACAAGCACGGCATTCGTCTCAGCAACACGGCAGCGCTGGCGTTCTCTGACGTCTACGTCGATGCCGATCGGCTCATCGGGGGCGTCGAAGGCCAGGGCCTGAATCAGGCACAAGCCGTGTTCGGCTACACCCGTCTGATGGTGGCTGCGTTCGGTCTCGGAGCGGGCTGGGCCGCGCTCGATCGGGCCATTCCATATTCCACGAAGCGTATCCAGGCCGGGGCCCCACTGTCAGAGAAGCAAGGCTATACGCACAAACTGATCGTGCCGCATGTGGCCCGATTGGAAGCCGCCCGCTCCTACATCGAAGAAACCGCTGAACGCATCGACGCCGGGAACGAAGGCAGTCTGAACGCCGAAGGCGCCATCGCAAAATACATGGCGACCGAAGCCGGCAATGCCGCTGCCGAGGCCAGCATTCAGGCACTCGGAGGCTACGGTTACACCCACGAATACATGGTGGAGAAGATCAGCCGCGACGTGCGCATCACCACCATTTATGAGGGCACCTCCGAGATCATGGAGATGACCATCAGCCGCGACCGCTGGCAGTTCCACCTGAAGACCCGCGGGCAGCATTATCACGAGCAAGCACGGCAGTGGGAGGCGCTGCACGCGCAGCATCCGGAGGTTGGGGCGAATTTCACGGCGCTGGCCTTCCATGCGCTCGCGGAGGTGATGGAGAGGGCGCGCTTGGCGAAACTGACCCGTCACCAGCACATTCTCCTGCGCCTGGGCGAGCTGATCGCGTACGCCGAGTGCGCGGGCAGCCTGTCGCGGCGCGCCGCCAAGATGGCGGACGGCAAGCTGAGTGAAAAGACCAGCCGGCGCTTCGACGCAACCGGGCTGGCGGCACTGAGCCGGATTTTCGCGCGAGAGGCCGCTCTCAAGGTGGCCGCAGAAGGCTTGCGCTGGATCAGCGGGGCCGGCGGCGTAACCGACACGGACATGGCTACGTTTGAGGTTGCCTTGGGATTGGCGGCTATCCATCGGGCGCAGTCCGGATTGATTGCGGACATGGATTACATCGCGGACGTGGTGTACGGCCGCGTCGCAAAGAGCGCGGCACTGGCCGCATAGCCGAAGAGATATTTTGAGCGATGTCCGGCAGCTCTTGAGGGGCCGGTTGCCGCTCGCGAAAGCAGGAGCCTCGTCATGGAAAACACTGCACATCGAGCTATCGCAATTGTGGGAGTGGGCGCGGTTCTGCCGGATGCGCCGAACGTAGCGGCATTCTGGGAGAACATAAAGAACGGCCGCTACAGCATCAGCGAAGTGACGCCGGACCGCTGGGACCCCGCGCTGTACTACGATCCCGATCACAACGCGCCGGACAAGACCTACTCCAAGATCGGCGGGTGGGTACGCGAACAGACCTGGGACCCGATGGCATGGCGGCTGCCGATCCCACCCTGTGTCGCTGAGGCGATGGACGGGTCGCAAAAGTGGGGGATCGCGTGCACGCGCGAGGCGCTCAACGATTACGGCTTTCCAAAGCGTCCGCTGGACCTCGACCGCACCGCAGTGATCCTCGGCAACGCCATGGCCGGCGAGAAGCACTATTTCACGGTGCTGCGTTTGTACTTCCCGGAATATGCGCGCGAGCTGGAAGAAAGCACCAGCTTCGCCGCATTGCCGGCAACGGTTCGCCACGACATCACTCGCGAATTGCACGACCGCATGGCCAGGCATCTTCCCGAAGTCACCGAAGACACCATGCCGGGGGAACTGTCCAACTGTATCGCCGGCCGCATTGCCAACATATTCAACTTTCATGGTCCTAACTATGTAGTGGACGCGGCGTGCGCTTCGGCGATGGCCGCCATGAGCTCCGCGGTTGAGGGACTGGTGGAACACGATTTCGACGTCGCCATAAGCGGTGGCATTGACCGCAACATGGGGGCCTCCACCTACATCAAGTTCAGCAAGATCGGCGCGCTCTCGGCAACGGGCACGCGTCCATACGCGGAGGGAGCCGACGGTTTCGTCATGGGCGAAGGTGCGGTGATCTTTGTGCTCAAGCGTCTGGCCGACGCCGAGCGCGATCAAGACAAGATTTACGCGGTTCTGCGCGGCATGGGCGGATCGAGCGATGGAAAAGGAAAGGGGATTACCGCTCCCAACCCAATCGGACAGAAATTTGCTATTGAGCGGGCGTGGCAGAACGCGGGACTCTCACCCGCCACCGTGGGCTTGATTGAAGGCCATGGCACCTCGACCGCCGTTGGCGACGTGGTGGAAGTGGAAAGCATGGCCAATGTGCTCAGTGGTTTTCACCTTCCCGTCGCTTCGGTGGCCCTGGGTTCAGTGAAGTCGAACATCGGCCATCTCAAAGGGGCTGCGGGAGCTGCGGGTTTCTTGAAGGCTGCCCTCGCTCTTCGGGACAAGGTGCTGCCTCCGAGCGTGCACTGCGAGCACCCCAATTCCGCCATCGACTTCGCTCATTCTCCTCTTTATGTAAACAGGGAGCTGAAACCCTGGAACGTTGCGGCGGATAGCACGCGCCGGGCCGGCCTAAGCGCCTTTGGCTTCGGCGGCACCAATTTTCACGCGGTGCTCGAGGAATACATTCCCCACAGACTCAACGGTAATGGCAAGAAGTCCGTCGCGGTGGCTGAGATCCCGCCGGCAATCCGAAATGAGGGCAGTATGAACGCGAAGGAAGATGTGCGCACTCCTGTGAATATCTCTTCATACAAAGCGCCGTTGCGCGGCGCACTGGTGATTGGATCGGACTCGGTCAGCGCACTCATTGAACGGCTGACCAGGGTACAGAACGAAGCCCTCGACGGCCGGGCGCCGGAAGTGGCACCGCCGGCAGAATCTGATCTGCATGCCCCCGAACGCCTGGCAATCGACTACACCGACGTCAGCGACTTGGCCGACAAGTCAACGAAAGCGCTGAGGGCTCTCGCAGCCGACAAGCCGGCCGTTTGGAAGGCGCTGCGCCCCCAAGGTATTTACCGCGGGTGCGGCCCCGCCCCGAAGGTCGCTTTCCTCTACACGGGCCAAGGTTCGCAGTACGTCAATATGCTCCGGCCGCTCCTCAAGACCG
>JAIQFW010000140.1 GCA_020073105.1 Terriglobia bacterium
ACGAGGTGGCAAGAGTGTACTTGTCGGAGCGGTGATTGTGGAGGTGAGCAGCTAGCTCTTGTAAGCCTTGTAGCCACGCGGTGTGAGCCGAATCACACCACGCACCTGCTCCTCGACGTAGCCTTCGTTTCTTAACTCCGCAACTGCCATGCGTGCCGAAGACGAGTCGAGCGTGGGCTTGGGCAAGGCAACAAATTGGTTGGGGTCCTGCTCGTAGTAGTGAGCCAGCGTGACCAGGAGATCGTTTTGGACCATTTCCAGATGCATAGAAGGCCCTCTGCTTTTCCGAGCAATGCCATCCTACGCCCCGGCGTAAGACCTGGGAATGGCTCCACCGTGCCAAGGCATGGCCCGTTGGTCATCCACGTAACAGATTATAAATAGGACACTTAGACTGGATTCAAGATGTGGGAGGGATCACCCACGATCAACCACTGGTTCGGCAATTCGCAACTGCAGAAAGGCCTAGCCGCGCACGGTCAGCACCGGGCAAGGTGCACTGCTGACCACCTCAGCCGCAGTGGACCAAGGAAGGTGCAGTGTGTGGGCCACTCCAGTCGGCTTCTTGACCCCCATCACGATCAAGTCTGCGTTTCTCTCCCGAGCGACGCGCAGGATTCCCTGTGCCGGGAAGTCGAAGCCCACCACAAATTCGGGGTTGCACCAGGGTTCGGCTGGCATCAGCTTTTCCAGTTGTTCCCGAGTGTTCCGCTTCACGGAGTCTTTGTCTTGATCGACGGGGACGAGCGAAACTACATGAAGAAAGACGATGGTGGCTTGGTTCTCCTCCGCCAGGGACAGCGCGTAGGGCAGAGCCTGCAGCGATGTTTCCGAGAAGTCAGTGGCGAACACGATTTGCTTCAGGTCCCAGCCTTCCTTGCAGCGCTCGGCCACCTCTGGCCCCACAGTCAGCACCGGACACTGGGCATGCCGGTAGATCTTTTCCGCCGACGATCCGAGCACGACCTTCTTCAAGCCGCGGTGTCCGTGAGTGCCGGCAACCACCACATCGATCTTCTGCCGCTGAATGATGTCGGCGATGGTGGGCCACAGGTCTCCGCGCTGCAGGATCTCCTCGTGCGGGACATCCCCAAACGAGCTGGCTGCGGCCAACTCCGTCAGGCTTTGCTGCTCCCGTTGCCAGAACCGGTCGAGATCCACCGGCACGGGTTCCAAGGGCACGCTCAGGTAGGGCTCATACGGCGGCATCACGTGCGCCACAAAAACCTTGCCGCCATACCGCTGTGCCAACTGCGTGGCAAAGGGCAAAGCAGCCTTCGACACCTCGGAAAAGTCAGTTGCGAACAGAACGTTACTGAGAGTGATCCGAACGGTTGCCGGGACGGCTTGCATGACACACCTCCTGACGGTTTCGACGGTTCATAGATTCCGTCATAATCACTCATACGCCCCTTGGACACCTCAGGCAGTGATCGCAATCACCGCGCCCTGTGCCACATTGAGCACAGCGATAACTTTGATCAGCAGTGGAAGAAGGGGCAAACTCTTGATAGGGACCCTCGTGGCGGCCGCGCATCCTGACAGTCGAAGTCTTTAAGGCACAGGCGATTAGCTGCAAATCGTCAGATTTCCGACATCGAATTCACTATTCAAGGCATCAATAGTACGATGTTGTACCTCGGGCCGGGATTTCAGCGTTACACGCGGCAGTATCAGGGGGCGGATTATGACTGCGACTCTTGCAACGCCAGCGGATTCTTCGGCCGCCAGTATTCTGCGTAAGCGGTTCGCGGAAGTCCGCAAAACCACGACACGCATCGCGGCACCGCTCTCTGCCGAAGACCAGATGTTGCAGTCCATGCCGGACGCCAGTCCCACGAAGTGGCACCTGGCGCACACTACATGGTTTTTCGAGACGTTTATCCTGGAGCCGCACTCGCCCGGTTATGAGCCATCCGATCTTCGATTCAAGTACCTGTTTAACTCCTACTACAAGCAACTAGGTTCGCATCCCTATCGCGGATCACGTGGGCTTTTGTCGCGTCCGAGTTTGGAACATGTGCAGGCTTACCGGGCTCACGTCGATGCGGCCATGCTTGGTCTTCTTGAACATGCCAGCGACGAGGTCGCCGAGTTGGTAGAACTCGGTATGAATCACGAGCAGCAGCACCAGGAGCTGATTCTGACCGACATCAAGCATGGACTCTGGTCAGGCCCGCTGCGGCCCGAACCCGTCGCGGGCCATCCATCGGATCATCGCCCTCGGGCCTCAGCCCCACAGCTAACGTGGACGGAGATTGAGGGGGGTATTCACCATGTGGGTCATCAGGGCGACAGCTTTGCGTTCGATAACGAGAGTCCACGACACGAGGTTCTCCTTCGGCCATTCCGCATCGCGTCGCGTCCTGTAACCAATGCCGAATACTTGCAGTTCATGGAGGATGGCGGATACCGTCGGCCGGACCTGTGGCTCTCTGATGGCTGGGACACGGTTTGTGCGCAAGGCTGGAACGCTCCGCTGTATTGGGAGCGTCGGGATGATTCGTGGTGGCAGTTCACTTTGAATGGAATGAAGCAAACTGGGCTCAAAGCCGTGGATCCGGCTGAGCCGGTCTGCCACATCAGCTACTACGAAGCCGACGCTTACGCTCGCTGGAGCGGTTCGCGGTTGCCCACTGAGGAGGAGTGGGAGGTTGCCGCCGTCCAGCTGCCGTCACGAGGGACTTTCCTGGATGATGGTATCTTCCATCCTCAGCCCGTTCGCGCCAGCGGACACCAGCAGATGTTTGGCGACGTGTGGGAATGGACGGCAAGTCCTTATGTCGCGTATCCGGGCTTCACACCGGCAGCCGGTCTGATTGGCGAGTACAACGGAAAGTTCATGTGCAACCAACTAGTCCTGCGTGGCGGTTCCTGCGCCACGCCTGCCGGTCACATCCGCGCAAGCTATCGCAACTTCTTCCCACCCCATGCCAGGTGGCAATTCTCCGGACTCAGGTTAGCCCGATGATTCTTCGTGAACTAGTCAGTTTGCCGTCGTTTGCCGGAGACGTGGAAGAAGGGCTGCTGAAGCGTCCCAAGTCGCTGCCTTGCAAACTGTTTTACGATCGCGCAGGTTCGGCCCTGTTTGAAGAAATTACGGACCTCCCGGAGTACTACCTGACGCGTACCGAACTGGCGATTCTGCATGACCATGCAGATCAGATCGCCGCTGCGGCAGCGCCCGGTGTCGCCGTGGTAGAACTGGGTTCGGGCACTGCCGCCAAAACGTGTACCTTGCTGCAAGCGTTGTCTCGGCGACAGCTGCGCGTTCCCTACTTCCCAGTGGATATTTCCCCCGCCGCCCTCGCGGACGCCCGAGAGCGAGTGGAATTGCAATGCTCTGGAGTGTCGGTGCGTCCGGTGGTTGCTGATTTTAGCCATGGGTTCGCTTTTCTGCGCGATGTGCCCGGGCGAAAGTTGGTTTTGTATCTGGGATCGAGCATCGGCAACTTCGATCCCGAAGATGCCGTCCCCATGCTCGGCCAAATTTGCGCTGAACTGAGACCAGGCGACGCGTTGCTTCTAGGTACGGACTTGGCGAAAGATCCAGCCGTCCTGCTGCCCGCCTACGATGATGCGCAAGGCGTCACCGAGAAATTCAACAAGAACATTCTGCGCCGGATCAACCGTGAACTGGGCGCTGACTTCGACCTCGACTTCTTCCGTCATGTCGCCCTTTGGAACGCAAAACAGTCGCGGATGGAGATTTACCTGGAGAGCTCGCGCCCGCAGACTGTCACATTGGGTCTCCTGAGTCTGCGCGTGAAGTTTGCCAATGGAGAGCGGATCCACACCGAAAACAGTTACAAATACACCCTCTCCATGGTCAGAAACATGTTGGAACCTGCTGGATTTGCTCTCGACCGTACCTGGTTTGACGAGCGCAAATGGTTTGCCTTGCACCTGGCCCGTGTGTGACCTCCTCGATGTGTCATTCTGAGCGGAGTTGAGCGATTCGCAACGAATCGCTCAGCGCAGTCGAAGAATCCCTACCGGCCAAATGGCGCCAGGAGTTCCCACCGCAGGGCTGCCTGGGCCCTCACACCGTCACCACACCCGGCACTGGTTTGCCCGCACCATGGGCGCACCTGCTTTGCAGGAGAACGCCTGCTGAAATTCGGGCATGTTTGAAACCACATTGTTGACTCTGTATCTCGGGATCGAGTGCGGATTCGTCAATACCACCGTGCGCATGAACTCCGGCCGAATCTGACCGCACCACGAGTTGGCATAGGACAGGAAGAAGCGCTGCCGTAGAGTCCAGCCGCTGGCGTCTTTATCGTCCAGCGATTTGCCTCCAACCTGCAGCTTGTTGGACAAGGCCATCAATGCAATTCGTAGGCCGCCGTTGTCCGCAGTATCTTCACCCGCAGTCAGGTGTCCGTCCTGCTTCACGCCTGCTTCCGGAATCTGCTCGGTATATTCGTCCACGATGCACTGGTCGCGCCGGTCGTAGGCTTTGGAGTCCTCGGCCGTCCACCAGTCGCGCAGGTTGCCTTGCGCGTCGAACTTGCGTCCCTGATCGTCGAAGCCGTGGGTGATCTCATGTCCAATCACCATGCCGATGGCCCCGTAGTTCGCCGTGTCATCCTGACTGGCGTCGAAGAAGGGGGGCTGCAGGATTCCGGCCGGAAAGTTGATGGTGTTCAGTTGCGGATTGTAGTAGGCGTTGATGGTGGGCGGTGTCATCGTCCATTCGGTGCGATCCACGGGTTTGCCAATCTTGTCGAGTTGACGATGGAACTCGAAGGTGGTCGCCGCATGGACGTTGTCCAGATAACTGGTGCGAGTGATCTTCACCGAGGAGTAATCGCGCCACTGGTTCGGATATCCAATCTTGTCTTCGATGGCATGCAGCTTGATTTTGGCTTGCTCTTTGGTGGCAGCCTGCATCCAATCCAGACCGACTATGTCCTGGTCGAGCGCATGTTCGATGTCGTGAACCAGGGCGACGGTGCGCGCTTTGCTCTCCGGAGGAAATGCCGCCGCCACGTACGCTTGTCCCAGCGCCATTCCCAAGTCACGGTCTGCCGCGCGTACGCACCGCCGCCAGCGCGGCAGTTGCTGTTTTGAACCTGAAAGAGTGTGGCTATAGAAATCCCAGTTCTCGTCCACAAAGGCCTTGCTCAAATATGGCGCGGACCCATGGACCACATGCCAGCGCAGGTAGACCTTCCAATCGTCCAACGAATGTTGCTGGATGAGCTGCTCCAACGCCTTGAAGAACTCGGGCGACGAAACTACGTAATGCGGGGAGGAAGGCGGGGAATTGATGTCGGCAACGTAACGCTTCCAATCGAACGACGGAGTGAGCGCCTGCACCTGCTCAAGACTCATCTTGTTGTTCAGGTTCTTGGGATCACGGCGTGCCACGTTGTCCATCTGCGCCTTGGCCATCGCAGCTTCCATGGCGATTACGGTTTTAGCGTCGGCCGCAGCCTGCTGCGCGCTTTCGCCGGCGAGTGCCAGCATCTTGCTGATGTGGGTCTCGTACTTGCCCAGGATCTCCTTCGATTTCTCGTCGTCTTTCAAGTAGAAATCACGGTTGGGTAGCCCCAATCCGCCCTGGTCGATCCCGGCGACAACCTTGCTGGCATCGTCGAAATCCTGTTGTGATCCATAGCCGAGAAGGGCCGCAGCAGTCTGGTTGTCGTTTCCCTCCCACGCGCCCGGAATGAGCATGTGAATATGCGCCACTTGGTCAGCCAGCTCAGACTTGCTTCTCATCTTGTCGATGTGCTGCAACTCCGGCTTCAGATCGTGGCTGCCGGCTTTGTCGAGTCCCGCCTCGTCCATGCAAGCCGCCCAGTAGTCGCCGATCTTCTGTTCGAAATCGCTGCGGCCGGTGGTTTGCGCCGCTGCTTTCTCGAGGGCCTGGCGAAGGATGTTCTCATTCCAATACTGCAGCCCACTCCCAGTTCCCCAATAAACCTGGTCGGCGGGAATCGGATTGGCTGTGTTCCACTTGCTGCAGGTGTATTGATAAAAGTCCTGGCAGGGGTCGAGCGAGCGATCCGCCATGTTGGGATCAAAGCGCTCCAGCTTGGGCACTTGCTCTGTGGTGGATGCCGCTTTAGCGGCTGACGACGCCGGTTGAGCGCTGTCCTGCGCCATGCCCAGCGCCGGACACAGAAGGACGGCTACGATCGCGAGTCTTGAGATAAACATGACTGATCTCCTGCCTGAGATTGGGAAAATACACTGCGGGCGAAGAAAAGCTGAGTGTGACGTACCGAGCTGGCTGAATGTATGCAAACTGATAAATGAATGCGTTCAAAAGTTTACCGCAGTACGGGGGAAGCGTGCTTCCAAAGTGTGCCCGGCCGGGCCACTTCCCGCCGGTCATAGATACGCAGGACAGCGCACCACAGTTCCGTGGGTGATCTGCGGTATGAGACCGAGCCCCGAAGGGGCGAAAGAGCTCTTGGATTGCTCAAACACTCTGAGGAGGACTACCGGCCAAGCTTATCATCGACGACCAGCACTATCACATCCCGCCCCACTCCACGCTCGACGCTAATCGACCCGCAACCATCCACGATCCAATCCGCACCCGCGCCACGCAGGTCTTCATCCGTGGCTGTGGTCCGCACTGCGATCACTCTCGCTCCCGCAGCTTTCCCCGAGCCAATCCCGGCGGGAACGTCCTCAATTACGATGCAATGTTGCGGCGAAACCCCCAGCATCTCCGCCCCTTTCAGGTAGGGCTCGGGATGCGGTTTCCCGTGGGTAATGTCATCGGCCGTCAGCAAGTGCCTCGGAACCGGCAACCCGGCCGTCGCGATCCGTACCTTCGCCAGTGGCCGGGTGCAGGAGGTCACGATCGCCCAGCACCCACTTGGCAGGGAACGGAGCAATTCCAACGCACCGGGTAGAGGTGCGACGCCCTCGAGGTCTGCGATCTCCGCGCGCTCCACGATCCGGTTCTCCAACTCGTGGTCGGCGTTCGGAAGGTACTCACGTATGGTGGCGATGCTGGGCCGGCCGTGCGCCTTGCGCACCACTTCTTCAGGATCAAAGCCGTGCCTGGCCGCCCAGCTTTGCCACACGCGAGTCACGGCGGGCGTGGAGTCGATCAGCACGCCGTCCAGGTCAAACAGAACTGCGCTGCACGCGATCCGGATCGTCATCGCGTGACTACGGTTTCTTCTTCTTGCCGAACAATCCGCTGATGCCTTGCACAAGACCCGAGGGATTCTGCTTGGCGCCAGCGAACTGACCCTTCAGCATCCCTTTGACGTCTGGCTCGAACTTCGGATCCGCGGTTGTGCCTCGAATGAAGAAGGGAATCGTGCCACCCTTGTTTCCGAGTCCCGCCATTTGCGTCAGTCCGATGACCGTGGTGCCACTGAGTTTGGCATTCATGGTGTAGTTCAGCGCATTTTGCGGGCTGATGGTTCCACTCCCCGTCACCACCCCCAGGGCGGGCAGGTTCAGGTTCAGGTTTTGAGTGCTGATGCCGTCCGGGGCAACATGGGCGTCCGTGCTCAGGTTCTGGATCACCAGGTCGGATCCGGTCTTCGCGCCGCTGAGCGCGGAAATAGCCGCCATCTTGCTCCCCAAGTTGAACCCTGCCAGCGTTGTGTTGGCCAACTGCACCGGACCAATGATCACCAGCTTGTCGAGCGGCCCTACGATCGTAAGATTCGCCGACAGCGCTCCACCTTTGAGCGAAGAGCCAGAAGGCAGCGTGACCCCTAGCGGGGCCAGCATGGTCGTGAGATCGTCGACCGGCATGTTGCTGGCATTGAGGCTCATCTTCACGACGATGGCATTCGCCATCTGGTAGGCGCCGGTGAGCCGCGCCAGGGCTTTGCCGATCGTCACATCCCCTTGAGTAAGCTGGCCGTCCTGCTTTTGCAGTTCATAGGTGGTTGCGAATTTCAGGTCAACTGGCTTCGCGGCAGGGAAGCCTTTCGGGGAGAGTTTTATCTTGTCGACAGTTGCCGAGCCGCTGCTCCGTGCTTGGTGGCCATTCGAACTGACCGTGCCGTTGAAATCGACTAGTCCGCCGATCCCGGACGCGGGCTCGATGAATCCCGAAGTCGCCAGATTCAGTTGGCTGACACCGATCTTGGCCTGCAGCGGCGTGAGCGACGCGTCCGTCGAATCCATAGGCCCGGCAGAGCCGTCAAGCTTCGCGGTGCCTCCGCCCGGAAGCCCGGCTGAAAGGTTGAACGGGAACCTGGAGGTGAATGAAAAATTTTGTACCGTGATGTTCACGTTCTGAAAAACCTGGGGCTTGGCCCGGTTGCTGACGTTGTCCAGGGTCACGGTTCCGTTCTTGACACTCAGTTTCCCCACCGACAAGTCGGGATTGGCGCTCTTGCTAGAGGGCTTCTCTGCGGTCTTCCCCCCGATGCTGGAGAAGTTCCATTTGCCTGCCTCCGTGCGCAACAGGGCGACTTGCGGCCGATCGATGACGAGTTCGGTTACGCGGAGCTGCTTGGAAAAAATCAGCGGCTGCAGTTCCACTCCGACGTTGAACGCCTTGGCGCGCACAAAAGGCTGCTTGCTAAAGGCCGGGTCGTCCGCAATCGACAGATCGTCTGCCGCAACGCTCCCGCTCAGGATCGAAAGCTTCAGATTTCCTATCTTAACCTGCCGGCCCAGCGCGGTGGACAGCTCCGCTTCAATCTGCGGCCGGAACATGTTGACATCGATAAAGAAGGGAAGCGCAATGACCACAACGATCAGAACTACGACGATAATGCCGATGATTTTCAGTGCGCGTTTCATGTTTCTGGTCCTCCTTGCGGGTGGCCTTCGCGGATGGCTGCTGGCGACCAGGGTGGGTCGCGGCCAGTCTACCAGAAGGTCGATGGTTACTGGGGCTCCTGCGTGAGTTGCGGGTCGGGAACCGGGCCCGCTTCCAGTTCCTTGTGCCGCTTGTCGCGCGCCGCATTCGACATCTCCGTAAACTTCTTCATTTCGGCTTGCGCTTCCTGCCTACGCCCCAGTCGTTGCAGGACTTGCCCGCGAACGTAGTGGATGCTTTCGCTTTCCGGATTCAATTTGTAGGTGGCGTCGATCTCCGCCAGCGCCGGCGCATACTTGCCCTCACGCAGCAACACCCGTGCCAACTGAAAATGAGAGCTGCCGAGACCAGGGTCGAGGCGCAACGCTTTGCGAAACATCTGCTCCGCGTCGGCGTCCTTCTGCTGGAGATAGTAGACCGTTCCCAGCTGGTCGTAGTCGTATGCGACGTCGGGCTCGATCTCGATGTCCTTCAGAAATTCTGCCTTCGCCCGTTCTAAATCCTGCTTCTTCAAGTACGCCATGCCCAGATTGAAATGCACGAACGGAAGCTGCGGGGCAGTTTTCGCGGCAAGTTCGAGCTCGCTGATGGCGTCGTCGTATTCTTCGCGGTTCAAATGCGCTTTGCCCATCAACAGGTGAAACTCAGGGGTGTTCTCTCCGGTCTCCACCAGCCGGCCCAGTGCCTTCTCCTCCAGGTCTGTGCGACCGGCCTTGCTGGCGGCGATGCCCAGGACGTACAGGTAATTCATCTGATCGGAAGCCTGCGGCCACAGCGGCTCCAGCATGCTGGCTGTTTCGGCATAGCGCTGGTTGAAGAAATAGCACAAGCCCAGGAGATAGCGTGCCTGGTACGAGTCCGGCACATCGCGCACCACCGATTCAAACGGCGTGATCGCCTTGCGAAAGTCATTTTGCCGGTAATAGGTCAGCCCAACGTTGAGGCGAATGCCCGCCACATTCGGCGCCAGATGCTCGGCCTTCTGCAACGCCTCGAGTGCTGGACGCCACTGTTTCCGCCGCATGTAGATCACGCCCAAGTTGGCGTAGGCCCCGGCAACTTCGGGGTTCCGGGCGATGACCCCGCGAAACGCGCGCTCTGCGGTGTCCAGATCGTTGCGTTTCAATGCCATTTCACCCTCTTGGAACAACTGCCGGGGATCACTATCTTGAACGGTCGCCGGGGACGACTTTGTGGTCGGCTGCTTCGATTTTTCCTGCTGTGCTGGTTCTGTCCGACCTGCGCGGAAGCAGGCGAACACGACCGCAACCGCCAGCAAGAATCTGAAGGCTGAACTTGACACTAGATTCACTCTCTGCTGTAGTGTCCGCCAGCGGCAGCCTGAATTCAAGCCAATCAGCCGGTTCAGCATGAAGAACGCGATGGTCACCATCCGCGATGTTGCCAAGGAGAGCGGTTTTTCCTCCACCACGGTCTCCATTGTGCTGAACAACGCTCCCCTGGCGCGCTACATCCCGGCCAGCACCAAGAAGCGAATTGAGAGGGCCGCCAAGCGGCTCGGCTATCGCCCGAATCTTTTCGCGCGCTCCCTGCGTAGCAAGCGCAGTCATACCGTCGGCGTCATGGTCTTCGACATGACCGATCCCTACTGCACACTGGTTCTGCGCGGCATCGAGAATTCCCTTTATCAATCGTCCTACCTCCCGATTCTGACCGACGTCCACAACGAGCGGAACCGCTTCGAGCGCTACCTGGAAATGCTGCTGGACCGCCGGGTGGAAGCCCTGATCGTGCTGGCCAACTGGTTGTTCGTGAACATTGACGTGCTCGGGGATTTGGAGAAGAGCAGCATCCCAACGGTGATGATCGGGCGTGAGCTGCAGACCGATTCCATCAGTTCCGTCATCGTGGACAACGAGATGGGAGCTCACGCAGCCCTCGAACATCTTTATTCCTTGGGGCATCGCAAGATTGCGTTCATACGTGGGCCGAAAACGTTGGCGGACAGCGCCCCACGCTGGAAGGGAATCCGTGCCTTTGCCAAGTCCAGCGCTTTGGAACTGGATCCGCAGTTGGTCGCCGATCTCCCCGAGTCCCGGGACCCGAGCTCAAGTTTTGAAGCCGGATACAAACTAACTGAGGACTTGCTCAAGCAGAAGCGTCCCTTCACCGCATTGATGGCGTTTGACGACATGACTGCGTTTGGCGCCATCCGTGCCCTGACCAAGGCCGGGCTGCGCGTACCGGACCACTGTTCCGTGATCGGCTTCGATGACGTGGCAGTCTCCAGTTTGTATACCCCAGCCCTGACCACGGTGCGTCAGCCCATGGAGGCGATGGGCACGATGGCTGTAAGCATCGCCTTGGATGCCATCAACGCCGTTCTGGAGAAACGTGGGGTCGGAGCGGTACACCGCAAGCTGGCGCCGGAGCTCGCCGTGCGAGAATCCACACGAAGCCTGTTGTGACGAAGCTCACAGACCTTGGGTCGCGAAATCCGCTGTTTTTCCGCTTGACACTGGCTCACAGTTACAGCACTATTCATACGTTTTAATAAAACATTTCTGTGGTTGCGGGCTGTCCCGATCGTCCCCAGAATGTTATCCGCCCAGGGGACCCGCGGGCACCAAGGAAGTAATGCCGGGGCGGAACGGCGACCGTTAGGATGTGGGGTAAGTGGCTGGACCGAACGGGGTGAGGTTCAGCGAGATTCCACCTGGTTACAGTACATAGGGAGTTGACGATGAAATCCCGTCTCCTGTGGTTGTGTGTTGTTATGTTCGCGGTCTGCTGCACGGTCTCGCTGGTTGCGCAGGACACAGCCTCCATCACCGGCACCGTAACCGACCCTTCCGGCGCGGCGATTCCCAATGCCCAGGTGACCGTGAGCAGTCCCGCGCGTGGTATCAATCGCACCGCCCCATCCAACGCCACTGGAGACTATCTGTTCTCCGCATTGCCGATCGGCGCTTATGACCTCACGGTTACGGCGCCGGGATTCAAGAAGTTCCAGGCTGCTGGCATCATCCTGCGCGTCGCAGAAAAAGCCCGAGTCGATGTAGCGATGCAAGTGGGCGGCGGCAAAGAAGAAGTGACCGTCGAGGGCACCAACGTTGCCCAGGTGGAAACCCAATCCTCGGAACTTACCGGCACCGTCACCGGAAAGGAAATCACCCAGCTGCAGCTGAACGGCCGCAACTTTACCCAGAATGGCAGTGTCGCTTTCAGCGTGAACGGCGGCCGCACCGAGTACAACAACTGGGAAATCGATGGCGGCGACAACATGGACAACGGCAGCAACGTCACCTTGAATGTTTACCCCAGCATTGATGCTATCGCCGAATTCAAGGTGCTCACCTCCAACTACAGCGCCCAGTACGGGCGAAATGCGTCGGGTACCGTCGAGGTAGTAACCAAGTCGGGGACGAGCTCCTTCCACGGCGATCTCTATGAGTTCGTTCGCAACGATGCCTTCAACGCCACGCCGTTCTTCCAGACCAGCGTGCCGTCTTACAAGAAAAACGACTTTGGCTACACCATTGGCGGGCCGATTTATATTCCTGGCCACTACAACACAGACAAGCAGAAGACATTCTTTTTCTGGTCGCAGGAGTGGCGCCGCGACCGCGTCCCCAATCTGTTCCCGGAGACGATTGTGCCCTCTGTACCGGAACGGGCGGGTGACTTCAGCGATCTGTGTCCCAACCCGGCGAGCGGCGAATTCACCGACTGTCCGGTGGTGCCGGGCTTCACCGATGCGAATGGGTACACGCCCAACCTATCTGTAGTGCCGGGGTTTAATGCTAGCGACCCAACCGTGCAGGCGCTCGAGGCCTTGATTCCAGAGCCGACCTCCGGGAACAACTGGACCGCTGCCCCCACCCTGCCCACCAACTGGCGTGAAGAACTTTTCCGCATCGACCACAATTTCAACGACAAGGTTCGCGGCACTTTTCGTTATATCCACGACTCCTGGAGCCAGATCTATCCCACGCCACTGTGGACGAACGGGACCAGTTTCCCCACCGTCCAGACTAACTTTCAGGGGCCGGGTGTCAGCATGGTGGCTCGCTTGACGGCCACTCTTTCCCCCACCTTGTTGAATGAGTTTGTGGCCAGCTACACCACGGACCACATCACTCTGGGTCTGGTGGGTGCCTGGCAGCGGCCGGCAGGAATGACTTTGGGATTGTTCCCCGACGCCAGCGGAAAGGTTCCGGGAATTGGTCTGGGCGGTGGCATTTTTGACGGCATCGCCCAGGACCCCGGTTACGTCACTAACGGGCCGTTGAACTCCAACCCGACTTATACCTATCGCGACAACATTACCAAGATCATCGGGAGTCATAACCTGCAGTTCGGCGGCTACTTTGTGGCTGCCCAGAAGAACGAAGTTCCGCAGCCAACTTTCTCTACCAACGGATTCCTGCAGTTCAGCACCGACTCCAACGTTTCCACAGGGAATGCGTTTGCCGACCTGCTGCTGGGCAACGTCGCCAGTTTCACCCAACAGAAAGCCTCGATCAAGACTTACAATCGCTACAAGATCTTCGAACCTTATTTTCAAGATGACTGGCGCGTCACCAAGCGCTTGACGTTGAACCTGGGCATACGCTTCAGTCTGTTCGGTACCTATTTCGAGCTGCACCACAACGTTTGGAACTTCGATCCCAAGCACTATGTGGCGGGCGCCAGCAGCGTGGATCCTGTCACCGGTCTGGTGATCGGCAATCCCTATAACGGATGGGTGGATTGTGGGGTCACGCCGGGTGTCCCCCGCGGTTGCATGAAGGGTGATCTTTTCAATCCCGCGCCCCGCCTCGGGTTCGCATGGGACCCGCTGGGCGATGGCGTTCTGG
>JAIQFW010000141.1 GCA_020073105.1 Terriglobia bacterium
TGTGGCCGTAGTGGTCGAAGGCATGCACATGTGCACCATGATGCGCGGCGTGAAGAAGCACGACGCGCGCATGACGACCTCGGCCATGCTTGGTTCTTTCCGCACCAATGCGGCCACACGCCAGGAGTTCATGGACAACATTTCGCGTGGTGCAGGTCCGCTGCAGATCTAGCGCCTGGTGGAGGATCCGAACGAGGCATCGTGGCGGCGCTCCCAGGGGGCATTTACCACAATGCGGCAGAAACTGACGCGAAACCCCGCCTGCAGCCATATGCAGACGGGGTTTCGCGTAGCTGTTTGAATTGCTTGTTCCGCAGATGGCCCCTACGGCAGACTCTTTAGCAACCCCGGGCGCTCGACAATCCAGGTGTTCCGGCGTGCCCGTTCGGCAGCCTCGCGCAGCGGCTCGTGTGTGATCGGATGCGGCGCTTCGGGCAACACCTCGGCAATCGGCATGATGCCAACATCGAATTGCTTTCGATACATCAGGTCCGCCAGCCGCGACGGTTCGGAATACCCCACCTGGCTCTCAATGCCATACACCAACGGCCGAACGTTCAAATACGGGATGCCCCCAATCCGCGGCGGCGCGCTCACGCGGCACCTCCTTCATTGCTCGCACCCGTAAACACCAGTTTGGAGGGCGAGGCTCCCGCCGAGCCGCGCGCGGTAACCGTCGAATCGCCCGAGGGCTCGCTCTCCAATTCCCCGTTTTCTCTTCCCCTTTCTCTCTTCACCGTTCGATAGAGCGAATCCCGCTGGACCGGCTCCCGTCCCGCTTCCTGAATCGCCTTTATCAATTCTTCCCGCGCCATTTCCTGCGGCGTCTGCGCGCCGGCCATGTGGTAGATCTTCTCCTCGATGATCGTACCGTCAAGGTCGTCGACGCCGTAGCTCAGCGACACCTGCGCGAGCTTGATGAGGCGGAAAAAGTTCTGCTGGTGGAAAAGCAAGGTTAGAACAATTTGGCAAACACAGGCACTTGCCCTGACCCAGGCACCCGATGAGCAAAGGCGCACGCGGTTCGCTGCTTGGTATCGAACATCTCGACGTGAAAGAGATCACGGGCTTGCTCCAGCTGGCCCGGCGGATGAATCCTCTCAAGCCACACCCCCTCTTGAAAGGTAAGCGCGTGCTGCTGCTCTTCTACGAGCCGTCTACCCGGACGCGCAGTTCGTTCGAGATCGCCGCCAAGTCCATGGGAGCCATGACCACGCTGGTGCTTTCCAGTGGCTCCAGCATCGAAAAAGGGGAGTCGTTACTCGACACCGCCTACACGTTGCGGGCCGTGGGCGCGGATGTCATGGTCATCCGCCATCCCTCGGCGGGAGCTCCCTTGCTGATGGCTTCGCATCTCGATGTCCCGGTCATTAACGCCGGCGACGGCATGCACGAGCACCCTTCGCAGGCCCTGCTGGATGCCTACACCATTCTGCGCCACAAGAAGAAGCTGAATGGCTTGCAGGTGGCGATTCTTGGTGACATCTATCACAGCCGGGTAGCACGGTCAGCCATTCACCTGCTGAGTAAGTTCGGCGCACACATTACTCTGTGTGGCCCGCCGGAGTTCCTGCCCGAGTTGGCTACTTGTCTGGCGCCCGGCCTGCACATTACCCGGACAGCTGAGGAAGCAGTGCGGGGCGTCGACGTGATCATGGTCTTGAGGGTGCAAAAGGAGCGTCTCGCGGGAACAAAGATCCGGCTGCAAGACTACATTGCCCGCTATCAGATGACGCTTGCCCGGTTGAAGCTGGCCAAACGTGACGCCATGGTGATGCATCCCGGCCCCATCATTCGCGGCCTCGAGATCACGTGGGAGGTAGCGGATTGCCCACAGTCGGCCATCGTCGAAGAAGTCCGAAACGGAGTTCCGGTACGCATGGCAATTCTTGCCAAAGCGTTGGGCAAGGCAAAGTGAAAGTGGCAGTATTTCTCTGAGCGCGGTGACGTGAAATGACGAGTGACAAATCTAAGACCGGCTCACTTTTGATCAAGGGTGGGAACCTCATCGATCCTGCCGCCAAGATCGATGCGGTCATGGACTTACTGTTGCGCGATGGCCACGTCGCTGAAGTTGCGCTGCCGAACAAGATCCGTGGCGGAGTGGACGCCAACTTCGATGCGCGCGGCTTGGTGGTTGCTCCCGGATTCATCGATTTGCACGTCCACCTGCGAGAGCCAGGGCAAAGCTATAAAGAGACGATCGCCACCGGGACGGCTGCGGCGGCTGCGGGAGGGTTCACGTCGGTCTGTTGCATGCCGAATACCTCTCCCGTGGTGGACTCCCAGGAATGGGTGGCCTGGATTCAGCAACCGCAGCGAGGTGCCGTGGTCAACGTTTTTCCGGTGGCTGCCGCCACCCAGGCCAGCAAAGGCGCGGTGCTTACGGACTTCCGCGGCTTGCAGCGCGCCGGCGCCGTGGCCGTAAGCGACGACGGCAAGCCGATTCTCAACGAAACCATCATGCGGGAGACGCTGCGTCTGGCGGCAGAAATCAATCTTCCCGTCATCCAGCACGCGGAAGATACGCGTCTCACCGAAAACTGCTCCATGAACGAGAGTACGACTTCGTTCCGTCTGGGATTGCGCGGAATGACCACGGCTGCCGAAGCGACCGTCGTCGACCGCGATGTGCAGCTTGCCCAACAATTCACCGGAGCGCGACTGCACGTAGCCCACCTCTCAACCGCAGATGCGCTCAAGGCCGTGCGTCGCGGTAAGCGTGGCAAGGCACGAGTAACTTGCGAAATCACGCCGCATCATTTCACCCTGACGGATGCGGACATTGGCGAATACAACACTTACTGCAAAATGAACCCGCCGCTGCGTTCCGCCGGAGACCGGGAGGCCCTGCTGGTAGCGCTGGCGGACGGCACCGTGGACGCCATCGCGACCGACCACGCTCCCCACGCGACCCACGAGAAGATCATCGAGTTTGAGAAAGCGTTGTTTGGAATCATCGGGCTGGAGACCGCGCTGGGCCTTGCCATTACCCGCCTGCACCGTGAACACAAGATTCCCCTGGCGCGGATCGTCGAATTGCTCACAGCAGGACCAGCCCGCGTGGTTGATCTGCGGGGGCGCGGCACCCTGGCCCGTGGAAGCTACGCCGATGTGACCATTTTCGATCCCAAGAGGCGTTGGACCTACGAAGCCGCCAAGTCCCGTTCCAAATCGCGCAATACGCCCTTTGACGGCTGGCAGCTGACCGGGAAAGTGGTGGCCACGATTGTGGGTGGGAAGATCGCTCACCGGGCGGGTTAGCGCACCGAGGCGCCCGGCATGCGACTCGCGACTACGTTCTCTCGCCGTGCCCTGCTATCCTGACCCTGACCTCCCATGAAGGTGATTTACCAAGACCTTCCCCCGGTGGAAGTGGCACCACGGAAGCTGGTGGGCCGGGTGCTATTCGGATTGCTGGTGCTACTGTCTGCCCTGGTGGGAGCGATTACCGGACTCCTTCTTGTCTACACCACCGACCTGCCTCAGGTTGAGCAGCTTGAGCATTACCGCCCCAGTTCGATTACTGAACTCTACGATGACCAGGGCCGGATCATCGGTTCCTTTGCGCTGCAGCGGCGCGTCGTGGCCACATACAACGACTTTCCTCCAGTGCTGCGTGAGGCCTTGATCTCGATTGAAGACAAGGATTTCTATCGCCACTGGGGCATCAACGTGTGGCGCATCGCGGGCGCAGCCTATCGCGATATTGAATCGGGAGGGAGAGTGCAGGGGGCATCCACGCTCACCATGCAACTGGCGCGCAATTTGTTTCTTTCACCGGATCGCTCGTTTCGCCGCAAGATTGAGGAGGCTTTGCTGGCCATTCAGATCGAGCGCCGGTTTACCAAGGAACAAATCTTCACACTCTATGCCAACCAGATCTTTCTCGGGCACGGTGTGTACGGCTTTGAAGCCGCTTCAGAGTATTATTTCAGCAAACCTGCCAAGCAAATGACCTTGGACGAGGCAGCTTTGCTGGCCGGGTTGCCCAAAGCTCCTGGCCTCTATTCTCCGATCAATCATCCTGACCGCGCCATCAAGCGGCGCAATCTGGTGATCAACGCCATGCTCGAGGACGGCAAGATCACGGCCCAGGTGGCCAATGGCGCGCGGAACTGGCCGATCCAGTTGAAGCTGCAGCATGACCCCAATTCGCTGGCACCTTATTTTGTGGAGGAGATTCGCCGTTACCTGGAGAACAAGTATGGCACTGACCAGGTCCACCAGGGCGGCTTGCGGGTCTACACCGCGCTCGACATGGACCTGCAGGGCGTCGCGAACCAGGCAGTGCTGGATGGCTTGGCAGGCTACGAGAGACGGCACGGGTGGAAGGGGGCCCTCGAAAATGTGCTGACCGGAGGCGCCAGCCTGGCCAGCTATCAGCACCCCGACTGGGATGAAGAACCCGAAGTCAATGGCTACGTTCACGCACTGGTCGTGACGGTTGCGCCCGGGCCGGCGATCATCAAGTTTGGCCGTTACACGGCCACGCTTGCCCAGGGCGATGCCGCATGGACCAGGCGCAAGCTTCAGGACATCCTAAAGCCGGGAGACATCGTGTACGTGAAGATAATATCGCTGGGCTCAGACAGCAAAGCGCGGGTGAGTCTCGAGCAAGACTCTGGCACGCAAGGCGCGTTGATCGCGATCGACAACGCAACCGGAGCGATCAAAGCCATGGTGGGAGGCCGCGACTTCGAAGAATCCAAGTTCAACCGGGCAACGCAAGCGTTGCGGCAAGTGGGATCGTCTTTCAAGCCCTATGTCTATACCGCGGCCATCGATCAAGGTGCAACCCCCGACGACACCGTCCTTGACGCACCGGTCAGTTTCGAGACAGCTTCCGGTCCTTACATTCCGCACAACTACGACGAAAAGTTCGAAGGGACGATCACGTTGCGGCGGGCGCTGGCCCAGTCGCGCAACATTCCGGCGTTGAAGGTCGCAGACAGCCTGGGGATCAAGACGGTCATCGATTATGCTCATCGTTTTGGCATCACGTCCAACATGCCCCCTTATCTGCCGGTGGCGCTGGGCGCGGCCGAGGTTACGCTCTATGAACAAACGTCGGCGTTCAGCGTCTTTCCCAACGATGGTGTCCGCATTCTGCCGCGCTATATCACCAAGGTGACTGACTATGAAGGGCGGGTGCTGGAAGAAGATTTTC
Source organism: Terriglobia bacterium (assembly GCA_020073105.1). Classification (GTDB taxonomy): domain Bacteria; phylum Acidobacteriota; class Terriglobia; order Terriglobales; family Acidobacteriaceae; genus JAIQFW01. The sequence goes on from JAIQFW010000141.1 coordinate 5,171, forward strand.
CCGAGGTCAAGGACGTCATCAGTTCGCGCACGGCGAGAATCATGACCTCGATGCTCAGAGAGGTTGTGCTGCATGGAACGGGGATTGCGGCTTCCAGCATGAAGTATCCTTTGGCGGGAAAAACCGGAACGACGAATGACTTTACCGACGCCTGGTTCATCGGATTTTCCCCGACTCTAACCACGGGCGTATGGGTCGGCTACGACGAGAAGAAGTCGCTGGGGGCGAAAGAGAGCGGGGCCCGGGCGGCCCTGCCTATCTGGATGGACTTCATGAAAGTCGCACTGGCAGGAAAGGACCCCGGCGAATTTCAACCACCGCCTGCAATGCCCCTCGCCCCGGGGGTAAAGAAGGTGGACACGCCGGACAGTGCTCCGGCTGAGGATGAGGTGCACTAGGACGCGCCCTCCGGGCCCGTCACGCGGCTCTACCCACTCGGCGCAAATGAGCCACTACCAACCGTATCTCTTCGAAGGTGACTTCTGGCGGTAGAGCTTCTTTGATCGGCTTGAGCCGTTCCAGACCGTACTGAGCGCACGCGGCCTCGATGCTTGCCTGCCTCTCCTCATCAACCCAATTGGGGTTAAACTCCAGGGTCCCCTTCTCCACCAGCGATGCCACTAAATCGATTACGGAGTTGAGCCGCCGCCCCCGAATACGCGCAATCTCCTCAAAGGTGCGGCCTTCCGCCAACAACTGCATTGTCGCCTCAGCGGGTTTCGTTGCGGACTGCGGCGGTGGGTTGGCCCTGGCTCCGCCTCGATATCTCTGCAACGCTCGCAGTATCTGCTCACCGTAACGCTCGGCTTTCCGGTCGCCGAATCCGGGTATGCTCCGAAGTTGTGCGAGTGACGACGGCGGGCGGCGGCAGAGTTCGTCAAGTGACGTGTCGTGCATGACGACGAATGCGGAGACATTCTCCTGCTTCGCCGTTTCACGCCGCCATTCGCGAAGAAATTCTCGCAGCTCCAAATCCGCTTCCGCAGCAACCGCCGGGGGCGCAGACGCCGGACGCCGCGTTGGCTCCCTAAATACTGGGCTGGGGCTTCGCTTCGGCTGTTCCTTATCGGCCGCTTCCGAAATCCATCCAGGTGTGCCGCTGCACACATCGCAGGCCGGACATGCACTCCACTTCGGAGTCTCGCCGAAATGGACGCAAATCTGGCGGTGGCGGCAGCTTTGGGATTCGGCGAAGCGGCGGATGGCATGATAACGCTGCCAGGCACGCTCCTTTTCTGCCGAATCACTGATCTGTCCGATGAAGTGTGCCAGCAAGCCGGTGTCGCGTTTCTGCCACAGCAAGATGCAATCCGCGGGAAGCCCGTCACGCCCAGCGCGCCCGGCCTCCTGGTAATACTGCTCAATCGACTTCGGAAGCGAGAGGTGAATCACGGCCCGCACGGAAGCCTTGTTGATCCCCAATCCGAAGGCGATCGTACCTACGAGTACGCGCACCTCGTCGGACATCCAGCGCTCCTGGTTCTGCTTCCTGGCCCCCGGTTCCATCTGGCCGTGGTAAGCAACCGCGGGAACTCCCTGCTCCTCGAGAGAATCTACGGTCGCCTCGACTCTGGCGATGGTCGGCGCATAGATGATCACCGTACTTTCCGAATGCTCGCGCAAGACACTCAAGAGCAGTTTCGGCTGCGAGTAGGCATCGCATTCCTTAACCACGTAGCGGAGGTTTGGGCGATGGAAACTGGCGATGTACTTGTGCGGGGCCCGCAACTGCAGCTGATGGAGAATATCGTGACGGACCTGCCGGGTGGCGCTGGCCGTAAAAGCAGCAATCGGACGCTCCGGAAAATGAGCGCGCAGGCAGTTTAGCTGGCGGTATTCGGGGCGAAACTCGTGGCCCCACTCGGAAATGCAGTGCGCCTCGTCGATGGCAAAGAATGCGATCGGAACCTGTTTCAACCAGTCCACGCTGTCAGGACGGGACAGACGTTCCGGTGACAAATACAGCATCCGGTACTCGCCGGCGCGGGCCTTGCGAATAACGGATGATTGCTGTTCGGCAGGCAGCGAGCTATTAAGGACCGCCGCTGGAATGCCCATCTGCTCCAGCTGAACGGCCTGGTCGTGCATCAGTGCAATCAAGGGCGAGACCACGACCGCAGTTTTCCCCAAAACCAGCGCAGGCAACTGATAGCAAAGCGACTTGCCGCCGCCAGTCGGCATGACCACGCACGTGTCGTGACCTGCCAGAAGGCTCTGCACGATGCGTTCCTGCAGGGGCCGAAATGAGGAATATCCCCAGTAGTGCTGCAAGGGAGTCAGAAGATCTGGCTCTGGAGACATGCAGATAGTATAGGTGCAACGCCTTTATTGTGGCTGCTGCCTGCATGATTTGCACCGGGAAGTTTCCGAAATTGGAACGCTATAATCAAGGCTCGAATGAAGAACTTGATTCGCTTCGTTCTACAGGCCTTGATCTTGTTGGTCGTGGCGATGGTTTCAGCTCTGACCGCCATGCGTCTCGCGATCCATGGCCGTGAAGTGGCCGTACCCGACCTTTCGGGTAAAGCGCCGGTGGAGGCGCGCCGGATCGCTGAGGCCAACGGTTTTCAGTTGGAAGTCGAGCGGCAGTATTACAGTCCCCAGGTACCGGAAGGAAGAATCCTGTCGCAGCTCCCACCGGCTGGCGCGCTGATTCGTCGGGGCTGGCAAATCCGGGTTGCCCAAAGCCTGGGGCCGCAACGCGTCGAGATACCCAACGTCCTTGGTCAAAGCGAACGCGCTGCCGAGATCAACATCCGCCGCCGGGGATTGGACATTGGAGCTGTCGCCCAGGTTCCGATGCCGGGCGTGCCTTCGGACCAGGTGATCGCGCAGAGTCCAGCACCCAGCGCGAGCAGTATCTCCGCTCCCAAGATCAGTCTGCTGGCCTCAGGACCTCCGCCACCCCAGACGTTCGTGATGCCCAGCTTCGTTGGACAGACGCTCGGCACCGTAACGGCGGCATTGAAAGATGCGGGATTCAAACTGGGGAATGTCACGCTGGCTCCTTCAGCCGATGCCACGGTGGTGTTGCCCCAGGCCGCTACTGCTTCCCAGCCTTCCGCAACCAGCACCATCGTCTCCCAGACCCCGGCCCCGGGAGCGAAGGTGGTTGCGGGAGACGCTGTGAACTTCGAAGTACGGTAGAAGAATGAAGAAACGCCGCCGCAGATTTCGCAGATCAACGCAGATAACTTGATTAATGGACTTCGTGGTGGTCTGGGACCATGCGTGGCTAGATTTTCTCCAGGATGGCTGCAAAGAAACCGTCACACGGATGCACCCCGGGAATCGTCCGCAGATAGGGCCCGCTGGTGAGCGAATCGATGTTCCTCCACACCAGCTCACCCGAGGATTGCAGCTCTGCTAGTCGCTCCCGGCACTCGACTGCGCGGAACGAACCATCCGCCGAGAGGGCGGCCTCCACCACCGCTTCGTTTTCTTCTGGTTCCAGAGAGCAAGTCGAATAGATCAGTCTTCCTCCGGGTGCGACCCGCCCCATAGCTGACCGCAGGATGCCGATCTGGCGATTCTGAAGATCGGGCAAATCGTCTGCTTTGAGCCGCCACTTGATTTCAGGGTTTCGCGCCAGCGTGCCCGTGCCGGAGCAAGGGACATCGGCGAGAACTCGATCGAAGTATGCGGTAGTTGGCAGGTCGCGGGCGTCGGCAGCGATCACTTGAACGTTGGTTGCCGAGACTAATTGCCGCAACAGGCGCGAACGATGCGGGTGCAAATCTGCCGCCAGTATGGTAGCGGATGGGTTGCGTTCCGCCATCGACCGCGTCTTCCCTCCAGGGGCAGCACAGCAGTCAAGGAATCTTGACCCCGCGCCGACCAATAGCGCCACCAGTTGGGACGCTTCGTCCTGGATGGTGATTATGTTTTCGCGGAACGGACGCGTGCGATTGAGGTCGCCTCCGACAACGCGGCACGCGGAGGTCAGCAGACACCCCGGAGCCAACTGGATCCCTGCACCCTCAAGCTCATCCCGAATCGCACTACTGCGGACACTGATGCAGGTCGGGGGGACTTGTTGGTCGCAGGTGCAGATCTGGGCAGCTACCGCCATGCCAAATTCCATGACCCAACGCTCAACCAGCCATTGCGGATGCGCGGCAGATGCGGCCAGGTCCGCAGCGGTCCGGAGGACGGCGGTCGGCGGTCGTACCGCAGCAGCCGCCAACTTCCGCAGCACAGCGTTGACGAACGGCACTGCCGAACGCTTTCTGGCGTGTTTCACCAGTTCTACACTTTCATGGACCGCGGCGTGCTCCGGTACACGATCCAGAAACAACAATTGATACGCCGCCAAACGCAGAGATGCGAGCACCTCGGGATCAAGCTTGCCCAACTTCACGGACGATCGTTGGGCAATCTCGTTATCCAGCACCGACCGCCAGCGAAGTACTCCCATGACCAGTTCGGTTGCAAGACCGTGATCGGCGGGAGACAGTTGAGCCCAACTGGATGAATGCAGCAGTTCGGAAGCGTAGGCATCCTCCCGTTCCACCCGTAGGAGAATTTCGAAGGCGGCGGTACGCGAGGGGGAGACAGACATAAATGCGGTTCTCAGTTCTCAGTTCCCGGTTCTCAGTTCTTAACCCAGTCGCTCCCCGGCTTGGGGATGGTAGCCGTGAATGAAATCGCGGGCGGCCAGGCGCTTCTTGCCTTCTGGCTGCACTTCGAGCAGGGCGAGAGCTGTGTGGCTGCCACATCCCACTATCAGTCGACCGGCTTCAATGGCCAGTTGTCCTTCTGTGAGACTCTTCTCGAGTGGCTGTGCTGCCAAGATATTTAGAAGCTTGCTCCTGAAACTGGTAAAAGCTCCCGGCCAGGGCTGAAATCCTCGCAGCCGATTGTAGATTTCGAGTGCCGTGCGACTAAAATCGATGCGGCCATCTTCTTTCTTTAGGATTGGGGCCAAAGTCGCCTGGGAATGATCTTGGGGGAGTGCATGAATCGTTCCCGCCGCAAGCCCATTCAAAGTCTCGACCATTAACTCCGCACCGACGGCAGCCAGGCGCGGCGCCAGCGTTTCCGCGGTATCTTCGGTTGCGATCGGGACTTCTCTCTGCAGAAGAATGTCGCCGGTATCGAGGCCTGCATCGATTCGCATGGTGGTCACACCTGTTTTCGATTCGCCGCGGGCAATCGCCCATTGAATCGGGGCAGCGCCGCGATACTTCGGCAACAGGGACGCGTGCAGGTTGATGTTGCCCAGGCGGGGCAGGTCGAGCATCCAATCCGGGATGATGCGCCCGTAACCGACGACGATGATGGCATCGGGCTTGATCGCTGCGAGCTGTGCGCGAAAGTCTTCGTTGTCTCTGATCTTCTCCGGCTGGTTCACCGGCAGATTCAGTTCTAGTGCGCGAGCTTTCACTGGAGATGGCGCCAGTTCCAGCCCCCGCCCGCGAGGCCGGTCTGGTTGAGTCACCACCAGGCGCACCGCAATCCTGGCGTTCACCAACTTCTCCAGAGTCGGGACGGCGAAACGCGGCGTGCCGCAAAAGACCAGGTTGAGAGATTGAGGCATTGCAGTGGCACGGCAAATTACTCAATTACACAATTGCTCAATTACCAATCAGCCCTCTACCATTCTCCCGCTTTCACCAGTTTGCGAATTTTACGCTTCATCAAATCGCGCTTCAGCGCACTGATGTGGCTAATGTAGAGTTTTCCGCTCAGGTGGTCGGTCTCGTGGAGAAACGCCCGTGCCAGCAGGTCTTCCCCGGTCCTCTCAAACCATTTTCCGTTCACGTCCTGTGCACGAATGGTCACTTTCTTCGCCCGTGCGACCGGTTCGCGGAATTCGGGGATGCTGAGACAGCCCTCGGGTTGGGTATGCTTACCTTCGGTGTGGATGATCTCCGGATTGGCCAGGACCAGCTTTGCCTCGGGGTCTTCTTTGAACGTAATGTCAATGACCGCCAGCCGCTTGGAAATCCCGATTTGCGGAGCGGCCAGGCCCACTCCATGCGCCTGATACATGGACTCGAACATGTCTTCGACGAGTTTCTGCAGTTCGGCGTCAAACACCGTGACTGGTTCCGCAGCTTTCTCCAAGACTGGGTTTCCAAACTTAACGATGGGATAGATCATCAGAAATTTTTCAACTGCTCCAGATAGCCCTCGAAGTTCCGCCGAGTTTCGCCCACAGAATCACCACCGAATTTCTCCAATGCGCACTTTGCCAGGGTCAAAGCCACCATGGCTTCGCCGGCGACACCCGCTGCCGGCACCACGCACACATCGGACCGTTCGTAAGCTGCCTTTACCGGCTCACGCGTGGCAAAGTCCACGGATTGCAAAGGGCGGCGCAATGTGGAGATCGGTTTGAGATAACCGCGCACTCGAATCTCTTCTCCGTTGGAGACACCGCCTTCAATGCCCCCCGCATTGTTCTTGCTGCGCGTGAACCCGGCGAAGGCCCCGGACTTCTCGTAACCTATTTCATCATGCACCGCCGAGCCATGGGAAGCCGCGGCCACGATTCCCGAACCGAGTTCAACCGCTTTCACCGCCTGCAGCGACATAACAGCCGCCGCCAACAACGCATCCAGGCGCTCATCCCACTGGGCGTATGTCCCCAGTCCTGGTGGCACGTTGCGGGCAACTACTTCGAAAACACCCCCCACGGAATCTCCGGTCTTAAGCGCCCGGTCGACCTCTTCCTTCATGTGCAGCTCAGTTTCGGCGTCCGCGCAGTTGAGCAAGACCTCCTCGCCGCGATCCGGTCCCAGGCGATCTCCCCTTTGAGGGCTGTCCCGCCCACCGAAATTACATGGCTCAGCACTTCTATCCCCAGCTCTCGCAAGAACAACTTTGCCAAGCCCCCAATCGCCACGCGAGCGGCGGATTCGCGGGCTGAGGCTCTTTCCAGCACATAGCGGGCTTCCGGAAAGTTGTACTTCAATGCCCCGGCGAGGTCAGCATGGCCGGGACGCGGCGAAGAGACAGGCTTGTGCTTGCTGGCATCGCCTTGCTCTACCGGCAGCGACTCCTGCCAGTTCTTCCAATCCTTGTTCTCCAGCAGAACTGCAATGGGCGAGCCAATGCTGATCCCATGGCGCACACCGGAGAGGATATGTGCGGTGTCGCGCTCGATTTTCATCCGGCCACCCCGGCCGTAGCCCTGCTGCCGACGCCAGAGTTCCCGGTCCAGGAACTCTTGCTCGACCTTCAAACCGGCGGGCATGCCGGAAAGGAAGGCGACCAGTGCCTCCCCATGAGATTCACACGCGCGCTCTTTGGCCTCGCTTAAACGCGAGGCCTTCGCGCGGCGCGCCCAGATCCCTCGCTTCGCAAGAGCGCTCGCTCGGGATGACAAGTAAGCTGAGACTATTTCGTCCCGTTGGGGAAGACCAGGATCTTGCTCGACTCTCCCGTTTTCAGCCGGTCCATGGCTTTGGTGAAGTCTTTCATTGCAATCCGATCGGTGATTACGGGATGAAGGTCCAGCTTGCCGTTCTTGAGCAAGGCGGTCATCTGATACCAGGTCTGGTACATCCGCCGGCCATTGATGCCCTGAATGGTGATGCCTTTGAAAATGATGTCCTCGGAGAAGTTGAGCGAGATCGGCTTGGAGGTCAGACCGAGAAGCGAGATCCGCCCGCCGCGGCGCACAATGTCGAATGCTGTTCGGATGGCACCGGGATGGCCAGCCATTTCCAGAACCACATCCACGCCAAGCCCGCCCGTCCGTTCCATGATGATCGCAGTGGCGTTTTCCTTGGTGGGATCAATCGTGAGATCAGCCTTCATCTGCTTGGCAATTTTTCGCCTGTGCTCGTTCACCTCGATGGCATAAACCTGGGCCGCACCCACGGCCCGTGCCACCGCAATGGAGAACAGCCCGATCGGGCCGCATCCGGTCACCGCCACGGTCTTGGCGGCAATCTCCCCGGCGAGAACGGTGTGTACGGCGTTACCCAGCGGGTCGAGAATCGACGCATACTCCTGGGGGATCGCCGGGTCCAGCTTCCAGATGTTGGACTCGGGGATGACCACGTATTCGGCAAATGCCCCATCGGTGTCCACGCCGATGATCTTTACGTTCTGGCAAATGTGGGCCTCCCCGGTGCGGCATTGCAGACACTTGCCGCAAGCGACGTGCATCTCGGCGGAGACAAAGTCCCCTTCCTTGACGCTGGTCACTTCATCGCCGAAGGCCACCACCTCACCACAGAACTCATGCCCGGGAATGAGTGGCGGGTGAATTCTCTTCTGGGCCCAACGGTCCCATTCATAAATGTGGAGGTCGGTGCCGCAGATCGATGCGACCTTCACTTTGACCAGGACGTCAGTGCGACCAAAGGCGGGAACCTTGACTTCGCGAACTTCCGCACCTGGAGCAGCTTTGGGTTTGACCACCGCCAACATCGTAGGATTAGGCATGAGAGACCTGATGAGTCCGGACTTGGATGGCAAAACGAGTCATTCTAGCACTGTCTGCAACCCGGTAGCGCCGCAACTGCGGTTGGCCCATCCGGAGTCCTGAGGGCCCCAGATTCCGGATCGCCGCTGGCCCAAACGGGACTCTGCGCTCTCAGCGCAATCTGCGGCGCAAAATGGTGCTTCTGATTCTCACGAAAGGGGTATCCAACTCCCCGGCTTGCGCTCTGCCAGTAGCTTCCGCTTGAACTCTTCCGACTTCCCGCGAGGAATACTCAGTGACTTCCACTCGCTCGATCGGAGATGTTTGGCCAGAAACACGATTTGTCCAACGTGATAGGCATAGTGGGCGAGCTGCCGGTTGATGGCCTGCAGCACGGTGTGCGGCTCGCCGCGAATCGTCACGGTGCGCATCAGGTCCTCCGGCTTGAGCGCCTCGATGGCCGAGAATACGCGCGACCAGCCATCTTCCCACCAACGCATCACCTCCGTGCGGGCCGGCACGGAATTCAATTCAAATTCCTGGTCGCGATGACGGTCCGGCTTCTCACCATCGGTCGTCAGGAAATCGGTGAAACGCGACCGCATGTTGCCGGCGAGGTGCTTGATGATGATCGCAACAGAGTTTGATTCCGGATCAACAGTGGCAAGGAGTTCCTCATCCTTGAGTTGAGCGATGGCCCCTTCGCCGAGGCGCTGGTATCCGCGAAACTGGCGGCGGACTTCGTCGAAGTAGTGGGTGGCTAGGTTCGTATCCATTGGACACTCCCGGAATTCGGTATTTCCAAGTTGGATTCAGGTATTCAATTCGCGGACTCTTGGCGTCTATCCTGCCTGACTCGGAATAACGGTAAGATCACTTTCCCCAGCCCCCGCCACCGGGGGTTTCCATCCGGATCCGCTCGCCTCGTCGCAGCCGGGTATTGAACTTGCCGGGCATCTCCTGGGACGATCCGTTCTCCCGGATCACCGAGGCGTTTCCCCGGACTCCGTCTCCTCCACCACTCAGCCCATAGGGGGCATGGGTACGTCGTTCCGCCAACAGAGTAACCTCGGCATCGGCCAGCACTTCGATTTCACGGACAATACCATCCCCGCCGCGATGACGGCCCTCGCCTCCGCTGTCCGGACGCAGAGAATACTGCCGCACCCGCAGAGGATATGCATATTCCACTGCTTCTGCCGGTGTGTTCAGCGAATTTGTCATATGGGTGTGGACTCCCGACACTCCGGTCTTGGTTGGCCGTGCCCCCATCCCACCCGCGACGGTCTCGTAATAGGCAAACGGTCCCTTAGTTCGTGGATCAATTCCGCCGATGGTCAGGTTGTTCATGGTTCCCGATGCCGCCGCCGGAATCCGGGCTGGTACAGCTTGCGCCAGGGCTCGTAAAAGCACATCCACAATGCGTTGTGAAGTCTCCACGTTTCCACCGGCGACCGCTGCCGGAGTTCGCGCATTCACCACAGTGCCTTCAGGAGCGACCATCTTGATGGGACGCATCAGCCCGGCGGTGGCAGGAACGTCTTCCGCCAACAAGCAGCGGAACACATAGAAACAAGCAGAGTACGTGATGGCTTCGACCGC
>JAIQFW010000142.1 GCA_020073105.1 Terriglobia bacterium
AGCTTCAGGGCCAGCACAAGCACAATCACGAATCTCAGTCCCACCTCAATCACTCATGGTCAGCCGGTAGATATCACAGTTTCTGTAGCCGCCGCCAGCGGCTCGGGAACCCCAACCGGCGACATTTCACTCATCACCAGTAACAATCGGAGCCTGGGATTCTTCACATTGAACGCCGGTACGGTATCTACCACTACCAGTTCGCTTCCTGGCGGTACCTATACAATCATGGCGCACTACGCGGGAGACGGGACCTTTTCTCCGAGCACGTCCGATCCATCCGCTCAGATTACCGTGGACCCGGAGCCTAGTACTGCAACACTCACAGCACAAACCTTGGACGAGAATCTTAATCTGATTCCGTTCACCACCGGAACCTACGGTACGTATGTCTTTTTGCAATCGACGGTGCAGGGATTGTCTCACCAAGGAGTGCCTACGGGTAGTCTTACGTTTTACGACGATAGCGGATACATAACAGACTACAGATACCTCAACAATCAGGGGATTGCATCAACACCCAATTACCTAAACAGCCAGATTGGTTCCACCCCTTTAGGTCTATTCAACATTCCTACTGGGCAGCGTGTGATGGACGCCTCGTACCAAGGAGACCCCGGCTTCTACCCGAGCAACGCGCCGCCGCTTGCTCTCACTATTACTCAAGCGCCAACAACCATCACTGCCACAGCGGCAGGAGATTCTCAGGGCGCATATCTCAGTGCACTCATCAACACCAATAGCGGTGGTAACTCACCCTCTGGCAGTGTGACCTTCTATATCAATGGCAACTCGGTGGGTGATGCAGGAGCCAGCCACTGGTCGGATGCAATAGTGGGTGCCAACTACGCTTTGATCGGCGTTCAGTCGAGCACTGACTACTTCAACGCTCCCCTTGCTAACGGTTCCTACACTGTCAAAGCTGTTTACAATGGCGATCAGAATTATCTCGCTTCGACTTCTCCGGAAGTGAAGTTCACCTTGCAACCCGACTTCCGATTTGAAGCCGATACCGACACGATCACCGTTGTCCCCGGACGGTCGGGGAACCTGACGCTGACCCTCACGGCCTTGGACCGCTACAACGGCACCGTCGCGTTCGATTCGAGCTCCTGCGAGGGTTTGCCAGACGGCGTGGCTTGCAGCTTTTCTCCCACTTCGATTAAGGGCAGCGGGGCAAGCACCCTCACTGTGACCACTACTGGCCCGAGCGCTGCCATGCCACGAGACGGCCGGTTCCTGTGGTGGGCGACGATAGATGGGTTTGGTTTGGCGGGTGTTGTCATTATGGGAATTCCACTTCGCCGCCGGCGCCTGTGGTTGGTTGCGCTCGTGGTGTGTATTCTTCTGATGACTTGGGCAGGCTGCGGCGGCGGCAGTAGTGCTCCTGCCAAGCCACCTGCTCCCCCACCTGCTAATCCGACTCCCGCAGGCAACTACACAATAACGGTCAAAGCTGCGAGCGGGTCAATTCAGCACAGCATCACCTTCACCCTGGATGTCACCTAACGGGTTGGCGGGGTCTCCGAATGTGGTTCGGGCCCCGCTATTTGGATAAGATAAGGTTCCCCGGTCTTGGTGCGCTCTAACTCGAGACGCGCGCGAACACCACCGCCGCGGACAGTTGGATCTTCCCTGGAGCTCTTGTTTGAAACGTAAAGAACTACTGATGCTCGTGCTCCTGGGCCTAGGAGCCCTGCTGCTCCACGGCTACCACCCTTGGTCCGAGGATGCGGAGATCTACCTCCCCGGGGTGGAGAAGATGCTCCATCCGCAACTCTTTCCCTTCAACGCTCAGTTTTTCGAAGCCCACGCGCAATCCACTTTCTTTCCGAATCTCATTGCCGCCTCGGTTCGGCTGAGTCATCTGCCCTTAGAGGTTGTGCTCTTCGTCTGGCAGATTGGGTCTATTTTTCTTTTCTTGCTGGCCTGTTGGCAGTTGACAGGAAAGTGTTTTACCGCTGCGAGGGCCCGTTGGGCCGGTGTGGCGCTGGTCGCTGCGCTCTTCACTCTGCCGATTGCAGGGACCGCTCTCTACATTCTCGATCAATACATCAATCCGCGGAGTATTTCCGCGTTCATGTCGATCTTTGCAGTTGTGAAAGTCTTGGACAAGAAGTATTGGCAGGCGGGACTGATTGTCGTGCTTACCGCCGCCATCCATCCGCTGATGTCGGTGTTCGTCTTTTCTTATTGCGTCCTGTTGCTTGCAACCGAGCAATTTGATCATCGTTATGCCACGCTGGGCTGTCTGCTGCCATTTGGCCTCTCCTTCGCTCCACCCCCCAAGACATACCACCTGGTGGCACTGGCGCATCCCTTTCACTACATCACCCGCTGGCAATGGTACGAATGGCTTGGAGTTCTGGCCCCGATTGCGCTCTTGTGGTGGTTCAGCCGCATCGCGCGTGCTCGCCAGATGCGGAACCTAGACGTGATGTGCCGAGCGCTCGTGATCTATGGGCTGACGTTCATTCCTCCAGCGATGGTACTCTCCGTCTTCGCGCGGCTGGAGAGCCTCGCCAGAATCGCCCCCATGCGCAGCTTCTGGCTGCTCTATGTCCTGATGTTCTTGTTCGCAGGTGGGCTGCTGGGCGAATACGTATTGAAAGACCGGGTTTGGCGATGGCTGGCGTTGTTGGTTCCTCTGTGCGCAGGAATGTTCCTTGCCCAGCGCGCACTTTTTCCAGGCAGCTCTCACGTCGAATGGCCAGGAGCGAGGCAGAGGAACCAGTGGGCGCAGGCATTCTTGTGGGTGCGTGACAACACTCCCACGGACGCCATTTTTGCGCTCGACCCGGCGCACATGAATCTTACGGGAGAAGATGAGCAGGGGTTTCGCGCCATCGCCCAGCGCAGCCGGATGGCCGATGCGGTCAAGGATTCTGGCGCCGTGTCCATGTTTCCCACGATGGCTAATGAATGGTACCGCCAGATCCAGGCGCAGAACGGCTGGCAGCATTTTCAGTTGCAGGATTTCCGCCGATTGCAGGCGGACTACGGTGTCACCTGGGTCGTCGTCCAACAGCCTGGAGTTCCCGGCCTAAGTTGTCCTTATCAAAACACAACTGTACAAGTCTGCCGGCTGAATTAGTCGTCTCAGCTAAGAGATCCTAATCCGCCTGGCTAGCGGCCGGCGAGACCGGGCCGGGCAGTTGGCCCTTCTTTCGGCTGCTTCGCAGACGCAGCTTGTCCATGTAGAGGTATACGACGGGAGTGGTGAAAAGCGTCAGGGCCTGGCTGACGATCAGCCCGCCCACGATGGTGATCCCCAGCGGGCGGCGAAGTTCGGAACCGACACCGGTTCCCAGCGCCAAGGGCAACCCACCCAGCAGGGCCGCCGCGGTCGTCATCATGATCGGACGGAAACGCAGCAGGCAAGCTTCGTGAATGGCATCGAGCGGCGACTTGCCCTCCTGGCGTTCTGCCTCCAGTGCAAAATCGATCATCATGATGGCGTTCTTCTTGACCAGCCCAATCAGCAGAATGATGCCGATCAGCCCGATCACATTCAGTTCCATCCCCATGAGCTTGAGCGCCAGCAGGGCGCCCACGCCCGCCGACGGAATGGTAGAAAGAATAGTGATGGGGTGAATGTAGCTCTCGTAAAGAATTCCCAGCACGATGTAAACCGCCAGCAACGCGGTCATGATCAGGATAGGCTCATTCTTGAGCGAATCCTGAAACGCGGCCGCGGTCCCTTGAAAGCTGGCTTTGATCGTCGGCGGAAAGCGTATCGACTGCTCCGCCGTCTCAATCACCTGGGTAGCTTCGCCGAGAGATACGCCCGGAGCCAGGTTGAAGGAAATCGTCACCGAGGGCCATTGGCCCTGGTGGCTGACTGCCAAAGAAGTATTCGATGGTCCGAAGTGCGAGAAAGCAGATAGCGGGACCAGATTGCCGTTGGAGGAGCGCACGTAAACCTCCTTCAAGGTGTCAGGGCTTTGTTGGAACTCCGGCGCAACCTCCATCACCACGTGGTACTGGTTCAGGGACTGGTAAATAGTTGAGACTTGGCGTTGTCCGAAACCATCGTAGAGGACGGTGTCGATGGCCTGTGCCGAAACCCCGAGGCGAGAGGCGGTGTCGCGGTCGATCACTAGGCTGGCTTGCAGGCCCTTGTCCTGCTGGTCGGTGTTCACCTGCCGCAACTGCGGGAGTGCGCGCATCTTTTGCAACAGTTGCGGCGCCCATTCATTCAGTTCGCCGAGGTCTTCCCCTTGCAGGGTGTACTGGTACTGGGCCTGACTCACACGCCCGCCGATCTGCAGGTCCTGCTGCCCCTGCATGTAGAGCGTGGCGCCCGGAACTTCGGCAAACTTGCGGCCTAGTTCGCTGATGATCTGGTCGGCACTCAGCTTCCGCTGACCCAGTGGTTTCAAGGTGATGAACATGCGTCCCTGGTTCATGGCGGTAGTGCCCCCACAAAAGCCGATCATGGCCTGGACGTTGGGGTCCTGCATGCCGATGGCAACGTAGCGGCGCATCTTTCGGCTCATGGCATCGAAAGAGATGTCTTGCGCCGCCTGCACCGTTCCCGAGAGTCGCCCCGTGTCCTGCTGCGGGAAGAACCCCTTAGGCACCTGCTTGAACATGTAAATGCTCAGAGCGGCGGTTCCAATCGTGATCAGCAGGACCGCAAACTGATGGCGCAGTACCCAGCCCAGGCTGACCCGGTACATATGCAAGATGCCATCAAAGACCTTCTGGCTGGCCCGGTATGCGCGACCATGCTTTTCTTCGCCCAGCGAATTCAGCAATTGCGCGCACATGGTTGGGGTGGTGGTCAGCGAAACCAACAGTGACACCCCAATGGCGATGCTCAAGGTCACCGCAAATTCCCGGAAAAGGCGTCCGACAATGCCGCCCATCATCAGAATGGGGATGAAAACCGCAACCAGCGACGTGCTCATCGAAAGCACGGTGAAGCCGATCTCGCGGGCGCCTCGGAAAGCGGCCTGCACCGGCTGCATCCCCTGCTCGAGATAGCGGGTGATGTTCTCCAGCACCACGATCGCGTCATCCACCACGAAGCCGGTAGAGATGGCCAGGGCCATCAGCGAGAGGTTGTCCAGGCTGTAGCCCAGCAAGTACATCACGCCGAATGTGCCGATCAGCGACAGCGGCACCGAGATGCTGGGAATAATGGTAGCCCGCACGGTGCGCAGAAAGACAAACACCACCAGAATGACGAGCGTCACCGACACCAGCAAAGTAATCTCGATGTCGTGCACCGACGCCCGCACCGTTGTCGTGCGGTCGGCCACTACATCCAGCTTGATCGCAGGAGAGATGGAGGCCTGCAGCTGGGGAAGCATGGCCAACACGTTGTCAACGGTCTGGATAATGTTGGCGCCCGGCTGGCGCCAGATCAGGACAATCACCGCGCGTTTGCCGTTCGACAGACCGTAAATGTGCGCGTCCTCGACCGAGTCCTGCACGTCGGCTACATCGCCCAGTCGAACGGCCGCTCCGGCCTGCTTGTTGTAACCGACAATCAGCGGCTTATATTCCTCGGCGTGGATGATCTGGTCGTTCGCATGGATCGCCCAGGCGCTGGTCGGATTAGCCAACTGGCCCTTGGGACGATTCGCATTAGCGGCGTTCAACGCCGTGCGCACGGCCTCGAGCCCGATCCCAAATTCGTTGAGCAGGTTGGGATTCACTTCGGCGCGCACGGCCGGATTTGCGCCTCCTCCCACATACACCTGTCCTACGCCGCTCACCTGCGCCAGCTTCTGCGAAAGAATGGAATTCGCCTGGTCGTAGATGTTAGGCAAGGTGATGCTGTCCGAGGTGAGCGCCAGAATCAGGACAGGCGAGTCAGCGGGATTCACCTTGCGATACCACGGATTGCCTGGCAGATACGATGGCAATTGACTGCGCGCCGCATTGATCGCGGCTTGCACATCGCGGGCCGCGGCATCAATGTTGCGGTTGAGGTCGAACTGCAAGACGATGCCCGTCGAGCCCAGTTGGCTGACGGAGGTCATCTGGTTGATGCCGGCGATGCGCCCAAATTGCCGCTCCAGGGGAGTGGCGACTGCCGATGCCATGGTCTCCGGGCTAGCGCCGGGAAGGCTGGCAGCAACCTGGATCACCGGAAACTCAACTTGGGGCAGGGGAGCGACCGGAAGAAGGGTGAAGGCAAGCGCTCCCGACAACAGCAAGGCGAAGGTCAGCAGAGAAGTGCCAATCGGCCGTCTGATGAAGGGAGCTGAAATGTTCATCCCTTAATCCCCAACCGCCGGTTCTTCCACCGACCTGCCAATTCCGAAGCGGGCAAATCTTTTTGCCAGCCGGTCAAACCACAGGTACACCACCGGTGTCGTGTACAGGGTCAAGGCTTGGCTTACCAGCAGGCCGCCCACGATCGTGATTCCTAAAGGGTGACGCAGTTCCGATCCGGTGCCCCTGCCCAGAGCTAAAGGCAAGCCGCCGAGCAATGCTGCCATGGTGGTCATCATGATCGGGCGGAAGCGCAGCAAGCAGGCCTGGAAGATGGCCTCCTCTGGCGGTTTGTGCTCCACACGCTCGGCTTCGAGCGCGAAATCGATCATCATGATGGCGTTCTTTTTCACAATTCCAATCAGCAGAATGATTCCGATGATCGCCACCACTCCCAGGTCATTGCCCGTGATCAACAAGGCGAGAATGGCGCCTACACCCGCCGAGGGCAGGGTGGAAAGAATCGTGATGGGGTGAATGTAGCTCTCGTACAAAACGCCCAGAACGATGTACACCGTGACGATCGCCGCCACAATAAGCCAGGGTTCGGTCGAAAGCGAATTGCGGAATGCGGCGGCCGTTCCTTGAAACGCGGTATGCACGCTCGCCGGCATCCCGATCTCTTTTTCCGCTTCCTCGATCGCCTTGGTCGCGTCCCCGAGGGATGCGCCGGGGGCGAGGTTGAAGGAAAGAGTCACCACGGGAAACTGCCCCTGGTGATTCACGGCCAACGATGCGTTTGAAGTGTGTACCTGGGTGAAAGAGGAGAGCGGCACCTGCGTGCCTGTGCTCGACCTCACATAAAGGTCTTTGAAGGAACCCGGGTTCTCCTGAAATTGCGGGTCCACCTCCAGGATCACGTGATACTGGTTCAGCTGGGTGAAGATGGTCGAAACCTGGCGCTGGCCGAAGGCGTCGTAGAGCGTGTTATCGATCTGTGCCGGCAGGATGCCCAGGCGGGATGCAGTGTCGCGGTCGATGACAATGTCCGCCTGAAGGCCGCCCGTCTGTTCGTCGGTAGCCACATCGCGCAATTGCGGCAAGGTGTGCAGCTTGTCCACCAACTGAGACGACAACCTCGTCAGTTCCCGCGAATCGGCGTCTTCGATGGTGTACTGGAACTGCGTACGGCTGACCCGGTCTTCCACCGTCAGATCCTGCACCGGTTGCATGAACAGAGTAATGCCTTCCACCTGCGCCAACTCCGGCTGCAGCCTGCGGATGATTTCTGACACCGTCGCTTTGCGCTCATTCCGCGGCTTCAGATTGATCTGGATGCGCCCGCTGTTAGGTGTCAAGTTGGTGCCGTCGACTCCGATGAACGACGACAGGCTGGCGACGTCGGGATCCTGCAGAATGATGTGGGCCAGGGCTTGCTGGTGTTGCGCCATCGCGGCGAAGGAGACGCTTTGCGGAGCGTCGGAAACGCCCAGGATCACGCCCGTGTCTTGAACCGGGAAGAACCCCTTGGGCACGACCACGTACAGGTACAGCGTCAGGACCAGGGTACCTGCGGTGACCAGCAGAGTCGTTGTCTGATGCCGCAACACAAACTTCAGGGTGCGGCCGTAAAAATCGATGACCCGGTTATAGAAGTTCTCGGAACTCCTGTAGAAGCGGCTTTCCTTCGCGGTGTTCCGCGGTTTGAGCAGTTTGGCGCACATCATCGGCGTCAAGCTCAGCGAGACTGCCGCAGACACCAAGATAGTCACCGCCAGAGTCACGGCAAACTCGCGGAACAGCCGGCCTACGATATCGCCCATGAACAGAAGAGGAATCAACACTGCGATCAGCGACACCGTCAACGAGACGATTGTGAACCCGATCTGTCCCGCCCCTTTCAGGGCGGCCTCCAGCGGGGCTTCTCCCTCTTCCAGGAAGCGCGAGATGTTCTCGATCATCACAATGGCGTCGTCGACCACGAAGCCTGTAGAAATGGTTAACGCCATCAGCGTGAGATTGTTCAGGCTATAACCGAGCAGATACATCACACCGAACGTGCCCACGATAGAGAGCGGCACAGTCACGCTCGGAATTGCGGTCGCCGACAGGTTACGGAGAAACAGGAACATCACCATGACCACTAGGGCGACCGTCAGCGAAAGTTCGAACTGCACGTCCTTGACCGACGCGCGGATGGTTTCTGTCCGGTCCGTCAGAATCGAGACGTTCACCGCCGCGGGCAGGCCCGCCTGCAGCTGGGGCAGCAGTCTCTTGATGCGATCGACGACACTGATGATGTTCGCGCCCGGTTGGCGCTGGATGTTCATGATGACCGCCGGATCGAGGTTCATCCATGCGGCCTGCATCACATTCTCGATGCCATCGGTCACCGTCGCCACGTCGGCGAGTCGTACGGGGGAGCCATCGCGGTACGCCACAATGATGGGGCGGTACTCATCGCCCGACACCAATTGGTCATTGGCCCCGATGGTGAACGACTGGCGTGGACCGTTGAGCGTCCCCTTGGCCTGGTCAACGTTGGCCGCGGCCAGGGAAGTCCGCACGTCCTCAAGGCTCAGACCATAAGAGGCGAGAGCCGTGGGGTTCGCCTGAATGCGGACGGCGGGCTTCTGCCCGCCGCTGATCGAGACCAGGCCTACGCCCGTGACTTGGGAAATCTTCTGTGCCAGCGCTGTGTCTGCAAGATCTTCCACCTTGGAGAGCGGCAGGGTTTTGGAGGTGAGCGCCAGGGTGAGAATCGGCGCGTCGGCCGGGTTCACCTTGCTGTAGATCGGCGGATTCGGCAGGTCCTGCGGCAGATAGGTTTGTGCCGCGTTGATTGCCGCCTGGACTTGCTGCTCCTCCACGTCGATGTCCTGTTCGAGCCCGAACTGGAGGGTGATGACCGAGCTGCCAAACGAACTCGTGGAAGTCATCTGGCTGAGACCGGGAACCTGGCCGAATTGGCGCTCCAGGGGCGCGGTGACTGAGGAAGCCATCACATCGGGATTCGCCCCCGGGTAGAACGTCATGACCTGAATGGTCGGGTAATCCACCTGCGGCAGCGCCGATACCGGCAGCTCGCGGTAGGCCACGAAGCCCACCAGCATGATGGCCACCATCAACAACGCAGTGGCCACCGGCCGGAGAATGAACAGCCTTGAGGGATTCATTTGACCGGGTTTCCCGAACCGGGCAGGCCGGAGGACGGGCTTGCTGAGTTCGGTGGCGGCTGGCTGCCTGCTGGACTCGGTTGGCGAATCGCGATGTGGCTGCCTTCTTGCAGCTTGTCCTGGCCGTCCGTGACCACAACCTCATTGGGCGAGAGTCCGCTTGCGATATTGGAGAGATTGTCCTGCGTGAAGGCAATCGTCACCGGACGCACGTCCACTGTGTTGTCTGATTTGGCCACAAAGACATATGTGCCCTGCGGGCCCCGTTGAATCGCCGCCGCCGGAACCACGGTGCTGTCTCTTCTTACCTCGAGCAACAGGCGGACATTAACGAACTGGTTCGGCCAAAGGGCATCGTCCTTGTTATCAAATACCGCTTTCAACTTTCCCGTCCCTGTGGTCTGGTCAATCTGATTGTCGATGGTCAGCAGCTTCCCGGTGGCCAGTTTGGTCTGGTTGTCCCGGCTGTACGCGTCGACTTGAAGCGGCCCCTTGGCCAGATGCTGGGCCACAGCCGGTAGATTGTCCTCCGGCAGGGTGAACAGGACCGCGATCGGCTCGAGTTGGGTAATAATGAGCAGGGGATTGGTATCGTTCGCATGGACCATGTTTCCCGGATCGACCAGCCGCAGTCCGACACGCCCGCTGATCGGCGAGGTGATGTGGCAGTAGACGAGATTCAGCTTGACGTTGTCGATCACTGCCTGGTCGGTTCTAACTGTTCCTTCAAGCTGGTCTACCGTGGACGCCTGAGTGTCCACCTGTTGCTGCGACATCGCACCCGAGTCCCGCAGCAGGCCTTTGTAGCGCTCATAGTTCAGCTTGGCATCGCGCAGAGAAGCCTGGTCCTTAAACAGCGTTGCCTGCGCTTCCTCCAGAGCGACCTCGTAAGGCCGAGGATCGATGACCGCCAGCAGGTCACCCTTGTTGACGAACTGCCCCTCTTTGAAATTGACCTGCACCAGTTCGCCATCGACCCGGCTCTTGATGCTGACCGTGTAGAAAGCCGAAGCCGATCCCAGCCCGGTGAGGTAGTAGGGCATGTCACGGCGTTCCGCTGTGAAGACCGTCACCGGCACCGTGAGCGCAACATTCGCCCGGGCCGAGGAAGGCTTGGGATCTCCGCCACTACAGCTTAGGCTGGTCACGGAAAGAAAAATGACCAAGAGCACGGCCCCGAAGTGCTCGACGGACTGGGTGAGTTTCCCTGACGAGCTGGGCGACGCACGGCCGGGCGCGTTCGTGGTGATATATCTGTTTCAACGATAAACGGTCGAACAGATTATTGTCGCTGTTTCACTGGTCACACGGAGGTCTCTATGGCAACGGTCGTAGAAGCGCGAGCGCAGGCGGGATACTCACTAGCCCGTGACGAAGGCGAGGCGTTCTGGCTCCTCGGGATGCTCCAAACGGTCAAGGTCGGCCGAGCGGATGCTGATGGACGATTCGGCATGCTCGAGATTGTCGTGCCCGAGGGGCTCGGCTCCCCGTGGCACGTGCACCCTGAGGAGGACGAATGGTTCTACGTCCTCGACGGCAAGCTCACGTTCTGGGTCGGCGACACGAAGTTCGAGCTGACCTCAGGTGACTTCGCGTTTGGCCCGAAGGGCGTGCCGCACACCTTCTATGGTTCTGCGCCAGCAACGCGCGCTCTTGTCGGCTTCTCTCCAATGCAATTCGAGGGCTTCATGCGCACGGTGGGTCAACCAGCGCCGGAGCGTGTGCTTCCGCCCCACCATGACGGTCCACCTCCGAACGTCGCGAAGCTCGCGCCAATCGCCGAGCGGAACGGGTTCATCATCCTTGGCCCTCCGGGACCGCCGCCGGGTCAGCCGCGCGGAGAAGCGTGAAGACTGAGCGAGCGACTCTCACTGAGTCGCTCGCGAGGAACGCCAGCTAGTGCTACTTTCGTTGTGCCCGTTCGTGTGCCCGTTCGCATGTCAAAAGTCCGGTATCTGAAGGAGACGAAAGTCGGCGGATCGCGCTTCTGTCTCTCTGAAAACCGTCATGGTGCCGGACTTCTAAAGTGCCGTTTTGGGCCTGATACGCGTGAGGTCGGAGGGTCAACTCCTCCCGGGCCCATCTGAAGTTATTGCCCCGCCGCGTATTCACCGCTGGCGGGGCTTTCATTCTGATTTGGCCGTCGCGCGCGCGTCGCTGTTCGTCTCCTATTTGACAACACTTGGAGCCGCGCGCTATGACTCTCGCCAACAACAAACCACGGAGCCCACAGTGACGATAGCCCGCGTGAGGCAGACGGCATTGGCCGTGAGCTTAGTGGTGTTCCCACTCTCGATCCTGGCTTACTGGCTGTTGTATCCCGCCTACGGTCTGCTCGATTCGGTGGCCG
>JAIQFW010000143.1 GCA_020073105.1 Terriglobia bacterium
ATGAATACGTTGCCACGCTTGATCAGTTCCTGCATGTGGCGGAAGAAGAACGTCAGCAACAGGGTGCGGATGTGGCTTCCGTCCACGTCGGCGTCGGTCATCAGGATGATCTTGCCGTAGCGCAGCTTGGCGGCGTCGAAATCCTCCTTGGAAATACCGGTACCGAGCGCCGTAATCATGGCGCGGATTTCTTCGTGGGCCAGCATCTTGTCGTAGCGGGCCTTCTCCACGTTCAGAATCTTGCCCTTCAGCGGGAGGATGGCCTGGAAGCGCCGGTCGCGGCCTTGCTTGGCGGTGCCGCCGGCGGATTCGCCCTCGACTAGGAACAACTCGCAGCGTTCCGGCTGCCGCTCCGAACAGTCAGCCAGCTTGCCGGGCAGGCCGCCGCCGTCGAGCGCGCCTTTCCGCCGTGTCAGATCGCGGGCCTTGCGGGCCGCTTCACGCGCACGGGCCGCTTCGATCGCCTTGTTGATAACTTTCCGTCCGACGGTGGGATTTTGCTCGAGAAATGCGCCCAAACGCTCATTTACGAAGGCCTGCACAATTCCGGCGATATCGGAATTCAGCTTGCCCTTGGTCTGGCCTTCGAACTGCGGCTGCGGCAGCTTCACGCTAATCACCGCCACCAGGCCTTCACGCACATCGTCGCCGGTCAGGTTTTCTTTTACGTCCTTGAACAGGCCCATTTGCTGCCCGGCATAATTGATGGTGCGCGTCAGGGACGTGCGAAAACCGGAAAGATGCGAGCCGCCATCGACGGTGTTGATGTTGTTGGCGAAACTGAAGACGGTTTCTGAATATCCATCGTTGTACTGCAAACCGATCTCCATCGCCACACCGTCGCGCTCCGCTTCCATGTAGATCGGACGGTCGTGCAGCACTGACTTCCCGCGGTTCAGGTGCTTAATGAACTCGGCAATTCCGCCGTTGTACTTGAACTCAGTAGTTTTGGGCTCGCCAGTCTTGGGATCGGTGGTGCGCTCGTCAGTGAGCGTGATCAGCAGTCCCTTGTTCAGGAATGCGAGTTCGCGCAGCCGTTGGGCCAGCGTGTCGTAGTTGTATTCGGTGACAGTGAAAATTTCTTTGTCGGGCAGGAAGTGGACCTTAGTGCCGCGCTTCTTGGTGGCGCCCGCCTTCTTCAGCTTGCTGGTGGGCTCGCCCTTGGAGTAGGTCTGCTCCCAGGTAAAGCCGTCGCGCCAGATCTCCAGTTCCAGTTCGTGGCTCAGCGCGTTCACCACCGACACGCCCACTCCGTGCAGTCCGCCGGATACTTTGTAGGACGAGGTATCGAACTTGCCGCCGGCGTGCAGCTTGGTCATCACCACTTCCGCGGCGGGAACCTTCTCGCCATCGATGTCCATCGCGTCTACGGGAATGCCGCGGCCGTTGTCGACAACGGTAATCGAGTTGTCGATATGAATGGTGGCTTCGATCTTGTCGGCGTATCCCGCGAGCGCTTCGTCGACCGAGTTGTCGACGACCTCATAAACCAAGTGATGCAGCCCCATCTCGCCGGTCGAACCGATGTACATTGCCGGGCGCTTGCGCACGGCTTCCATGCCGCCAAGAACCTTGATCGAATCGGCGGTGTAGTCGCCATTGCCTCCGTTGACGGCGGTGGCTTTGCCGTTTTTCTCTTTCTCGACGATAGCTGCGCTGATCCCTTTTGTCGCCATTCCACTCCGTGGAGAATTGTCAGAATTCCGAGCCTTGGCCGGTACGCTTTTCCAGTGCCCTGAAACTGGGTCAACTTACTGAAATTATTAATACTTAGAGCACTGAAAGTTGAGTCTTATTCTACCACACTGCAACCCCTTTTTCGACCCGGAACCGAGCCGGTAACCCCTGAGTTTGGTGAGGGTTAGGAGGGAGAAAAACGAGAAGATTCTACTGATGCGCTGGGCCCTTGATTTTCCCGAATGCTAGGCCCTCGATCAGTTCGGTCACCCCGTCATCGTTTCCGCCAATAAACGTAAACGACACCACGTAGCCCCTCGCCAGCAGCACCAGCGTGCTCTGGTGGAGGGTCATGCTGCCGCGAGGCCCGGCGTAGTCACAGCGCACGACCGCTCGCCCATCGACGGGGAACTCGTATGGTTCGTTGACGGCCTTCAGTTCCTGCTTGGTGGCCACCTCATTCAGCGGTCCGAAATATTGCGCGGCCGACTTCAGGCCCGGATACGCTGCAACGCTCTCAGCTGCGATCACCACCGAGGAATTGATCGTCTCGCCCTTCGCGTCAGGAGGCCGCTCGAACACCGCCAGCAACACCAGAGACTTGCCGCGATCCACAGGCTTTTCCTCATCGCCCGAATCCTCGCGCATGTCCTGGGTGCGATCGACCCAACCAAAAGGCAGCTTGTAGGTGAATCCGAAGAATGCATTGCGATAGACGCCGTTGGCGATCTCACCAGGGTCGAGCGTTGCCGGTTTCGCGTGCGATGCAGTACGGCTCGACGCGGACGGCGGCGATTGCGCTTGTAGGCAGGCGGTTAGGAGAATTGATACAAGCAGACGGCAAACGACTCGCGCTGGGCAGCTCATCCGCTCTCATGTTACCGCACTGGCCGTGTGGGGGCGGAGCGTATGAAAGCGCGTACGGCGTGCCAGGTATCCGACGCAGCGAGGCGAGCTCCAGGAATTGACGGCACGCTATTTGTCACGGCGCAAGATCCTCATTGTGCTGGACCAACGGATCAGGCCGCCGCGGGGCGAACTTTCAAACGGGCAAGACGGCGGTTAACCCGCTCCGAGTCAAATGCCTCCGGGTCAAACTTGTCACCCAGCCACATGTTGCGGTCTTCGAATTCTGGATGTTTGGGATCGAAAATAATCTCCAGGAGCTCCTCGTAGCCGTGGGGACCGCCGCAATCCTCGGGTGGGCAGCTGCGCGCCCCGTCCAGACAGTACACCTTTGAAGGTTCTCCCTCTGTGATCTGCTCGATGCAGATTTCATGGTCCCACCCGTCGCCCATGTCGTAGGTGTACGTAAGTTTCGCCCTCCTCTGGGGCGCCACTTCTTGTAACAACACGCGTTTGGCATTTCCGACTCGTTGGCCGTATTCCGCCCATTCTTCCACACCTTCTCCGTATTGCTCCCGGCCAGCGGTGAACAGATAGATGTGGTAATTCTCCCAACCCATGGCGATTTGGATGATGTTGTGCAGCTTGGCCAGCGTCACTGACCCCGGCACGACGATGCGGCGCCAGATCGGCGGCTCGATGTCCATCAGCGCAATGCGAAGTTGGTAGGTGTTCACGCGCTTATTCTAGGTCGAACTATGCTGCTTTCCCTAGCACCGGCTGCGTGCAGTGCATGCAACGCTTGGCATCGAGCGGAATCTCGCTCAGGCATTCGGGACACTTCTTAGTTGTGGGGTCAGCGGGCGCTGGCGCTTTGCGCATGCGCGCCACCAGCATGTTCACCGGGGTCACCACGAAGAAGTACACCGCCGCGGCGACCAGCAGAAACGAAATCGCCGCATTGATGAAGTCGCCCAGGGCAAACACGCTGCCGTTCACAGTGAACTGGATGGCGGAGAAATCCGGCTTGCCCACAATGGCCGCGATAAGCGGGGTGAGCAGGTCCTTGGTGAAAGCCGCGACCACGGTGGCGAAGGCTGCGCCCACAACTACGCCCACTGCCATATCTACGACATTCCCGCGCAGAATGAACTGCTTAAATCCGCTGAGCATAGGGCCCCTCCTGTAGATGGCGAAACTGTACGGCGCGGAGGGGAGGGAGGTCAACTTTAAATCGTGCAACTGCAAATTCTTTTCGGACGTCTAACAGGCTATGGCGGTCGGCAATTCCATTTTAGAAAGCTAGATACCATTTTGGTGCTCGCAGAACTATTGTTTCTCGACAGAAACAATTTCTTCTGGCGTTATATTTGCGACTGTAATACATTATCGCTTCAATTGTTCATGGGGAGTATTTAGATGCCAAGGTTTGCTTATGTTAGTTGCCGAGTTTCTCTCGGATTCTTTGAGACTGAGTTCTACATCGTCCTGAACGACTCCTCCGCATACGTAGATAGAGAAAGTGTACGAGTGGAACACATGCCATCAAAAAATGTAGAAGTAGAAGGCAAAGTCCTCGCCTATTTAGTCGATGAGAAAAAGGATGAAACTCTGATCGAGATACCAGGACAAGCCGTAGTTGGCGGTCTCAGAACATGGGTGCCAAAAACTATTATTGAACCGATCCGAGCATCAGCGTGAAAATCAGCACCTCTCAGAGTCCCGAGGGCTTCGACTGATGCTGAAAGCCTGTGCGAATATCACCTGCCGGATCACTTTCCAATCTTTCAACAATTAGCTGACAAATCCTGGTTTTCCCTGGCACGAGCCGAAGGAAAAACGGGCCATGATTGATGATCTCGAGTGTGATCGGGGCGTTGAAGTTTGCATGAATTGTTGGGGCGGTTAAATGAACCATGAGCCCCAACCTGGCAAATGAACTTCGACCCTCCACCCGCGCTGCGAGCTTAGAGCCGGGTTTCAAATGAACCCGTTCACGCGTCATGGCTAGGACTGGCAGGGGTGACTTCGAGTATGGAGAAAGAACAAAGCAACCATCTTTCTCCAGCGGAAGATCCCGAAGAAATCCAGCAGCAGTAGCTTGAAACTTCTGCTCGGCAAGATTCAGTTCCACCCTTGTCCCTGGAACCTTAAACGGTGTTTCGTCCCAACCTTGGAAGACGTTCCCTAGGAATAGGTCAACGGCAGAAGTTGTGTACTGATCTTCCGCTGGGACAGGTGAGATTTCCAACTGCCCGAGGTGTATAGCCTGCTTGATTCCATCGTCGCTTAAAATCATACGTACGTCAGCGGTCTCTATTCCTCATATCCGCATCGGCATCACGATATACCGGTACTTGTACTCCTCGCCCTCGGCAGGGCGCATCTGGCCGGCGGATTGGGCGTCCTTGAACTCCAGCTTCACATCGCCGCCGCCGGTGGCTTTGAGGAAGTCCAGCAGATATTGGGCGTTGAAGCCGATCGCCAGCGTCTCCCCGTTGTAGTCGATCTCGATCGAATCCTCCGACTCGCCCATTTCCGTGGACGAAGCCGAGAGCTTCAGCTCGCCCTTCTCCAGGCGCATGCGCACCGCCCGTGAGCGCTCGTCGGCAAACTGGGCCACGCGCGAAATCGCCGCCGCCAGGTCATCCCCGTGCACCGTAATCGACTTGGTCGTGTCCTTCGGCAGAACTGCTTCATAGTTGGGGAATTGGCCAGTCAGTTGTCTTGAGGTCAGCAGCCGCGAACCAATGCGGAAGTAGAGTGTCGATTCATCTTTGGCGAAGTCGATTTCCTCGGCGTCGGTCGAATCCAGCAGCGATTTCAGTTCGTCCATCGCCTTCTTGGGCACCAGGGTCTTCATCTCGCCCGAGACGCCCTCAAACTTCGTCCCGGCACGCTCGATGTGCGACAGCCGGTGCCCATCCGTCGCGACCATGGTCATCGACTCGGGCTTCAGCACCATCAGAGCTCCGTTCAGCGTGTAGCGCGACTCCTCGCTGGCAATGGCGAATCCGGTCTTGGCAATCATTCCCCGCAATACCTGGGCAGGGATCTTCACTACTCCGGCAGTAGGAAACGTCGGCAGGCTGGGAAAGTTGGACCGTGCCATGCCTACCATCTTGGTGTTGGACCGTCCACAGCGGATGCTCACCCAATGGTTCTCCAGCAGCTTGATCGTGATATCAGCATCGGGCAGGAGCTTCACGTAGTCATGCAATTTGCGGGCGGGGATCGTGCATGCGCCTTCTTTCTTCACTTTGGCATTGCACGAAGTACGGAGGCTCAGATCCAGATCGGTAGCAGTGAGCGAGAGTTTGTCGCCGGCAGCTTCAAATAGATAATTCGAAAGGATCGGAATTGTGGTCTTGCGCTCGACCACTCCCTGGGTCGCTGTCAGCTCGCGCAGCAGTTCGAACTTACTGACAGTGATCTCCATGGTGGTCGTTCCTGTGGCGGACGCAATCGCTTCTACCGGCATAACCTGGGTCCCCCGGGTGCGACTTTGAATACTTCACTTATATCAAACTGAAAACCTATAAAACCAGCAGTAACAGCAGGGGCATGGGAAAAGTGGAAATCCCGCCCAACTACCGGGCTACCATTACGTTCCGCCCACTCCCCTCGTGTCCAAAATCAGGGCTGGATTGCACGCGGAGCAGAGGTGATTTCGGCGTACTTCCAGGCTGGTTCCAACTCATGCACAGCTTCCACACAGACTCCACAGGCCCCGGCAAGGAAGTCTCTCCTGATGAGTGGAAATTAGTGCGAAGGCTGCGTCTTATCCACCCAACTGCTCGGTCAGTTTGTTCAGCAGCCTGTTCAAATCCTTGTCCGTTTTCCGAACCTCATCAATCTTCTCTACAGAATGCAGCACGGTGGTATGGTGCTTGCCACCAAATTGACGTCCGATCTCCGGCAGTGAAGCCTCCGTCAAATGCTTGGCGAGATACATGGCGATCTGCCGCGGATACACAATGGCGCGGGAGTTGTTCTTTGCCTTGATCTCCACCAGACGCAACCCGAACTGCTCGGCAACCGCCTTCTGGATTGACTCAATCGTGACCTTGCGGGCCTGGGAGTCGATGAAGTTCTTAAGTACCTGCTGGGTGTAAGGGAGGGTGATTTCTGCCCCAATCAGGGAGGAATGCGCCACCAAGCGGATCAGCGCCCCTTCCAACTCCCGGACATTGGAGCGGATATTGGAAGCGATGTAGAGCGCCACGTCCGTAGGCAGCGTGACTTTTTCCTGCTCAGACTTCTTCTGCAGGATGGCGACCTTGGTCTCGAGGTCGGGTGGCTGGATGTCCGCAATCAAGCCCCACTCGAAACGGCTGCGCAACCGGTCCTCGATCTCCGCCAGCTCCTTGGGGGGACGGTCGCTGGCAATGACGATCTGTTTCATCGACTCGTGCAGGGCGTTGAAGGTGTGGAAGAATTCTTCCTGGGTGCGCTCCTTCTGGGCCAGGAACTGGATATCGTCCACCAGCAGCACGTCCACGTTGCGGAACTTGTCGCGGAAGCTGGTCATCTTGTCGTAGCGCAGCGAGTTGATCATGTCATTGGTGAACTTCTCGCTGGAAACGTAGCAGATGGCCGACTGCGGCTGCCGCTTGGCGATCTCATGTCCGATGGCCTGCATGAGGTGGGTTTTCCCCATTCCCACGCCACCATATAGAAAGAGCGGGTTGTAGGCCTTGGACGGACGTTCGG
Organism: Terriglobia bacterium; assembly: GCA_020073105.1. Taxonomy (GTDB): domain Bacteria; phylum Acidobacteriota; class Terriglobia; order Terriglobales; family Acidobacteriaceae; genus JAIQFW01. The sequence goes on from JAIQFW010000143.1 coordinate 7,237, forward strand.
CGACCGCCTGGCAGGCCGCGTGGGCAAACTGGTTGCCGCTGCCGATCACGAAGGCGTCGAAGGTATAGCGCGGATTCAGTTGCGCCGCGCCGTCCCAATCGAACCGCGCCTGGGAGGGATGGATGGCCTGCACCGGTCCGTGCGCCGTAAGGCCGCCATCGTGGCGCACCGGAGTGGCCGCAGGGTCGTCTTCGGGAGTGACGAACTGGACGTCCTGGTATTCCAATCCCAGATTATCGAGCGCTTCCTGGATCAGGTCGGCGTACTTGTCTCCCACGTGGCGGAACTCCGCCGTTGGCACGCGCACGAACAACGTACCCCCACTCGAGTGACTGTAGCGAGTGGGTTTCAACCAGGTGTCATAGGAGTGCCGGTTGATCTTCTTTTCCAGCGCATCGAGGACGCGCACCCACGGGTTGGGAATAATAGTTGAGCCTGGAGCCGCCATATAAAGGTCTTCGTCGGGCTGCCGCCGCTTTCAGCGCCTGGTACTAGAATCGAAAAATAAGTGCCATTCATCCCCAGACCAAATTCCGCGCGGCGAACGGTTTTGCTGGAGCGAAAAAAAATATCAATGAGCAGGGACAGTCCGGCATACTAGCACAAAAAATTTGAGTTTGCGGAAATCTTCGGCAAAGATTTTTCGTGGACTCCTGATTCAACACGCTAAAAAAAATTTCTGTCAAGTAGCGACTTTGTAACTGCCGCACGAGTTGTGCAGGCAGCCCGGTTTTCGCGGGAATGGGCTCCTGCCTCACGTTCCGTGCAAGTCTTTCACGGCCGCCAGTCGCATGCTGTGATTTCGCTCCCTCGGCCCAGTGCCCGTGACGTCCCATGCCGGGGAGCGTCCCGTTTCGGGCCTTGGTTTTCTTTGCGGTCTTGGCGAATACTTTGCGCTCTTTGCGGTCAAAAGTTCCGAACCGTAGAGTCCACGAAAAATTCTTCAGACGTAGCTAGTCGGAGATTGGAGCTCTCCGCCTAGCCGCGCAGGTTTGCCGCCCTGCGCCGGCTCATTTATACTTTTCATTCCGCTCTGCGGCCGTAATTGCGATCTATCAATCGAATGTGAGGAGCAGCCAAGTTTCATGCCCAAGCGCACGTTCCAACCCAACCGGCGTCATCGCTCGAAGACGCACGGATTTCGCACGCGTATGAAGACCAAGAGCGGCCGGGCGGTGATCTCGCGCCGGCGCGCCAAAGGGCGCAAACGGGTGTCGGTGAAGCCCGGCTTCCGCGAGTAGCGTTCCCCTTTTCTGGAATTGACAGGAGTCTGCAGACAGGGATGGTGAAGGACGTGAGCGGTGCCACTCCGGAAAACCGTCCGACCGCGTCCGGCCCCGGCAAGCGTGCCAAGTTCCCGCGGAGTGTGCACCTGCTGCGACACAGCGATTTCGAGCGGGTCTACAAGACCGGCCGGCGTCACTTTGCCAGCCGCATGACGGTCTTTTATCTGCCGCGTGCGGAGGGCCACGGCCCGCGTATCGGCTTCACCGTGAGCAAGACATTGGGTGGCGCTGTGGACCGCAACCGGATGAAGCGGCGTTTGCGGGAAGCGGTTCGCTTGCATTGGCCGGAGTTTCATGTGCCGGTGGACATCGTCATTAACCCGAAGAAGTCAGTGCTGGCGGCCGACTTCGCAGATCTCGGCAAAGAGATCAGCCGGGCCTTCGAGGTTGTTCAACAGTTTGCAGAGAAACGATGAGGCAGGAGTCCTCGCCGGTTCGACCGGGGACAGCACAAGAAACCCCATGACGACGAATCCGATCCAGCGCGCCGTGCTGCTGCTGCTCCGGGGATACAAGTGGGCAGTCTCCCCGATGCTCCTGCCGGCGTGTCGTTATGTGCCCACTTGTTCTGAATATGCCATGGAAGCGGTCGAGCGCTACGGGGTCCTGCGCGGCGGTGCGCATGCGATTTGGCGTCTGCTGCGCTGCCATCCGCTGGCGAAAGGCGGACTTGATCCAGTAAAGAATTCCGGTACTCATGCCGCCTGCGGCAGGGAAACCGGATTTTGCAGTCATTGAGAAAATAACTTGGCCGAATTTCAAAATCCGCAACAAGATCCCGGCATGGAGCGCCGCCTGCTTCTGGTCTTGGCGCTCACCGCTCTGGTCGTCGTCCTCTCGCAGGTGGTCATGAAGAGGTACTTCCCCCAGCCTGTTACCCCGACCGCACCCGCGCAGGGCCAGACTCAAGTTCTGCCCCCGCCGCCACCTGCCCCGGCCAGCAATCCGCCGGAGGTGCGACAAGCAAAGAGAACTGCGGCCCACGCCTCGGCCGTGAAGCAGGCGAATTCAGAATCCGAAACCGTCGTAGAGAACGACCTCTACCGCATCACCTTCACCAACCGCGGGGCGCAGGTCAAGTCGTGGATCCTGAAGAAGTTCAAAGATGATCAGGCGCGCCCGCTGGAACTGGTCAACGGCACCACCGCCGTGAAGTACGGTTATCCCCTTTCTCTCTGGACCTACGACGAGGGCCAGCGCAACAAGCTGAACTCGGTGCTGTATGTGCCTTCCGGTTCGGGAACGCTTAACGCTCCTGCCGATGTTACGTACGAATATGCCGACCAGGACCTGGCCGTCCGCAAGGTTTTCCATTTCGATCACACCTACATTGTCCACGTCGAAACCTCGGTTTCGTTATCGGGGAACCAGATCGCGGCGTATCCCTTGTGGCCGGCGGGGTTGGGGGATCAGGTCACACCCGCAGGCTACGCGTCCAGCCGCGTCGAACACCAGTTCAACAGCACCATTGAGCGGCTGGACATCAAGAAGATCAGTGGCGGAAACACTCTGCATGGCCCCTTCGATTGGGTAGGAGTAACCGACCAGTACTTCGCCGCGATCTTCCTTCCCGAAGACCCACAGAACGTAGCCGCGGTCACGCTCCGCAATTCCGTCGACGTGCCCAAAGATGCCAAGAACCCGCAGGACACGGTGAAGGCTGAAGTGTTGGGAGTGGCGGTCGGAAACCCCAGGGGTTCAACCGTCGAGCGCATGTACGTCGGCCCCAAGGAACTGCGTACGCTGGAAGCGGTGCCGGTGCCCACCATTACAGGCGCCGATCAGGACCTGCGGGCGCTGGTCAATTTCGGTTTCTTTGGCATCATTGCCCGGCCGTTGTTCATCTGGCTACGGTGGACCTACACCTATGTTCACAACTGGGGATGGGCCATCGTTATTCAAACCCTTATCATCAACCTGGCCTTGATGCCGCTGCGCATCTCCAGCATGAAGTCTGCGCTGAAGATGCAAAGGATCCAGCCGCAGATGAACGCCATCAAGGAGAAATACAAGAAGTACACCATGCGCGATCCGCGCCGCCAGGAGATGAACACCGAAATTGGCGAGCTCATGAAGCGGGAAGGCGTGAGCCCGGTGGGCGGTTGTCTGCCCATGGTGATCCAGATGCCGTTTCTGTTTGCCTACTACAGCATGCTCGCCTCGGCCCTTGATCTCCGCCAGGCATCTTGGCTTTGGATTCGCGATCTGTCGTCTGCCGATCCTTACCTGATTCTTCCCATCTTGATTATCATTACGGGGCTGGCCACGCAGCGCATGACGCCGCAGGCCGGCATGGACCCCTCGCAGCAGAAAATGATGAATGTCATGATGCCGGTGATGTTCGGGTTCATCAGCTACCGGCTGGCTGCAGGCTTGTGTCTCTACTGGTGTGAAGGTAGCATCATCGCCATCGTGCAACAGGCCATCATGAACCGCACCGGCCTGGGCCGCGAAATGCGCGAGATCGCGCTGAAGCGGGCGAGAAAGAAAGAGAAGAAGTAACCCCAGCTATCAGCCGTCAGCTCTCAGCAAGAGGGTTGAACTGACAGCTGAAAGCTGAAAGCGTTATGCCGATTCCCGACAAAGTCGCCGCCGCCAACAAGATCAACGACCTCCTCCGCGGTGTCGTCACCCACGGAGGCCTGCGTCTCAAGTACCGCATCACCGTGGACCCGCCGCTGCCGGAAGAACGCGACTGGGAACGGCCGGAAATTCTGGTCGAGTTATCCGGCCCGGATTCCACCCTGCTCCTGGAACGTGGCGGCGAATTGCTTCGCGCCATCGAACTGCTCGCCATTGAGATGCTCCGGCTCCCCGGCAATGAGCACGAGAAGATCTGCTTCGACTGCATGAACCAGCGCGCCCTGCGCCTGCAGGAACTGCAAATGGCTGCCGGGGTTGCGGCGGAGCGGGTCCGTAAGACAGGAATGCCCTACGAGTTCGCTCCCATGTCCTCGCGCGAGCGTCGCATGGTGCACCTGGCCCTGCGCGACCACGCCGATCTCCACACCGAGAGCCAGGGGGAAGGCCCACGCCGCTGCCTGGTGGTCTATCCCAAGAATTACAAACCGGCGGCCAAGCCAGTACGCAAGACGATTCCGTAGCATGATTTCCTTTGCGCTCTCTGCGGGGGGCCTCCGCGGCCTCTGCGATAAAGGGTTTTTCCGGCCAC
>JAIQFW010000144.1 GCA_020073105.1 Terriglobia bacterium
CGCAGGCAGCCGGCCAGAACGCGCGTTTCTTTCTCACCGATCGGCCGAGCCGTTTCCCAGGGCGGTCTTCTTCAGCTCACCAATGGAATGATCTATGGAACTACTGAAGGCGGTGGCAGCATCAACGGCGGTACCATCTTCAGCTTGGACATGGGGCTGGGCCCGTTCGTAAGGTTTGTACGCAACCCCGCGAAGGTTGGACAGACTTTCGGAATTCTCGGGCAAGACCTGATTGACACGACCAGCGTGCTCCTAAACGGAACTCCAGCAAGCTTCACAGTGAAATCGGGCACGCTTCTAACTGCCCAGGTCCCTGGCGGTGCGACCAGCGGCTACGTCAACGTGACCACACCCAGCGGCACGCTGACTAGCAACGTGCCATTTCGTGTCATTCCATAAGTGGGAAGGCCCGATTACCACCGGGTGTCCGAAACTCCCGATCAGGCCTTACAATAGAAATCTGTGGTGTGAGTGATCGAGAGGATGGCGGCTAAGACCGAAACAAAACCGGGCGGAGTAGTAGAGGCGGGTCAGGCATACGAGGGTCTTTCGCGCGAGCAACTGATCGAAGCCTACCGGATCATGTACACCTCGCGCCGCGTGGACGACCGCGAGATCCTTCTCAAGCGCCAGCAGAAAATCTTTTTCCAAATCTCCGGTGCAGGCCACGAGGCGATCGGGGTGGCGGCGTCGTTTACTCTGAAGCCCGCCTACGACTGGTTCTACCCCTACTACCGCGACCGTGCCCTGTGTCTGGGATTGGGTGCGACTCCGTACGAAATGCTGCTGGAGGCCGTGGGTGCAGCCGATGATCCTAACTCGGGCGGCCGGCAGATGCCATCGCACTGGAGCTTTCCCAAGCTGAATGTGGTGACGCAGTCATCGCCTACCGGCTCCCAGGTCCTACAGGCGGTGGGTTGTGCGGAAGCCGGCCGCTATTTTGCAGCTCATCCCGATGCCGCCAAGAGAGTTCCCGGCGATTACCGCGAGTTCAAAGATGTGACCTTTCATGGTGACGAGGTCACCTACGTTTCGCTCGGGGATGGCACGACCAGTGAAGGGGAGTTCTGGGAGGGGCTGAACACAGCGTCCAACCGCAAGCTGCCGCTGGTGTTCGTCATCCAGGACAACGAGTATGCCATCTCGGTACCGGTTGAGGTGCAGACACCAGGCGGAAACATTTCGCGGCTGGTTGCCGGTTTCCCCAACTTCCATTTCGAAGAGGTGGACGGCACCGATCCGATTGCAACCTATGCCGCCTTTCGGCGGTCGGTGGCCTACTGCCGTGCCGGGGATGGGCCGGCGTTTATCCATGCCCATGTGATTCGGCCGTACTCGCACTCGCTGTCCGATGACGAGCGGCTCTACCGTCCGGACACGGAACGCCAGCAGGAAGTGGCGCGTGATCCCATCACCCGCATGCAGATGTTTCTCATCCGGGAGGGCATTCTGGATGAGAAGGGCATCAACCAGTTGGAGAAGCACGTCGAAGAGGAACTGCAAATCGCGGTGGATCAGGCTCTGGATGCGGCGTTCCCGACGCCGGACACAGTGACGAGATACGTGTATTCGCCGTTTGTGGACCCCACGTCATCGGCATTCGAGACTGAGCCACTGGCCGCCACCGCGGGGAGCGATGGCAAGAAACCAGCCCCGAAGACCATGGCCGACCTTATCAACTCCACGTTGCGCGATGAGATGAAACGCGACGGACGCGTTGTGATGTTCGGCGAAGACGTGGCGGACTGCAGCCGCGAACAATACCTGCAGGAAAAGCTGATCAAGGGCAAAGGCGGGGTCTTCAAGCTGACCTCGGGCCTGCAGATGGAGTTCGGGTCGGATCGCGTGTTCAACTCTCCACTGGCGGAAGCCAACATTGTGGGACGCGCCACGGGCATGGCCACGCGCGGACTCAAGCCGGTGGTGGAGATCCAGTTCTTCGACTACATCTGGCCGGCGATGATGCAGTTGCGCAATGAACTGCCGCTGATTCGATGGCGCTCGAACAACGGTTTTTCTTCGCCCGCGGTGGTCCGGGTCGCGATCGGCGGGTACCTCACCGGCGGTGCTATCTACCATTCGCAGTGCGGGGAGAGCATTTTCACTCACATTCCGGGACTGCGGGTGGTGTTTCCGTCGAATGCTCTGGATGCGGCGGGCTTGCTGCGGACGTCGATTCGCTGTGACGATCCGGTCTTGTTTCTGGAGCACAAGCGGCTCTACCGCGAAACATTCGGCCGCGCGCCGTATCCCGGGCCGAATTACATGGTTCCTTTTGGCAAGGCGAAAATTGTGCAGCCCGGCACGGACTTGTCGGTGATCACCTATGGAGCGGTGGTACCGCGCGCGCTGCAAGCCGCCCAGAGAATCGAGCGCGAACACGGCGTGAAGGTGGAACTGGTCGATTTGCGCTGCCTGAACCCGTTCGATTGGGAAGCGATCGCTGAGTCGGTGCGTAAGACCAATCGCGTAATCGTGGCCTATGAGGATACTCTGAGCTGGGGTTATGGCGCGGAGATCGCGGCCCGAATCGCGGACGAGCTGTTCGATGATCTGGACGCGCCGGTGCGCCGCGTGGCCGCCAAAGATGTCTTCGTAGCCTATCAGCCGATACTGGAGGACGCGATTCTGCCGCAGGCCGACGACCTGTTCCGCGTGATGAAGGAGCTTGCGGAGTACTAGTAGGTTATCTGTGACTGCTCCCCCTCAGCGAAGCCACCGCGAGATTTCCGTGACTCGATTGTACCGTATGTGGTACAATGCCCTGTGAGAGACAAGCGCAAGCCACATGCCGACGAAAGCGAAGAAGCGCTTCGGCAAGGCAAGCGGTGTTTACCGGACTGAGGCCGGCGGGGAACCGGTTCGGGAGTGGCTGAGGGGCTTGCCCTCGCGCGAAGATCGCAAGCGTATCGGCGAGGACATCAAGACGGTTGAGTTTGGCTGGCCCGTGGGAATGCCAGTATGCCGGGCCATGGGCGGTGGTATTTACGAAGTGCGATCAAACCTGAGCCGAAACCGGATTGCGCGGGTGCTGTTTTATTTCGATAGAAATGGCCAAATGGTACTCCTGCATGGGTTCATCAAGAAGACTCAGAAGACCACTGAAGAAGACTTGGAATTGGCCCGACGGAACAAGATGAGACATGAGAGGGCGCAATGAAAGCAAGAAAAAAGAAGAATGGAGCAACTGGACACACGGGGTCGACTTTCGACAGTTTCTTGGAGGAAGAAGGCATCCGAGAGGAAGTCGAGGCGGTTGCGGTCAAACGCGTGATCTCATGGCAACTTGCGGAAGCCATGCGCAAGAAAAAGAAAACAAAGCAGGATCTGGCCAAACAACTCAATACTAGTCGCTCTCAGCTGGACCGTTTGCTGGATCCGCAAAATGTGACCGTTTCTCTCGAGACCATCACTCGTGCTGCCAAGGCTTTGGGCAAGAGGCTGGTTATTCGGCTTGCCGACTCCAGCACGGGTTAGATTTGTGTTAGTAGTGCATAGCTCGAAACTCAGTCTCACTTCGTGAGGCTAGACCCGTCCTTTGCGACCAACCCTCTACCTTGCGGCGATTCCTCGCAGGGGCCCAGGCCGACGATCTGTTCCGCGCGATGAAGGATCTGGCGGAGTACTAGCAGGCTGCAGAAAGAGTCCCGAAGACACAACGCCCTACGCTGGTTCCATTTCTCCACTCATTTTCGTGTGTCCCTCGCACTGAGAGCAATTGGTGGGTCCCCTTTGTGAAGAACCCAGTTCTCCGTTACCAGTCTCAGTTCTCAGTTGCTACGGCTCGCTGAACAGCGCCCGGTACGTCCACCCTCCAAGCACTCCACCCACAATCGGCGCCACCCAGAACAGCCAGAGCTGCGACAGCGCCCAGCCGCCAACGAAAAGCGCGGGTCCGGTGCTGCGGGCGGGATTCACAGATGTGTTCGTCACCGGGATGCAGACCAGGTGGATGAGCGTCAGGCAGAGGCCGATCGCTATCGGAGCAAAGCCTTTGGGCGCGCGGCTGTCGGTAGAGCCCATGATGACCAGCAGGAAAAACATGGTCAGGACGACCTCTGCGACTGCGCCCGCCAGCAGAGAATAACCTCCCGGCGAATGAACGCCGTAGCCGTTGGCGGCGAACCCTTGCGTCACGTCGAAGTTGGCGAATCCGCTGGCGATGACGTACAGCACGCCGGAAGCGGCAATCGCCCCGACGACTTGGGCGACGACGTAGGGTCCGAGCTCGGATGCCGGGAAGCGTTTGCCGGCGACCAAGCCGATGCTGATTGCAGGGTTCAGATGACAGCCGGAGATGTGTCCGATGGCAAAAGCCATCGTAAGCACGGTCAGACCAAAGGCCAGCGCAACACCTGCGAACCCGATGCCCATGTTTGGGAAACCAGCTGCCAGCACTGCGGCGCCACATCCGCCGAATACCAGCCAGAAGGTTCCGAAGAACTCTGCGAATGCACGTTTCTTGAGAGTCATTGCTGACCTCCGGGGCGATTCAGTTTTGGTTGCTGGCGAGCAGGGTAGCATAAACGGCCTCTCTCACGAGAGGCCGTAGCGGAGAAGATGGAGCTTGGGGAAACTAGTTGGAGCTTTCGGTGGGCTTCACCGTCGCCGTGTCCGTCGAGAAAGACGGCTTGGCGATAAAGAAGTTGTGGTCGTAGAGGTTGCGGTACATCACTCCGGCAATCTCCGCGGCCTTGGGACCAAAGGTCGGACGGCCCCCTTCCAGAAAAACGACCACCACAACGCGGCCCACATCGCTGTTGGCGTAAGAAGCGAACCAGCCAAACCGCGTGCCGGCATGAGAGCAGGTTCCGGTTTTGCCCAGGATCTCTTCCTCGTTGAAGTTGACCCGCACGCTGCGAGCAGTCCCGTAGGTGACTGCTCCCGCCAGGCCATCGGATAGTTCGGGAATGAGCGGAGCAATATCCAGGCGCCGCTTCACCCGCGGCTCGAACCCCGCAACTTCTTCGGCAGTGGTGGGATGCTGCAAGTAGTAGAGTGTGCCCCCGTTCGCAATCGCGGAAACTAGTCCGCCCAACTGCAGGGGCGTCATGGAAATGCCTTCGCCGAAGGAGCACATCTTGCCGACGCCCCCCAGCTTGGAAGAGATTTCCTCATCGGGATAGCTGCCCAGTTGTTCACCCGGAATGTTGTAGCCGGCCATCTCGCCCAGGCCGAACTGATGGGCGTAGTAGCTGACCTTCTCAAAGCCCAACTGGCGGCCTATCGCTTCGAAATAAGCGTTGTTGGAATGAGCCAGGGCGGTGGTCAAGTTCATGCGGTATCGGCCACCCAGGCGGATTGCCGTGTCTTTTGTAATCAGGCCCTCACTTAAGGCAGCCAGGGCTACCGAGAGCTTGATGGTGGAACAGGGCTGCGCGCCGCTGGAGAGCGCCAGCTTCTGGTTAACCATGGCCAAGATTCGGCCGCTGGTGGGTTCAATGGCGACTACGGTGCCGTTCATGTTGCCCAAGGCGTCTACGGCGGCCTGGCGGACAACCGGATCTTCACCTATGGTTACATCGCCCTCAGTGATATCTTGCGCAAACGAGCTGGTAGAGAAGCGCTCGTAATAACGCCGTCGCCGATGCCCGCTGGTACGTCGCAGCTGGGCGGTGCGCGACGTCCGACTGAGAGCCAGCCGACGCAAGCGCTTGGTGGCGTGCTGGTTCTCGCTGATCTTTTGTGATTTTGACTTTCTCGAGCTCAGCGCATGCGTATTGACGGTGGCTGCGGAACTAACCTCGCACAGCAGCAAGGCTATGAAAACGATGGCAAAACCTAGGCGCGAAAAAACTCTCCTTGTGCTCACTTCACCTGTACCCATCCCAGAATTCACCCCTACCACGGTGCACGGAGGCTGCCAATGACCGGGTCATCGGCTAAGTTCCTGCTAGGTTTGATGTTATGAAAGTCGGCGGCGCTGCGCAATGGAAAACTTAGTCTCCGAGTAAATGGTCTCATTTTGTCTAACACGCTGGAGACAAAAGAGTTGCAAGGGATCGCAGCAGGACATCCAGCTTTGGTAACTTTGGGCACCGTTACTGCGATGGTACCTGCAAAAGGGAAAAAGTTTTCCCACTACTAGGATCGCTGAAATGGCGTCGCTCTTCGGCCTTCCAGCTTAAGGTCGTCCGCCGTCACATCGTTTCATTCCGCTTCCGCAGGAAGGCCGGCACGTCGAGATCGGCCTGCTCGAAGTTAGCGATCATGGCATCGCGCATGGCATCGATGCCAACCACTTCCCGAGATGCCATGGCCACGGGCTGGGGGGAGGCCTCTTCCATCACCATCGGAGGCGGCGGAGGCAGCGGATCGGATTCCGGCTCCGACATCGGTTCCGGGAAATCGTCACTCTGGCGTGAGACTACGAACGTCGCGCGCGATTCCTGACGACGGTGGCGGACGGCGGAATCCTTGAAGCCGGTTGCGATCACGGTGATCTTCACGGAATCTTTCATCTTCTCGTCGAGCACCGCGCCGAAAATGATGTTGGCGTCTTCGTCGGCCGCGCTCTGAATGATGGTGCAGGCCTCCTGCACCTCAGCCAGCTTCAGTGAAGCGGAGCCGGTGATGTTGATGAGGATGCCGCGAGCGCCGTCGATGGCTCCGGCTTCGAGCAGCGGGGAAGCGATGGCCTTCTGGGCGGCTTCGGTGGTGCGGCGCGCGCCAGTCGCGGTTGCCGTCCCCATGACCGCGTAACCCATGCCGGCCATGATGGCCTTCACGTCGGCGAAGTCGCGGTTGATGATCCCGGGAATGGTAATGATGTCGGAGATGCCCTGCACGCCCTGACGGAGAATGTCGTCAGCGACGCGGAAAGACTCGAAAAAGCCTGCATCCTGGGCAACTCCGAGCAGTTTTTCATTGGGGATGACGATGGTCGTGTCCACCGACTCCATGAGTTCCGCGATGCCGCGCTCGGCCTGCTGCATGCGGCGTTTGCCTTCGAACGCGAAAGGTTTGGTCACCACCGCAACCGTAAGCGCGCCCATCTCACTGGCCAGGGAGGCAATGATGGGAGCGGCGCCCGTCCCCGTGCCGCCGCCGAGACCGGTGGTGACGAAGACCATGTCGGAGCCTTCCAGGACTTCGATGATCTTGTCGGAGTCTTCCAGGGCGGCTTTGCGCCCAACTTCGGGATTCGCGCCCGCGCCGAGACCATTCGTGAGCTTGACCCCGAGTTGGATCTTCATGGGCGCGCGCGACATGCGCAGGGCCTGAAGGTCGGTGTTGGCGACGATGAATTCGATGCCCTCCATGCCGGCATCGATCATGCGGTTCACGGCGTTGCCACCGCCTCCGCCCACACCGATGACCTTGATCTTGGCGTCGTTGCGGGGTTCTTCATTGAAGCTGATGCGAATGTCAGTATCGTTTTTCATGGGCACATCCTTGAAAACAAGCATTTAGCACTCAGCAGTCAGCATTCAGCCCGGCAACGTTCGTTGGACCTGCACGAACCGCTCTTGGCTGAACGCTGATTGCTGAATGCTGAGCGCTCCTACGCTCCCTTCTTGGCGAACAACCCCATCAACCGCGAACTCCAGCGCGTGTCCTGGAGGCCGCGCGCGCTCCGCGAACGGTGGCCGTAAAACAGCATTCCCAACGCGGTGGCGTATTCCGGTTCAGCCAGCGTGGAAGGCATCTTGGCCAATGGCGTCGGCCACGACAGGCGGACCGGGCGACGCAGCACGGATTCGGCAACGTCGAAAATTCCTGCCAGACGCGACACCCCTCCGGTGAGAACCACGCCTCCCATGCAGGCTTCCAGCGTGCCGCTGTGGCGCAAGTTGTCGCGCAACATTTCGAACAACTCACGCGCCCGCGGCTCGAGGATTTCACCTACCATGCGCTGGCGGATCAGGCGCGAGGGCCGGTCACCGACCGACGGGACCTCGACTTCATTGGCTTCTGGAATCAAGGTCACCACGACGTTGCCATACATCTTCTTGATCTTTTCTGCTTCCGCAAGCGGAGTGCAGAGGCCGACCGAGAGATCGCTGGTGAAGTGATCGCCACCGATGGGAATCACCGCGCTGTGGATCACGGTACCTTCCTGAAAGACGATGAGGCTGGTTGAACCGGCGCCCATATCGACGAGGCAGACCCCGAGCTCACGCTCGTCGTTTCTGAGTACGGCGTCGGCACAGGCCAGGGGTTCGAAAACCGTGTCGTCCACCTGCACGCCTGCGCGATTCACCGCGGAAATTACGTTTTGGGTAGCGCTGGAAGCCGCGGTAACCATGTGGACGCGGACTTCCAAGCGCATCGCCATCATGCCCAGCGGGTCGTGCACGCCGTTCTGATCGTCCAGAATGAACTCCTGCGGCAGGAGGTGGAGGACTTCGCGGTCGGCCGGAAGAGGGATGGCACGGGCCTTGTCGACGGCGGACCGAATTTCATCGCGGGCAATCTCGCGGGCGCGGGTGCCGAAGCTGAGGCCGCCGTGGCTGTTGACCCCACGCACATGCGAGCCAGCGACACCCAGCAGCGCGTGCTCGATCGGGGCGCCGCAAGCGTCTTCTGCCTTCTCTACGGCCTTCTGGATTGAAGCCACCGCTTTGTCCAGATCAACGATGATGCCTTTTCGTGATCCGCGCGACTCCGCCAGCCCGTGTCCACGGTAGCGAAGACCGCTGTCGGTGACCTCGGCGACCACCACGCAGGTCTTGGCACTGCCTACGTCAATCGCCGTCAAGAAATGTTGGTACTGGCTGGCCATCCGTGATCAGTGTTCCTGTCTTTTGGGAATAGCCGGACTCGGCTTGGTCCCTGGTTTGGCCGTGGTACCCGCTGGCGACACGGCTGGATTCGTTCTTTGCGTTGTTACTGCTGGCACCGAAGCACTCGATTGTGCCAGCTGTGATGGCGCAGGCGCAGATGGGTGCCGCACTACAGCCGATGTTTTTTTCCACGCCGACCTTCTGTGCCGTATTTTCCCTGGCTTCTTCTTGGCGGCGATCGTTTTGACCTCAGGTTTGGTGGCAGAAGGTTTCAGGGGGACGGCCGCTGCCGGTTTCCCTGACGTGAGCTCGTGACTGACCAACGCGGCTGGTTTTACTCCTGCCGCCACTGCTGCCTTAGCTGCGGACACAGATAGGGGCGGTTGCTTCGCCGGGCCCTGCAAGTCGGGGTTGACGACGATTTGGTGTTCGTAGCGCAGGTCCACGGAGTCCAGACGGGAGAACTGCTGCCGCCACTCCTGCACGTGGGCGACATAGACTTTGAACCGCTCCAGAAAATCAGATGAACCCAAATGCACCAGCACTTCGCCGCCGGAATCGTTGGCGAGGGCCTTAACGTCATCGGGGTCGGAGAGATCGATTTCGCTGAGATTCTGTGAGTAACGAGCGCCACCGGAATCAAGCTGGCTAATCAACTCGGTGTACGTCTTCATGCGTGACGCCCGAATCGACTGGGGTTCAGCCAGGCCGAATCCCAGAATCACAGGAAAGGAAAACCTCTTCTTGCTGGCAACCGGCAGTTCCATGAGCGCGCCGTTGGTATCCACAAGCATGATTCTGGAACCGATGCGTGCAAACGCCACCGGCGTACGTTCACGAATCTCCACTTTCAGACGGTTGGGCACAAAGCGCATGACACTGGCGGACTCAACCCAGGGAATCTGCTCCAGTTGCTTCCTTCTCTGCTCCAAGGGCACAAAAAAAATGTTACGGCCAAGGTCTTCGCCCAGGACTTCCATTACCTGCGGGCGGGTCACATTGCCCAGACCGGAGGTTTCGATGTCATCACTGGAGTTAATACGAAAGCGCCAGGAGTGCTCACCGTAGTGATAAAGCGCCGCCACCGCGATTGCACAAAGGAAGATCAGAGTAAGAGTGAGAGCGATCCAGGTGAGACGCGTGGCCGTCTTTTTTGGCAGGGTGCTGCGGCGAACGGAAACCCGCTTCTGTCCGCGTAGAAACGGCGATTCCTCATCCACATCCAAGTCGAACAGGCGGGCGTCGTCCAGTTCCTGACGCACGGGCTCGTCAGACTGGGGATACAACTCCTCCTGCAAGATGGTGGAACCGCTTTTCCTTGCCATCAATCCAGGTCAGTTGTCGGCAGCGAACCGCAGAGCGAAATTACTATAACTGCTTTTCGCGAATTGAGATAGAGGGAAACTTGGTGCCTTTTGCACAGGAGGGACAAAAGACCTCACCACAGAGGACACAGAGAAGACTGAACTCCAACTCCGTGGACGCCTCCGACTAAGCTGCGCGTTTTTCTTTGGTCCTGCTTCCTTTCGCGATCTTCTCCACCTGCGCCAGGTGGTTCAAGTCGTGTCCGGCGAACATGCGGACGATGTGCGCCAGCGTTTCTTTCCCCCGCTCCTGGTGCATGCCGTAGTTCTCCCAGAGGTTCTTGGGCAGAGCCTTCAGCATACGAAGGTTGTTTTCCCGCAATACACGGAAGGTTTCAAGGGAAGTCTTGGGATCGCGGCGGGCATAGGCAAATGTTTCCGCCCATACGTCCTGGTCAAACGGCTGCAGCGACACGCCGTTGTTGCCCAGGATCAGACGCATCCGCCAGCCTCCCACCAGTTCCGCATCCGCCAGGTGGGCGAGGATTTCAGTGATGGACCATTTCCCCGGTTCGGGGCGCTGGCTCAGTTGCTTCTTGCTGAGGGGTTTGACGAGCTTTTGCAGTTTCTTTGCGGTAGCTTGCTGGATCTGGATAGGGTCTCCGCCGTCGAGGTGGCCGAGAATGCGCTGAATGTACTGTTGAGCTGTTTCCTGCATGGTTCCTCCTCAGCGATTGGAGGTTGGCAGGAGCGAAAAGGAACCAAGAAAATTTGAAGGGGCGTGGCTGATGCTCAAATCACTCCGCCATCCTCGGTCGAGGGTAACTGAGGAACCACTAACTCAATTCTCTGGCGAGGGCAGCGAACAGGGTTTCGCATCTGGTCGAGGATCAGGATACGCTGCTCCCTGAAGGCCTGCGCTCGGGCCAGGGCAGCTTCCTTGCGGTCGAGCAGGGTCTGCACCGAGGCCAGCCGGCTTTGGGCGAAGGCCATCCGGGACTGCACACGGGCGCAACGACTCGATCCCCGGTCAAACATCCCCTGGGTTCTGTCTGCCATACTGCCAGCGGACTCGGAGAGACGTTCCACAGTATAGAGAGCCCGTCCTTTGAGGCAGAGCCTGTCGAGCTGGCCGGCGAAATGGTTGCCAACCAACAGAGCCAGGAGGCCGACAGCCACCCAGTACGTCGCCTTTTCTGAAGCCATCTGCTTGCTCCTCAACGCTTACGGGGATTTAGACGGGGTACACGAGGAATAGTTATCCACCCGTCCGGCGGTGTTATGTACGGAGAGGATGGCGGGAAAGTTCCTTGGTTTAAGAAGTGGTCATCAGGGTCTTCGAGCCGACCGCGGCCATGGACTCCCGTCCCATCAGTCGCTCCAGGATCATGGGGCCGAGCTGCGAGACACTGCCGGCGCCCAGGGTCAGGACCATGTCGCCGGGCTGGGCCTCACCGGCGACGATGTCCGCCGCGTCGCCAAAGGAAGGAACGTGCCGGGCGTCCCGGCCGGCAACTTCTCTTATATGCCGGGCCAAGGCCTCCCCGGTGATGCCCTGCTGGCGGCGTAAATGTCCAGAATGAGAAGAGTGTCGGCATCACCGAAGGCAGTAGCAAACTCATCCATCAGGTCGCGGGTCCGGGTAAAGCGGTGGGGCTGGAAAACCACGTGGATCCTGCCAAACCCGCACTGGCGGGCGGCGGACAGGGTGGCCCGAATCTCGGTGGGATGGTGGCCATAGTCGTCGATCACACTCACGTTTACGGCCTTGCCCCTCAACTGGAAGCGACGATCCACGCCCCGAAAATTCTCCAGACCGGAGCGAATCTGGTCCACTTTGATGTCCAGGCCGATACCCACTGCGATCGCTGCGGTGGCATTAAGAATGTTATGTATGCCAGGTACGTGAAGGCGAAACTCGCCCAGGTCTTCATTCTTGTAGGTGACCCGAAAGCGACTGAGGGGTGTATTTCCTGCGGACATCACCTCACGCTCAGCAACCCTGATGTGAAAGTCTGATCCCCGGCGTGTCCCATAGGTGACCATGCGGCGGTGGATCTGTGGCAGCAGGCGCCGAAGAATTGGGTCGTCGTTGCAGACCACCAGCATCCCGTAGAAGGGAATGAGGTCCATGAAATCCAGGAAGGCGCGTTTCACGTCCCGCATATTGCGGTAGCAATCCATGTGCTCCCGGTCGATGTTAGTGATGACCGAGAGGATGGGCGAGAGCTTGAGGAAGGAGCGGTCACTCTCGTCAGCTTCGGCGACCAGGTAATGCGACTTCCCAAGCCTGGCATTGGAACCCATGGCATCCACCCGGCCGCCCACGACCACGGTGGGATCGAGGTCACCCGCCGCAAGAACTGCTGCGACCATGGAAGTCGTTGTAGTTTTGCCGTGCATGCCGGCAATGGCGATCCCGTACTTGAGGCGCATCAGTTCGGCCAGCATCTCCGCGCGCGGAATCACCGGAATATGGACCTTGCGGGCTTCGGCGACCTCGGCGTTGTCAGGCGAAATGGCTGAGCTGATCACCACGACCTCGGCCCCAGTGACGTTGTCCGCGCGGTGTCCCTCGAAGACAGTCGCACCCAAGCTGGCAAGGCGTTGCGTGACGGCGGAGGTCTTGAGGTCGGAGCCGGAGACTTTGTAACCGAGGTTGAGCAGAACCTCGGCAATTCCGCTCATGCCGATGCCGCCGATGCCGACGAAGTGCACGCGTTGGATTTTGGCGAACATGCAAAGCCTTACGCCGCAGATTACGCAGATGAACGCAGGTTACATCAGCGATTCTGGGCCATGGCGGAGGAGGATGCAAGTGGGAAGGCGGGTCTATTGGGCAGCAAGGGTCTTGGCGGAGCCGAGGTGTTCGAGCGCGCGGTCGATAACCACTTGCATTTCGCGGGCGTACTTTACTTCGCGGCCCTTGGCCAGGGTCTTGCGCGCATCGTTGGGAGAAAACCACGTGGGATTGCGCATGGGCTCGTGCGACGGTTCGGTACGCTCGACCTCAAGCAGGAACGCCTTCACCACAAATTCACGCACACCAGGAGGCTTCCAGAACACTCCCTTGGAATGAAGGTAAAGATGGAAATGGCGTGGCTCAATGTGTCCGTGCACACCAGCCTCTTCCCAAGCCTCGCGCTCAGCGGACTGGCTGTGGGACATGGCGGGCTCTGGGGCGCCCTTGGGGAACGTCCACTTCCCCCCGCCGTTGGTGTTGACCAGAAGAAACTCGAACGCCGCCCCACGCCGCCGGTAGCAGACGGCCGCTACCTGCAACGGCAGAGCAAAGCGAAGAAAGCGGGGTGCCGACAACGGCCACTCCTCCGGGGAAAATCCCACTCTTGACATGCTAATTGCAGAATATTTCAGGAATGTTAAATTGCAGCAAGAAAGGTGCAATGGGCCGGGTTACCGAAGTTCGGGTTTGGAAACGGACAGCCAGGGAACGCGTCTAATAGAGTAGGATTTAGAGGTTCATGTTTACCCAAGTCAATACGCGGGTGCCTAGACGGCAAGCCACACTTCTGGGGGTGTCTCTGGCATTGCACTTTCTTGCCCTGGGCTGGATCCTGCACAGCCCCGAGCCCATTTTTGTGGCTCCTCAGTCGATTGTGAAAGGGGTAGCCGGCGAGTCCCTGACTCGGATTTATTTTGGCGGCCGTAGCGGCATCACGCAGCAGCAAGCGACGAACCGTGTGTCCTGGGAGCGAAGGCCCAAGGTCGAGCCGTTACGCACTTTGCCCCCCCTACCTGCAAGAAGCCAGGCAGGCAACCAGACTACGGCATCCGCTCGAGATGCTGAGGTCCCGGGCGGTTCGCCTTATGGTTCCCTCTCCTACGGAACGGTTTTCAACTCGGAGATTCGGCCCGCGCTGCCAGTTGTGTCTCCCGATCCGGCATTCGATGCCGACGTGGCACGCGGCACTAGCGGAGATATCATCGTGGAAGTCACTATCGATGAAGTGGGGAACATCGTGGACAGGAGAGTTCTTCAGAGTCTCGGGCCGGCCATTGACGAAAGAGTGCTCGCAGCTTTGGAGAAGTGGCATTTTCTTCCCGCCACCCGAAACGGAGTGCCCATGCCCTCCAAGCAGGACGTCTACTACCATTTTCCGCGGTAGACGGTCGATCTTGGGACAAAATCAGGCAGTCTTCTGCTGCGGAATTTCTTGCTCCGCCACTGGCTTCACGTCATCCATCAGAAAGAACAGTCCCTCGGCCAGCGTGGGGTGGATGTACACCGCTCCCTTCAGGAGCGTGTAGGGCTGGTCGGCAAGCATGAGGGTGTAAAGAATGTGGACAGTCTCTCCTCCATCGCTCGATAAGACGGTCGCGCCCAGGATGCGATCGCTGGTGGCGTCCACAATGAGCTTCATCAGCCCGGCGGTTTCATCCCGTTCGCGCGCGCGGGCCACATACGACATCGGGACCTTGCCGACCTTGAGCTTGAAGCCCTTTGCCCGGGCCTCTTTCTCGGTCATGCCGACGCCGCCCAACTGGGGATCGGTGAAGACGCAGTAAGGAACGATCCGCTTATCGATGGTGAGGTCCTTGCCCTCGATCAGGTTTGCGTAAACGATCTGGAAGTCGCTATAGGAGATGTGAGTGAAGGCTGGTCCGCCTTTGACGTCGCCGAGGGCCCAGATGCCGGGAACGTTGGTCTCAAGCCTGCTGTTGACCTTCACCGTTCCATCTTTGTTGGTTTCGACTCCAGCCTTGTCGAGCGCTAGGTCTTCGGTGTTGGGCCGGCGGCCCGTCGCAATCAGGAGATGGGAGCCGGAGACGGTGGAGGTTGCGCCGCTGTGCTCGATCGTAAGGACTACCGCGTTGCCTCTCTTCTCAGCCCGGGTGGTGCGGGCATCGAATAGAAACTTGATTCCCTCTGATTCGAGGGCCCTTTGCAATTCCGCTGCGACCTCGGGGTCCTCGCGGGGGACAATCTGGTTGCCGTTGTGAATGACAGTCACGCGGCTGCCGAAACGCGAGAACATTTGGCCAAATTCGAGTCCGACGCAGAGACGTAGCTAGCTACGTCTCTACCGGTCCTACGGCGACGCGTGGCTACAACAGGCTTTCCAAGTCGCGTGCGCCATGGAGTACACGCAGAACAAGTATCTCGGCTCCGCGGAATCGATAAAAGAGCAAATGCTTCGAGAATCCGGGAATCACCACCCACCGCACGTCACGAAGATCTTCCTGTCGGAACCTGCACGGGGTCCCGGCGCTCGGGTTTCTGACGATCCGTAGCAAGGCCGATGTATTCGCCTTTTCCCAGCGTCTTGCCAGTCTTTGTCCAGACTGCGCTGCGTACCAGTCAGCGTGCTCCAAGATGTCAGCCACTGCCAGCATCGCTGAGGGAGAGTCGAGGTTGCCTCACCGGTGCCGGCTTTGCTCACGCAGCGCGGTCAGTAGGCCCTTCTTACGGATCCTGGCCACGGAGAGTTCAATTCTCGGCCCTTTGGCGGCTGCAACCAGTTCTTGCTCAAGATTGCCAAGACGGCGCTCCTTGTCCTGACGAATCAGTTCGCGGACATACTCGCTGGGGGTGCCCCAGTCGCCGGAAGCTACCTGTCCTTCTACATAGGCCTTAAGCGCTTCCGGCAGGGAAATATTCAATGACGTCATTGCCATACCGTCATAATATGACAGTTTGTGATGCCTCACAAGTGCGATTCGCTAACCAAGTCGCCAGCTTCCTTCGTAGAGACATAGCTAGCCGAGTCTCTACCGTCGCAGCCTACGCCACCAGTTCTCCGGCTTCCATCTCATCCACATAGCACCACATCCAGGTTTCTCCCGGCTCGATCGAGCGGATGAGAGGATGAGTGGTCCTATGAAAATGCTTGGTCGCATGTTTGTTTTTGGACGAATCACAGCAGCCCACGTGTCCACAGCTAAGGCACAACCGCAGGTGCACCCAGGTGTCACCCATCTTCACGCACTCCTCGCAGACGCGGTTGTTGGTTTGCTTTATTTTGATTTGATCCAGGTGTGTGCATTCCGTTGCCATTGGTTCCTCCAGCCATAGCAGTTACAACTACCCATTTGCCAAGTAGCGATGCACCAGCGTCACCGCCATTGCACCTTCTCCGACCGCTGAGGCGCAGCGTTTGACCGAGCCGTGGCGAACGTCACCGGCGGCGAACAGGCCCGGCATGCTGGTCTCAAGATAGTAGGGTTCACGATTGAGCGGCCAGGTGGCGGGTGGGCGTCCTCCGTGGACCAGGTCGGGACCGGTGACCAGGTAGCCGGCGGCGTCGCGCACAATGCCTAAGTCTGCGGCCCATTGGGTGTGGGGCACGCCGCCGATGCAGACGAACAGCCAGTCGGTCTTGACTTTGCGTTCCTCGCCCGTCTTGCGGCTGGTGAGGGTGATCTCCCGCAAACAGCGGTCACCGTCGAGGCCGGTCACCTCCGTCTGGGGAATCACTTCGACATTCGGAGTGGACTGAATGCGGTCCACCAGATATTGGGACAGCGTTTTCTTCAGGCAACCCCCGCGGATGACAATGCTCACGCGGCTGGCAAAAGGAGAGAAGTGCATGGCTGCCTGGCCCGCCGAGTTGCCGCCGCCCACCACGAACACATGCGCGTCCTTGGTAAGAGAAGCTTCACTGGCACCCGCGCCGTAAAATAAACCCACTCCTTGAAAGCGATCCTCATTCGGCAGGCCAAGGCGCGCGTAATCGACGCCGGTCGAGCAGATGGTGGCGCGCGCCACGATTTTCGTGCCGTCGGCGAGGTATCCGACACCCTTTCCGGGCGGGAATTCGCCGCGCACTCCTTCTCGCGCCAGCAGTATTTCGGTGCCGAAGCGGCAAGCCTGCTTCCGTGCCCGTTCTGCCATTTCTGCCCCGCTGATGCCGTCGGGAAACCCGAGATAATTTTCAATTTTGGAGCTGCTACCTGCCTGTCCTCCGATGGCCGAGCGTTCAATCAAGACTGTCTTCAGACCTTCGGAGGAGCCGTAGACCGCGGCGCTCAATCCCGCCGGCCCAGCGCCGTAGATCGCGAGATCGTACTCCGAACGCGACGGATCGCGAAACCAGCCCAGCTTTTCCGTGATCTGGCGAATGGTCGGACGCTCGAGACGCGTGCCATCGGGAAATATGCAGACTGGCAAACGTGAGTCGTGCAGGTGTTCTGCCCCCGCCTCCAAGCGCGCCTGCTCGTCCGAGGTGAACTCGACCCATTCGAAGGGCACGTCGCTGCGGTGAAGGAAATCGCGAATTTTGTAGGTCAGGGCGCAGCCGGACGGGCCCATGACCTTGACCATAGTTGTGGGTTTAAGTTGCTCTGCCATGACTGGCTCCGTAGTTGTTGGGCATCCCTACCGCGGGGACACGAGAAAATATGCCAATCCGATGGCGACCAGGTCCTCAGGGATGGCGACAAATATGTCTTTGACGTTGAGATCCTTCACCAATCGTGTCCGGGCCTGGTAGCCGCCGAGTGTACCAATGACCGCGCCGATCGCTCCCAGTACGGCCCCCACGAGCCAGGACTGGCCGGCCGACAGGCAGAGGCAAGCCCCGCAAAGCCCTCCCATGATAATGCGAGCGATGAATTGTGGGGGAGCGGTGCGGCTCGCTGTTTTGGGCAGCTTGTCATTCACGTATTCGCCAATGGCACCCACTGAGAATACAGCGACCGCTATCGTCGATCCCATGAACGCCAGCGGCGTGCCCTGCAGGCCCCGCCAACCCAGATGGGCGGCCCAGCTTACCAGCGCGGGAGCGGTCATGGCCCGCAACCCAGCAACGATTCCGATGCCGACTGCAATCACGAAAACGTAATTTGCCTCCATTGAACTCTTCCTTTCTGTCTCCGATTGCAGCCCACCAGCATTTACGGGCTGTGCGAAACGGTGGCTTGCCGCAGTACCACCTGCGACGCGTCTTTCAAATCGGTGACGATCATAAATCTTCGCGAGGATGCGGGAGCGGATGAGGCTCCTGCTGCCAGTGTCTTCAAGGGACCGATCGCCTGCACGATTCCCGCGCCATCGGCATTCGTCTTCAAGACCGCTAGATGTTCGAGTTGTCCGAAAGGTACATGGTCAGACTCTGCCAGGTACACCTGGTATTGCGCCTTGGGCGTCAGGCCCTCCGCCGCGATCTGAACCAAGTCCAACAGACCGAGTGAGTTCACAGCCACAGATCCTTGCGCATCCGGGAGAGCGGATCCTCCGGCTTCGAGACGCAAGCGCGCCGTGTTCCCTGCCTCGCCGAGGGGAACCAGATTCTCAGTGCCAGTGCCGTTTGGGACTGCGTTCGGCACATACACCAGAGCCTGGCTGGTCTGTCCGATCGGGACATCGGCGACTACCTGATTCGCAAGAGTGTCGATAACCGCCGCCTGCACGCCGTTTTCCAAGGCCACGTAAACCCGAGAGCCGTCGCCGGACGGCCAGATACCGTGGGGCAGGTCCCCTACCGGAATGGTCGCAACCAACTGCGGAGTTGGGCCTCTGCGAAACACTTTCACTTCGCTCAATCCCCCGATGGTGACGTAGGCAAATTTGCCATTGCGATTGTTGACGAAGTTCACATGGTTGGTGATCGGCCCTGTATCCAGTAGCGCCTTCTGTTCAAACGGTGGTTTCGCGTTGTACACCTGCACTTTGCCCACATCTTTCAGCGTGATCCAGACTTCATCATTTTCGGGACTCACGGCAATGTTCGGGCAGAAGGGGCTGGCTTGCGGCAGGCGCTGGATGACTTGGTGCGAGGCCACATCGATCACAGCTAGTTCCGGGGTGAAACTGGAACAGACGAAAGCGTAGCGGCCGTCGGGACCGAACATAGTCATGCCCGGGCCATTGGCGACAGTCATGCGGCGGATTTCCTGCATCTGTACGGGGTCGATGATGGAGATATAGTCTTCGCCGCGTACCGCGACCCACAATTCACGTCCGTCCGGGGTAAAGAATGGTTCGTGGGGCGACCGGCCCACGTAAATCACTTTTTTCACTGTGTTCGTCGCCGTGTCGATCAGCGTGACCGAATTCGACGCGATTGCAACCACGGCCAGGGTCTTTCCGTCGGGTGAATAACCAAGGCCATGCACCAGGAGTTGGCCCCTGTAGAGCGGGCTCAAAGCGCCGGGTACCGGGTCGCCCAGCCTGATCACGCCTAGCAGTTGGTTGGTGGAAGGATCGATCACCGAAACCGTGTTGGAAGTCTGGTTCGCCGCGTAGACCCGATCGTGGCTGGAAATTGGAATGTCGGCTCGCCCCCAAGGCGCTTGCTGCGCGAACGCGCAGGAGAGAAAACAGAAGAATGGTACCCAACGAAGTATTTTCATTCTAGTGGTCCTTGCTTCCGTGCAGACTGGGTTGCAGCTGTTGAATCTCATGCTGTTTCAGCCAGAGTTGCATCAGCTCAATTTCCGATTGCTGATCGGTAATGATCTCTTGCGCCAGCCTGCGCATCTGTGGATCTTTGCCGTAGAGCAGTTGCGCCTTCGCCATGTCGATCGCAGCCTGATGGTGCGGAAGCATCAGCCTGACAAAATCAATGTCGCTGTTACCGGATTGCTCGATTGACATCATGCCGGCGTGCATCTTCTCCATGCTGCCCATCAACGCGGACCACGCGGGATTTGCCGTC
>JAIQFW010000145.1 GCA_020073105.1 Terriglobia bacterium
GGGCGAGAGCGTCGGCTCGCCGCCGGAGAACTGCACGCTCATCTGGCGCCGCGGCTTGATGGTGATGGCGTTGTCCAGCATCTGCTTGATTTCTTCCCACGTCAGCTCATGCACGAAGCCGACCTGGTTGGCGTCCATGAAGCACGGGTCGCACATCATGTTGCAGCGGTTGGTGAGGTCGATGGTCAGCACGGCGCCACGGCCGTATTTCACCGTGCTCGAACCGTGATTGTGTAGCTTCTCGTCGTTGTGGGCGCGGATATCGCGGCCGGGGAACACGTCCTCCAAGTGCTGGGAGAATGCGGGATCAATCGACATCACGTCTTCAAAGTGGCCGTGCTTGGGGCAGTCCTTTACCATGAGGATCTTGCCATCGCGCTCGATAATGGTGGCCTTGATCTCCCCGATCTTTTCATTGAGCAGCACTTCGTGGGGCAGATGGCCGTCGAGAATCTGCTGGCGGATTTCAGGCACGCAGCGCGGGCAGAGCGAGTCAGTAGCGCGCGGCCAGCCCAGCGGCGGCTTGGACTTCTCGCACGACTTGAGCAGCGGCTTGTCCGACCACTTGGGCGTGGGCGACGGGTTCGGCTTGATGCGGTTGAGGCGTTCGAATACCGCGAAGGCGCCGGTGGCCGCCACGGTCATAACTTTTTCCGCATACTTAATTGGCTTGTGCATTCTTCTCGCCTTTCACTGACTGGGAGTTACGACGCTTGGCACGCCGACCCCTGGGTTGACTGCCCACCCTTCACCTGGGAGACGTAGCAAGCTACGTCTCTACGCCTAATTTGTCTTGACCTTCACCCCAAGAGAGAGCCCTAGATAGGCGTCTCCCCAAAGGTTCGCTTGAGGGTATGTTATTGAATATGGGGAGGGTAACACATGCCCTATCCAACGAAAGGGCGAAAAACGGGGTTTAATGGCGGAATTGGGCATTGGATGGCGGCTAAGTTGTTGAAGGAGTAGCTAGTAGCTAGGGGCTAATAGCTAGGAGTCAGTGGTCAGGGGTCAGCGAACCCGGCCACGGCGCGCGGATCTTCACGGATTAGGACAGAAAAACGGGCCCTCGAATGAGAGCCCGTTCTTTGAATGTTGGCGTAAGTACCGAACTCGCCCGCGAAGCAATTTCAGACTATGCCCGTCCCGGAGCGATGTCAAGGCACGAAAGAGATAGCAGGCGTTACCTATTCCCAATGTGGGTGGACGGCCGCGTGGAGGACAGGGGAATCGAACCCCTCAGGCTGCAAGGCAGCCGTCCATCGCTTCGCGGGCGAGCTCAGTACCCACACTGAGAGTGTCCTCCAAAACTGCGCCCGCTGTCAGGCAAATAGCATTGAGCAGAGACTGATCTCTGTGACGTTCGACACAAGTTCGCAAAAACAGGTTCCGATTTGGGATGGAGTTGGTCTGATCGTCGTCGCGGATTTGCGCGGATGAAGGCAGATCTCAGCCAGAGGTCAGTGATTATCGGTCAGGAAAACCTGGACCACGGATTTACACGGATCAGCTACTGCGAAGGCGTCGGGCTTCAGGCTTCAGGCTTCAGGCTTCAGGCTTCAGGCTTCAGGCTTCAGGCTTCGGGCGTCAGGCTTCGGGGGGAGGCTTTGTTTCCTCTTCGATCCCGCGGCGGTAGCACTGACGCCAGTCGTGCAGGCCCTTGCACTGGGGATGCGTGCGCAGCAGGCTCCAGGCTTCGCGATACTGCTCCCAACGGGCGCGACGGCATTCGATGTCGGGATAGAAGCGCAGGCTCCGCGACGGCGCGAAAACCTCGATGGGGAGCACATACCATGCGTCTACGGGGATGATGTGGGCAACGAGAACGTCGATGTCTTCAGCGCTGTAGACGACTTTGCCTCTGCCGTAGATGGCGTAGATGGGCTGCACGTCATAGCCGCGGGCGCGGAGGGCGGCGGTGCATTTGAGTTGGACGCGCCAGCGTCGGCATCCGGAGTCGAGGATGAAGTCGTAGCGTTCGCTGTCGCCCCATGGCTTGGCGACGCCGAAGCCCTGGGAGGAGGCTTTGAGTAAGAAGGCGGCTTCGGACAACTCCCCGGTACGTTTTGTGTTGGGATGAGTTCGATCCCCCACCCCTTCGCCAAGAACGCGAAGGAATGGGGCACCCGCTTTGGACAGCTCGCCAGTACGTTTTGTGTTGGGACGAGTGTTCTTGTGGGACGGAGTAAGGGCGCCGGGTGAGGATGGCGGTTTCTCCATGAGCACGCTCCCGGCAAGAGAAAAGGCGCGGCCGCAGGCCGCGCCTTTGGTTATGAGCTTATATATCTACATTAGCAGATCAGACGGGGGATTTGGACAAGAATGGGAAGTTCATATTTCGAGCGGAATGAGGGAGGTCGGGAGAAAAGTTAAAGGAAAGGGGCTTGACAAGGGTCGGAAGCAAACGGCGGATTTGTGGGTCAGAGTGAGATTTTTCCCGTTCTGGGAAGTTGGGGTGGGTGAAGAAGAAGCTAGGGAGCCTTCTTAAAGAAGGAGGCAGTTGTGACCTCCCCCCAGGTTTGCTCGCGCATTGGACTCGCGGGGCCTGGGGCACCTGGCCACTTGGCAGGGCTATCGGTTCAGTCCGATAAATACGAAACCTGCGACGAATGCCGCTACACCCACCCACATAGCCATTCTTAAATTTCGGTACTTCCGAGTTGCAATTCGTGCGACTTCGTACGAGTGCTGCGCCAGAGCTGTTTCTAGCGAGGAGTGCGCGGATGACAAAACATCTGTCACGTACTCTGCACTATTTCTGCGATTAGCAATTGCAGCGAAGTAGATCAAGCCGTCGCCCCTTCCGCCCAAACGAGGCATCACGACGTTGAGAACCAATGCAAGAGAGATGCTCAGACAAAGCAAGGAAAGTAATCCGCAGTACTCCAAGGCGTGCCAAGTCGAAAGCGGGGAATGAAGTTGCCAGAGTAGGTCTCTAGAAAGTAGATATCCTAAGAAAGCAGACTCAACGGCAAACGTGAATGCTGCTTTCTGATCGGCCAGCGTAACGCTAGACCACAAGTAGGAGTGAACCAGGGACAGGAACGGTAAGAGGTGTTGACGGTCGGACCCTAAAGAAACTGAGATTGGCTCCTTTCCGGATGCACCCGCAGGGGCGTCCGTCGGTGGTCCAGGAACAATAGACTCCGCGAGCTGGGCCGGCGGAGCGGGGGTCTCACGATCTGCTGCCGAGAGGGGTTGTTGCGGAGTTGACATTTCTTAGAGCGGCCCTTTCCACCGTCCAATGTACTTGTAGAAAGAATAGTCGAGGCCGGAGGCCTTGTAGATCCAGCCGGTTTCATGCTTCGCGAGCTGTGAGAACTGCTTCCAGCCAACGGGGATGTTCTTGTGCACGTCCTCACCGATGAGGATGTCTCCGGGCGACGCGTCGTCGAGCATCTTGCTGGCTATATTTGCTGTAGCCCCAATTGCGACTAACCCTCCGAATCTCCTAGCTGCGCCGAGTTGTGCAACTGTTATCGGACCGTAGTCAATCCCTACACGAAACTCAATCGGCTTGGTGTTTGAGTTAATCAACACCGGGTTGATCGCATTTTGCGTGACGTACAGCATGGTCAGTGCTGCTGCCAATGCTCGTTTGCAGCCGTTCTCGGCCGGATCGCCAGCATTGTCCTCGAAGTATGCCATGAGTCCGTCCCCTGTATTCTTTTCGACCGTACCCGCATATTCCTCGCAAACGCGAATCATCTCAGAGAAATAAAAGTTCAGAATGTTCAGGAGAAACTTTTGTTCATCTGGGGTGCCCGACGGTCGCGCGGAGAACCCGGATATGTCTGTGAAAAGTACAGCCGCGCTTAGCTGCCGACCTGTGCCGATTGCCAGTTCATCGGGCTGCGGAATTAGTCTTCCAGCGGCGACGGGCTCAGGGCGGGCTCTAATAATGTTTAAGAGCCGCTGCAAACGATCGACCTGTGACTGCCAGTATGTGGTTGTGAGGCGCTCGTAGTCCACAGGATGGTCCTGGTGCCGTCGATGGGAATACCTTACGGTTGCTCCGTCTGCGGCGGGGCAGAGCGTGACGCTTTGTGTCGTCTCCGCTCTAATGCCCGCATAAGCATATGCTCGAGCATCCTCGGAAACTCCATAAAGAAGAGGTGTGACTCTTTACCGCCAAAGCCAAACTCCTCCATGAACGGCCCTCGTGCGGAGAACTCGGAAAAACGATGGAGGCGCATCATTTCGCGCTCAATGGCTTCGGGCCGTCCGGTCTTGGCGGCTCTGTAGACTTCCATCGCGAGCTCATAAAGCCAGGGTGCATCGTCCCTGACCAAGCTTGCTGCCACAAGAATACCGAGAGGATCGTCTGGCGCAAAAAAATGCATCAGTTCCTCTAGCATCATCGGATGTAGTCGCCGCGGACGTCGGCGCCGAAAGGGATCCCCCGCGTCCGCCAACCGCTCAGCTACCCGGGATGGCAGGGCCTTCATTTCTTCTACTAGCTTAGCGATGGGGCTTTCGTCCAACTCCTCTTGCATGTCCTTCTTAGCACCTGATGCTAGCTTCTTGAGTATTGCCGCCTCTGCGGTCTTGAATGTGCTTACTTGAAACTTCACTACATCCGTGTCGAGTTCGAGACTAGGAACTCGGCGCGCTAACTGGTGCACTAGCTTTGTCAGGTCGGCCTCACTGTCATCCATGTTATGGAACTGGTAAAAGGGTCCGGCGCTCACACGCGTCAACGGCACACCGAGTGCGACCCCGGCTACGGGAGTACCGAGTTTCCCTTTTGCAACACCGGCCTCGAAGAGTATCCAGGGACGGTCTAGACTCCGTTCGGTGAAAAGGCAGACCACGTCCGATGTGGACTGAAGTTTCTCCATCAGGCGCTTGTACCATTCATCCCCAAAGTCGATGCCTTCGTGCCCTTTCTTGTCTGAAGAGCGGAAGGTTTTGATCATTCCGGCACTGACGCTTTTCAACAGCTTGCTGAAGGCCTCAGCAAGGTCCGCGTCTCGCGCATCGTGGCTGATGAAGACCAGCGGCCCCGTACTCGATGACAGGAGGTCAGCGTCAGATGCGGGCTTTGGCTTCTCGGGGTCAGCCATTGTATCTCCTAACGGTTAACGAAAAAAACACGGGCAACCAAATCGTTACACGACATGCAATTAATTTTCCTGGGGTCTACAGCGGGCCCGACAACCTTGGGGGAAGCAAAAACATACTCCGTGACCGTAGCTGAGTCAAGCCAAATCACATTGCCAATCATTGTCCTGCGGCTCCGAAGCAAGTAGCATGTTGCACGGATTGGAGAAGAGGCAATGAAAAGGGCGACGCTTCTCATCACCATGGCGCTTTGCAGTGTTCTTTGCGGAGCGCAGGAAGAGGAACTAGCCCCAGTTCCGGACAAGGTCAGAAGTGCCAAGACCGTCTTTCTGCTGAATGAGAGCGGCAGCACCAAACTGGGGGATGCCGTCTACCGGGAAGTTAAGACCTGGAACCGGTGGCAGGTGGTCACGGACCGCGGCAAGGCTGACCTGCTTCTGGTGGTGACGCAGCGGGAAAGCGTGGAAGGTGTTGTGGCCACCTCGTCGGCGACGGTCACCGGGCAGACCGCGACGGCGACGAGCGTAGGTGTGCCCGTGAAGTCCCAGAGTTGGTTCCTGCATGTTGTCGACGCGAAGAGTGGAGATCGGCTGTGGACATCGAACGCCGCGATGGGCGGGAAGCTGTGGCGGACATGGAACTCGATTGCCAAGTCTCTGGTGGGAGATATTCAGAAGCGAATGTGATCAGAATGCAGGGATCCTTCGACTGCGTGGATGATTCGCAGAGCGAATCATCCGACTCCGCTCAGGATGACCAAGCCGAGCAAAACCGGCTCGGATGGGGCACCCGCCGTTGTCTTATTGGGCACACGCCAATTATTGCCCGGGACGAAGTCGTGGATATAATCCTCCGCACTGGGGGCAATATGGTGGACTTCGACTTGGCGCCGAGCCGCACGGCGCTGCTCAACGTGGACATGCAGAACTGCTTTGTGGAGAACTCGCCGATTGCGGCGCCCGACGGGCTTACGATTCTGGCGCGCGTCAACCGCCTCGCTGCCGCCTGCCGCGAGGCCGGGGTGCTGGTGATTCACACCAGCATCGTGCTGCGGCCGGACGGCTCGAATATCGGGATCTTTGGCGAATTCAGTCCTCCCGCCAAGGGAGGCATTCTCAACAAAGGCACGCAGTCCGCTGCGCTGCACCCGGGGCTGGTACGCGGCGAGCGGGACATTCTGCTCGACAAGCCGCGATTCGGAGCGTTCCACGGCACCGACCTGGAGCTGATCCTGCGCTCGCGCGGCATTGATAGCGTGATCATCAGCGGAGTTGCGACCAACATCTGTTGCGAGACGACCGCCCGCGAGGCCGCGGTGCGGGACTTTCACGTATTCTTCCTGAGCGATGGCACGGCCACGGCAGCGATGGGCAATGCTTCTGCGGAGGAATTGCAGAAGGCGACTTGCGCGACCTTGGGATTTCTGTTTGCGCAGGTGCTGACGGTGGAAGAGATGATCGCGAAGATCGAGCGCGCAGCGTAGGAACCAGGCGTCAGGTGTCAGGCGTCAGGCGTCAGGCGTCAGGTGTCAGGCTTCAGGCTTCAGGCTTCAGGCTTCAGGCTTCAGGTGTCAGGTGTCAGGCTTCAGGCGTCAGGTCTCATGTCTCATGTCTCAGCAAGAACATAAGCCCCACCTTATTTGCTCCGGTACACGTCCGTGCTCAGGTATTTCAGGCCGGAGTCGGCCATCAGGGTGACGACCTTCTTCCCGGGCCCAAGTCGCTGCGCCACCTGAATGGCGGCGACGACGTTGGCTCCTGAAGACGTCCCCGCGAACAGAGCTTCTTCGCGCGCAAGGCGTCGTGCCATTTCCTTCGCGTCTTCGGTCCTGACGGCAAGGATCTCGTCCACCAGAGCTGGCTCCCAGAGCGGCGGAGTGTAGCCAATCCCAACTCCCTCGATCTTGTGAGGCCCCGGCTGGCCTCCGAGCAGCACCGAGGATTCTGCGGGTTCGACAGCAACGATCTTGACACTTGGCTTGTATCGCTTCAGCACGGTGGCAACTCCGCGTGAAGACGCCGCTGTGCCCACGCAATGGACGAAGGCATCGACCTCGCCGTTGGTTTGGGTCCAGATTTCCTCGCCCAGCGCGTGGTAGCCCGCGATGCTGTCATGGTTGTTGAGCTGGTCGGTCCAGAAGGTGTGAGCCTGCTGGCTCAACTTGCGTGCGGCCTCGATCATGTCGAGGACCAGTTTCTTGGTGGTGCGGCCTCCCTCGCTGGGGACGAGCGTCAGCTCAGCGCCCAGCGCCACCATGTGGTCCCGTTTCTCCTGGCTGAAGGCATCGGAGGTGACGATGTGGATGCGATAGCCTTTGGCAGCGCAGACCAGGGCCAGCGATGTTCCCGTGCTGCCACCCGTGTATTCAAGGACGGTGTCGCCCGGCTTGAGGCGGCCGTCCTGCTCCGCGCGCGAAATGACGGCTTGCGCCATGCGATCCTTCATACTGCCGGTGGGGTTCTCCCATTCGAGCTTCACCAGGATGTCCGCACATTTGGTCGGGACGATCTTGCGCAGTTGAACGATGGACGTGTTTCCAATGGCGTCGAGAATGGTCATGGGTTGAGTTCTCTTCGCAGTCTACTATGTGGGATCATTAGGTATGTTCACAGCGAAAGCGATCGGGCGGGTGAAGAGTCCCTACCGGGAGACGAAGGACATTCCCAAGGGGCTGGGGGCGAGGCACGAAGCCGAAGGTGTGCTGGAAATCTTGCCGGAGTTTGAGGCCGGGCTCACCGATATTGAGGGATTTTCCCACCTGATCGTGCTGTGGGAATTTGACCGGGCGCAGGGATTCGATTTGCTGGCATCGCCACCAAGCGACAACCGGACGCACGGCGTGTTTGCGACGCGGTCGCCGCGGCGTCCGAACCCGATCGGCTTCACCGTAGTTGAGCTTCGCCGCCGGGATGGAGCGTGTTTGCACGTGCGCGGTGTCGACATGCTCGACGGAACTCCGATTCTCGATATCAAGCCGTACTTGTCGAGCATTCCTCAAGAATCCCTGCGGCGAGGATGGCTGGCGGAAGCGGAAGAGAGGCAGTAGCTAGGCTTCAGCATTCAGCAGAAACAAGCACCCCATCTTCTCGGATCCGTACACATCGGTGCTCAATATCTCAGACCAGAATCAGCCATCCGCGTGACCACTGGAATTTTCTCTACATGACGACTGACTCCCGACCACTAGTTCCTAGCAGCTTGCAGTAAACACAGATTACTAGCGACGATAGTAGGACATATTACTAGCGCGAATAGGAGACGACACTGCAAAATCCGCTCCCGGCGCCGGTTTTGCATTGACATCGCGAGAGACTCAGTGGAGAATGGCACAGCTTTTTTTACCCGCCGCCGTTGTTCCCCGGCGCAGAAAATTTTCCAGCGCAGATCGAGGATGGTTCTGCGTCACACAAGGAATAAGAAAACCAACAAGGAGAAACACCAGACATGAAAAGAAGTTCGCTTGTCGCACTCACTCTGCTGGCCTGCGTCGCAATGGCTGGCACCACCTTCGCCCAGAATGTTCCCGCTGGGGTGCAGCCCAGGTTCGTGACCTTGCCACCACACTCTTACTACCCTGCCAAGCAGGCGGACCCTGCCGCCCAGTTGACGCAGTTCACTCTCCAGTGGAAGTCTTCGTTCAACAACCAGAATTACAGCTCGGTGATCGTAGGGACCGATCCTGCCCTGACCAACACCACCACGACCGTCACCGTGGGCATCATTCCCATCAAGATGGTTTACGGCCCGAATAACGGCAACCGAACGTTCGATCCGGCTGACAAGTATGTAGGGAACTACTCGGCCACGCAGATGGCGATGCTGTCTCCGATGTTCCAGAAATACATCGACTTCAATCAGGGCGGCACCGATTTAGGCAAGACGCAATACATCGATGCCTATACCCGTGGCAATTTCTGGAGCAGCGTTCAAACCAACAATAAGTACCATCTGGTATTCAAGACGGTCTTGGGGCCGACCCAGACCATCAACGTGGCGCAGAACCAGGGGAATGTGATCAGCAACCCGTGGGGAGGCTACCCCACTGGGACCATGGACATCAACGCGTTCGACATCCAGTTGCAGAGCATCATGAACAAGTTCCCCCAGATTCAGCCCAACGTTCTGCCGTTGTTCCTCACCTATAACGTGTACCTGACCTCGGGCGGCTGCTGCATTGGCGGGTACCACAGCGCCAATGGCCGGGAACCCGGTGGCCAGACTTATTCCTATAGCACGCTCATGTCACAAGCTGGGTCACCAGTCTTCTCGGAAGACGTAGATGCACTGGCGCACGAACTCGGCGAGTGGCAACTGGACCCGTTCACTGACAACCGGTCTCCATGCCCCAGCAACGGCATCCTGGAAAATGGCGACCCACTGGTCAGCGATACCAGCCCGCAGTTTGGAGCCTATCCCTACACAGTCCAGGGATTCACGTTCCATCCCCAGGATTTGGTGTTCCTCAGCTGGTTTGGACAGACACCTTCCACGGCGGTGAATAACTGGACCAGATTCCAGGGCGAGACCCTGGCGGTTTGCCAACTGGCCCATTAAAACTAGCTGAAGCGCGAGAGAGCCCGCTCCGAACCGAGCGGGCTTTTTTATTGGAGAGGAGGGCGAGCTTTCCAGCTTCACTCAGCTCGGGCCATTCGACTCTGTTCAGGGCAGGCTCCGGTAGTGGGCTAATTCTGTGTTGAAGCTTAGCACGGGCCATCGGGGCCAACCCCTCCCCGGCTGCCTTTTTGGTTCTCACCCTTCACGCTCCCCGCCCCAACATTATAATTTTCTTGACATAGGTGCGACATGTCGCATACAATGTCTCATATGGTCCCAGAGATGAACTACGCGGACATGTTGAGTAATGCCCTTAACGATCTGATAAATCTCAATCAAAAACGTAAGGCATTGAACGCGGAAATCAACAAATTGAAGCAATTTGTTGAGGCGACACTGGCGATAGCGTCGGTTGCTGTGCGCGACGAATTTAAAGATTACGCGTCCGAAGTCTTGGAAGCACTCTCCGTCAATACGTCCTTGGCTGACTCGATACGGGAGGTATTCGACGCGAACAGTGAGATTGGGTTTTCCGTGGCGGATGTTAGGCGTTCTCTGGCAGAAACTGGTTTTGACTTTACGTCCTACACTTCTAATCCTCTTTCCTCCATTTCCACGACCCTTCGTCGCATGGCGGCATCTGGTGAATTGAGAAGCGCGGAAATCAGTGGTTTCAAGGTGTATGCGAAGCAAGCCAAACGCGGAAAGATTCGGCTTCTCAGTGAAGTGAGGAAGGGCGCTGCAGGCGCAAAACAATCTTGAGTATGGTGTCAAATACGAAAGCCCCGCAGGAACGGGGCCTTCAGGAAGGATGGAAACAGCGTGGTTATCAGAATTAAACTTCGCTTCGCTGGTGGTCAGACCGTAACTATCACGGTTGAACCTCCACCCTAAACCGTAACGAACATTAAGCGCCCCGGCTTCTGCTGAAATAGGAGTCGGGGCTAATCCAAATCGCGGGGTTAGCCACGATCTAGACCCAAACTGATTTTGAGGCTTTTCCCCGCAGAAATCAAGCGGAGAAAAGCCATGACCTGCACCAGATGCGAACACGGAACCGCAAGGCGGTTCGGCTATTTCGGCAAGCGCCGCATTCAACGGTGGCGCTGCACTTCCTGCAAAGCTACATTCTGCGAAGCTGCCCCGAAGCTGGGCACGCACTACACCGATCCTGAAACCGCAGCAAAGGCGCTGACCCTGATGCTTGAGGGAATGAGTGTTCGGGCCATCTCCCGCGTCACCGGGTTGCACAAGGGAACGATTCTCAACCTGATGACTACGGCAGCCACAAATGCGCGGCGCGTGCTGGATGCGCGAGTTCGCGGAGTCCGTGCTAGGTATGTGCAGAGCGATGAAATCTGGTGCTACGTCGGCAAGAAGGCGCGGCACATCCGCAAGTCCGATCCTGCCGAGATTGGCGACCAATGGGTATTTGTAGCGATGGACGCGGAAACCAAACTGGTGCCGTCGTTCGTGATCGGCAAGCGCACACGCGAAACGACCGTTGCTTTCTTGCGCGACCTGCAAGGACGTTTGACCGACGAGAGGTTCCAATTGACGACTGACGGATTTCATTTCTATGAGCGCGGAGTCGAGGATGTTTTTGGTGGAACTGTGGACTTCGCACAGCTAGTCAAGCTGTTTGGCGACTATGGCCAGCATGGGGATGAGAGGTACTCCCCACCAAGAATCACGGAGGTTATATCCAAAGTGCGCGACGGTCGGCCCGATCCCGCACACATCAGCACTAGCCATATTGAGCGGCAGAACCTCACCATGCGAATGCAGATGCGGAGATTCACCCGGTTGACCAATGCTTTCAGCAAAAAACTGGACAATCTAAAGGCTGCTGTCACCCTTTACTTTGCATGGTACAACTTCTG
>JAIQFW010000001.1 GCA_020073105.1 Terriglobia bacterium
AGTCTATATCCGCGCCGATGCCGCCCTGGACGTGGGCTCCAACGTCGAGTTCGAGATTGCCCTTCCCCCGGAGGTCACCGGGGCCAAAGAGAACGTCATTGTCCAGTGCCGGGGGCGCGTGGTACGCACCGACGAGCCCGCATCCGGCAAAGGCACGGAGGCCCGGGGCGTGGCCTGCGTGATCGACTCCTACGATTTTATTCGCCATGAGTAGTCGCGAGGACAGAAGCTATGTTGAAACTAATTCTGGCCGATAATCAGGCAATCTTTCGAGCGGGAATCGCCAAGGTACTGGCGGTGGAAGATGAGATGCGCATTGTGGCGCAAGCGCAGACCGCCGAGCAGATGTTCATGGCGCTGGATAAATTCCGCGCGGCCGTGCTGGTGGTCGCCGGCGGGTTCCACAATGACTTCAACGCCGTGCTGCAGTCCGCCACGAAAGTTAAGACCCGGGTGGTGGTGTTGGCCGATACCGGCGAAAGCGCTCAACGCTACATGGGGAATGGCGCCCACGGCGTGGTGTATCGCAATGTGACCAGCGGAGCGCTGGTGGATTGCGTGCGCAAAGTAGCGCGCGGCGAAACCTGGGTGCAGGACATTGCAGTGCCCAGCGAACTCACCGAAAACGATATGGTCGGGCTGCGGGTACGCGATCGCCTGACCGCGAAGGAACTGCGCATTGTGGCGCTGATCGTGCAGGGATACAAGAACAAGGAGATCGCGTCGCAGCTGGGCACGACCGAGCAGGTCATCAAGAATTATCTGCGCAACGTGTATGACAAGATCGGCGTCTCAGACCGGCTGGAACTGGCGCTGTTCACCATCCACCACCGGATATTGAACGAAGCCGCCGCTGCGACTGCAGCCACGATTCCGCAAGCCGGGCAGGCTGTGCCGTCATAAGCTTTTGAGATGTGGGGAAAGGCCGCCGAAAGGCGGCCTTTTTTGTCAGAAGCAGAACTTTGGCAGCGTCAGGTTGGCGTTGTCACGATACTGGACATTGGGCGAACTGTCCTGTGCAACTTTTTGCACGTTGCCTTTCCGTGCCGCTCTGGCTCATAATCTTGGGGCTCGACGGCTCCCCTTTCGAGTGGCTTATCAGGCCCGGGGTGGCCCATCTTTGCGCGTTCTTTGCGCAAAGCTGGGATTCCACAGATTTTCTTAGGAGGTTCTCCCATGCAAACTCTGCGCCTGATTCTCACAGTCGCGCTTTTCTCGGCTCTTTCCGCCGGCGCTTCGGACAACGGCGTTGCGGGCTTGTCCAGTTTGCCGGTTGCCGCTCAGGCGAACATTTCGGCAGCATTGGGACGAGATGGGTTTGAGTATTATGCGCACCCGGTTTCGGGTGGATTCGAGGCGCACAGCGGAGGCCTGGCATCCCGGTTCACCCGAGCGGCAGTGGAGGTGAACAGCGGAAGTGCGCGATGGGGATTGGCGTTACGCGCCTACGGGTACGGAGATGCGCTAAAGACAGTTCATGCGATTGAGCCGCTGGCGGACAAGAACCGGGTGGAGTACCGCCGTGGGGCGCTCACCGAGTGGTATGTGAATGGGCCGATGGGTCTGGAGCAGGGATTCACGATCCGGGAACGGCCCGGCGGGAAGGCGGATGGCTTGCTGACCATCGCTCTGCAAACCTGGGGAGAGCTGAAGGCGGTTGAAGATGCCAGCGGGGGTGGCCTCAAGTTGGCAGATAGAGACGGCGGAGGGCTGCTGCGCTACACGGGGCTTTCGGCTTTCGATGCGGATCAGCAAGACCTGCATGCTTCGCTGCGAGTACAAGGTCAGCGGCTATTACTGGAAGTTGATGATAGTCATGCGCGCTACCCCATCGTAGTCGATCCAGTCGTGCAGTTGGCCAAGCTGACTGCGTCGGACGGATCTTTGGGGCTCACGATTTCAATCAGCGGCGATGTGATTGTAGCGGGAACCGAGACCAATGCTGCCTATGTATTCGTAAAGCCGCCGACTGGTTGGAAGGACATGACTCAAACTGCGAAGCTGACGTCTTCGGATGGAACAGCCCAGGACTTGTTCGGGATTAGGGTTGCCATCAGCGGCAATGTGATTGTCGTCGGCGCTCCGGGAGCAAACGAAAATCGGGGCGCAGCATACGTATTCACGAGGCCGCCGAATGGATGGAAGGACATGACCGAAACTGCCAAGCTGGTGGCTTCAGATGGAGTGCCTGGCGATACCTTCGGGATTGTGGGTATCAATGGCGGGACAGTAGTCGTTGGTGCGCTCAATGCGACGGTAAATGGCAATCAATTTCAGGGAGCTGCTTACGTATTTGTGAGACCAATGGGTGGGTGGGCGAATTCGAACAGGGTGATCTTGACCGAAAGCGCGAAGCTGAATGCTTCGGACGGCAAAGCGGATTCTTTCTTCGGTAGCGCAGTCTCTGTTGCGGGGGAGGCTGTCGTGGTTGGAGCGCCATTCGCCAACGGCGGAACTGGTGCCGCCTATGTATTCGTGAAGCCTCCGTCAGGCTGGGTAGATATGACTGAAACGGCGGAGTTGTCTCCCTCGGATTTCGGCGGAGGAGTGGGGACTTCTGTTGCGACCAATGGAGACGTTGTGGTCGCGGGGGCACTTGAAGCCGGTACGGGTGGGTCCGCATATGTGTTCATCAAGCCTAAGAATGGTTGGGCGGACATAACTGAAGTTGCGCAACTGCTGCCGACGAAGATTGGGTGGAGCTTTGGCATCTCAGTAGCGACTGACGGAACCGGTCATGTAATCGCGGTGGGCGCGTATCAAGGAAACGGTCACGAGAATGGCGCTGGAGATGTATTCGTCTTCGTCGAACCGCCGTCTGGGTGGCAAACCACAAAGCAATACAAGTACAGAGTATTTGCGTCTGATGGGAAATTCGGCGACGGTTTCGGTTATGCAACTTCTTTCAGCAAAGGAGCGATGGCAGTCGTAGATGCCGGAGGGGGCTCGGCATACGTGTTTGCCAAGCAATGAAGGGCACCTTCCCCGCTGCTGATATCGAAACGCTGTACTCGCACGGCAAGTTATCTGTTCTGGTACCTATCTTAAGTTGTTGCCTGGTGCCCCAGGTTCGCGCCCCGGTGTTGGGCGCTAACCTGGGTTGAGAAACACTCCCACCGGTCCGCCCCGGGTCACTGTTTCCCGCTTTCTAGGTGATCTTCTCTCCAATCGACTTTGCCTGCGTGAACAGGTAGAGATAGTCCGGGCCGCCGGACTTGGAATCCGTCCCCGACATGTTGAATCCGCCGAACGGGTGCGCGCCCACCATCGCCCCCGTGCATTTGCGGTTGATGTACAGGTTGCCCACGTGGAATTCGCGTTTGGCGCGCTCGATCTTGTCTTTTGATTTGGTATAGACCGCACCGGTCAGACCGAACTCCGTATCATTGGCGATCTCCATCGCGTGGTCGAAGTTCTTCGACTTAATCACCGCCAGCACCGGCCCGAAAATTTCTTCCTGCTCCAGCTTTGACTTGGGTTTGATATCGGCGATCACGGTGGGCTGAACAAAGTATCCCTCGCCCGGCGCGCGTCCGCCGCCGGTAATCACCCGTCCGTCCTTCTTGCCGTATTCAATGTAATCCAGGATCGACTTCATCGAGCCTTCGTTAATGACCGCGCCCATGTTGGGGTTCTCCGTGGGATCGCCGACGGTGATCTTCTCCACTCGCGCCTTCAACGCGTCAAGGAACTTGTCATAGATGCGCTCGTCGATGATCGCCCGCGAACAAGCTGAGCACTTCTGGCCTTGGAAGCCAAACGCGGCTTGCGCCACGCCCTCGACCGCAGCGTCAAAATCGGCATCGGCGTCGACGACGATGGCGTCTTTGCCGCCCATTTCGAGGACAGTGCGCTTGATCCAGGTCTGGCCGGGGGCGACGTCGGCAGCGCGCTTGTTGATGTCCAGCCCAACCTCACGCGAGCCCGTGAAGGCAATGTAGCGGGTCTTGGGATGCGCAACCACCGCGTTGCCAAAACTCGCGCCCGCGCCCGGGCAGAAATTGACTACGCCTTCGGGAATCCCGGCTTCTTCCAGCAGTTCTACGAACTTGGCAGCGATGGTGGGAGAATCGCTCGATGGCTTCAAGATGACCGTGTTCCCCGAAACAATCGAAGCCAGCGTCATCCCGGCCATGATCGCGCAAGGGAAGTTCCACGGCGGAATCACCGCCCCCACACCCAGCGGAATGTAGTGCAGGGAATCGCGCTCTCCGGGAAGCTGGATGTCGGTCTTGACCTTGGAAAGCCGTAGGGCCTCTCGGCTGTAGTACTCGCAAAAATCGATGGTCTCGGCGACGTCGCCGTCGGCCTCGGCCCAATTCTTGCTGACTTCAAACACCATCCAGGCGGCGAACTCTAACTTGCGTTCCCGCAGCAGGTCACCGACGCGGAACAGCAGGCTGGCACGCTCTTCGACCGAGGTGTTCTTCCACTGCTCAAACGCTCGCAGCGCCGCCTGCATCGCCGGTTCGACGTGTTCTTTGCCGGCTTTTTGGTGGAGTCCGACTACCTGCGAAGGTTTCGCCGGGTTCAGCGACTTGATCTTGTCCTGGGTCTTGATCCGCTTGCCACCAATGATAAGGTCGTATTCGCGGCCTAGTTGCCCTCGAACTTTCTCAATGGCGGCGCGCATCTTGCGGGCATTCTCGTCCTTGCTGAAATCGGTGAACGGCTCACTTGCAAACGGACCTTCATGAAGGCGAATCTGGGGCTGTACAGGGGCTTCTATGGTTGCCATAAGTGGACCTCGGAGATATATGGATGCCTTCGAACCTGGCTACGAACCCTAAATTGTAGCACCGGGGAGGGGCCTGGGCTGCGGGGAGAGCA
The DNA here is from genome assembly GCA_020073105.1 of Terriglobia bacterium. Lineage (GTDB taxonomy): Bacteria > Acidobacteriota > Terriglobia > Terriglobales > Acidobacteriaceae > JAIQFW01. The sequence goes on from JAIQFW010000001.1 coordinate 4,831, forward strand.
GTCCCTAAATTCATTAACCACAGAGGACACGAAGGCTAATTCATCGGGCCACAAAGGACACTGTTCGACTCGGCCTAGGACGGTTTCGAGAACGCAAGGGTTTGGGTCCTAAGGATTTCCTTCGTGTTCCTTTGTGCTCTTTGTGGTTAGTGAATACTATCGTCTCGACAGCTTGAATACGTACAACCTGCCGTGTGGCGGAGACAGCTGATCCGCCGAGCCGAAGTACACAGTCCCATTGACCACCGCCGCCGACGAGGAAACGATGGGCTCATTGTGAGTCAACAACTGGGTGAGCGGCAGACAGATGGGCTGGCCGCAGCCCCTCGCGTCGAATACTTCCATCATGCCGTTGTTTTCACCGACATACACCACGCCGTTGGCGACGGTGGGCGACGACACCATCGCCGCCTGTGCACCCACCGCCGACCCTCGCCACAAGGGTTGGCAGACCGGGCCGCCACACCCATGCGCGTCGAAGGCGTATAGAAGGTCATCTCCTCCTCCCAGGTAGACCACGCCGTTGGCCACGGCCGGCGATGACTCGATAAATTCGCCGGTCGCCCCCACCCACAACGGGGAACAGGTGGGTTGTCCACAACCTTGCGCGTTGAAAACGTAGAGGTCTTGATCGAAGGCAGCAACATACAGCAAGCCGTTGACGATGGTTGCACTCGATCCAGAGATCGACGAACCTGTCTGGGCGGTCCAGATCGGTTGACAAGTGGGCTGGCCACAGCCCTGCGCGTTGAAGGCGTACAGTTTGCCATCCGTCGCACCGATGTAAACCACGCCCGCGGCCACGGCGGCGGTGGAGTAAATGTGTTGGCCGGTGGTCGCCGTCCAGACGGCGGAACAGCGGTTCTGTCCGCAACCCTTGGCGTCGAAGGCATAGAGCTTGCCGTCCGCTGCGCCGATATACACGAAGCCGCCGGCAACCACGGGAGAGCTCTCGACAACTCCTGAACCCAACGTTCCTGTCCACAACGGTTGGCACGTGGGTTGGCCGCAGCCCTTGGCCTTGAAGGCATAAAGCTTGCGGTCGGCAGAGCCGATGTACACCACGCCATTCGCCACCGCCGGAGAGGAAGTAATGTCGTTATTGGTCGGCCCGCTCCACAGCGGTGAACAGAACTCCTGGCCGCAGCCATTGGCGTCGAACGCGTAGAGGCTGCCGTCAAAAGAGCCGATGTAGACCACTCCGTCCACCACCGCTGGGGAGGAGAAGTCCACCAAGTCCCCCATCAGGCCGGTCCACGCAGGCGTCAAAAACTTGGCGTTCTTGGGAGTAATGGTGTTTTCAAATGGGTTGAAGCCCAGTCCGGTGACGGTTCCGCGGAACGTCGGCCAGTTCGTGGCCACGGTGAAGATATGCTGGGCGCTGTCTCCGCTGGTCTCACCCGTGGCCTTCACGTCATACGGGCCGGGCTGCGCGGACCGCGGGACCTTCAATTCCTTGGAGAAGCTGCCTGTGTTGTCAGCCGGGATTTTGACTAGAATCATCGAGCCCACGGAGAGATCGACGATTTCGAGAGGCGCGAAGCCAGACCCCCTGGCAGTCACTTTGGACGTAGGCGGCCCGGCTGGGGGCTTCATGGAAAGTGTGGCAGCCGAGCCAAGCTGCCCGGCCAGAAGGATTACGCACAAAGACGGGATGCGACGGAGCACGCGCGAGATCAGGACCATGGTTCTCCTCAAGTTTCCAAACGGTCACTTATCTTGAAAGAGGAGGGGCCGTGAAGTGTCTTGCGGATGTAAAGAATTTGTCAAGAATTTTGCATGTGGACTAAGGAGGTTTACACCCAACGGCCAAGCGATCCCGCTTCACACAGCGTGCAGCACCGCTTGCTCTACCGGTTCCAGCCGCGCCGTAAAGTGCCGCAGGAAGGGCGCTTCGTAGGTGAGTTTCAATCCTTGAATGGAGTCGCGCTTCTTCCACACCTCCAGAATGACTTCAACCACGTAGTCAATGTGGCTCTGAGTGTAGACGCGGCGCGGGATCGCCAGGCGAACCAGGTCCATTTTAGCGGCGCCGCCGAACATGAGAGACCCGATTTCCACCGAGCGAATTCCACCTTCCAGATAAAGTTCCGCTGCCAAAGCCACCCCGGGGAACTGCGCAGGCGGGATGTGAGGAAGAAATGCGCGCGCATCCAGATAGATGGCGTGTCCTCCCGGCGGTTGCACGATGGGCACTCCTTGCGCCGCGATGTGAGTGCCGAGGTAGGCGGTCGAAGCAATGCGGTAACGCAGATAGTCCTCTTCCAGCGCCTCCTGCACCCCGACCGCGATGGCTTCCAGATCACGCCCGGCAAGGCCGCCGTAGGTTGGGTAGCCCTCGGTCAGGATCAGCAGATTTTTCTCCTGCTGGGCAAGCAGATCGTCGTTGGTGCACAAGAATCCACCGATATTCGCCAAGCCATCTTTCTTCGCCGACATGGTGCAACCGTCGCCGTATGCGAACATTTCCCGAGCGATCTGCTTGGGAGACTTCAACGCGTATCCCGGCTCCCGCAACTTGATGAAATAAGCGTTCTCGGCAAAGCGACAGGCGTCGAAGTACAGAGGAATGCGATGCCGCCGGCAGACCGCGCTAACCTGCCGCACGTTCGCCATGGAGACCGGTTGGCCACCGCCGGAGTTGTTGGTTACCGTGATCATGACCAGGGGAATCCGCTCGCGCCCTACTCGCTGGATCAAGTTCTCCAAGGCTTCCACGTCCATGTTGCCTTTGAAGGGATGGACCAAGCTGGGCTGCTTGCCTTCGGCAATGACCAAGTCCACGGCCTCCGCGCCGACAAATTCCACATTGGCGCGGGTAGTGTCGAAATGGGTGTTGTTGGGGACGACGTCGTCCTTCTTACACATCACGCTAAACAGAATGCGCTCGGCGGCGCGGCCCTGGTGGGTGGGAATCACATGGCGATAGCCGAAGATGTCCTGGATCGAATCGCGGAAGTGATCGAAGCTCTTGCTGCCGGCGTAACTCTCGTCCCCTACCATGATCGCGGCCCACTGTTTGGTGGACATCGCACCCGTACCGGAGTCGGTCAGCAGGTCGATGAGCACGTCTTCCGCTGGCAGTTGGAACAGGTTGTAGTGCGCCGAGAGCAGCAGTTGCCCGCGTTCCTGGCGCGTGGTCCAGCGGATGGGCTCGACGCTCTTGATGCGGAAAGGTTCAATGATGGTTTTGGCCATGACAGAGTGCTCCGTTCATAGGACACACCATGGCCAAACAGGTGTCTGTGACGGGAATCACGGGGTGTAACTGCCTGATTTCTAGTGGCTAGTGGACCTTCGCTGACTCCCGGGTCTCCGGGGATTTGAAGCTCATGGCAGCCGTACGTTCCAGCTTGTCCCAGGCGAAGGGCTGGCCTCCGATTGCACGCTTCACTGTCCTGAACAGAACGATGGAGAACAACTGACGGTAAGCGAACCGCTGCAGCCATACCTGACTGAGCAGCCACACATCCTCTTTCGCTTCCGGCTGGCGGCGTTCCAGGGCAAATGCGATGGCAGAAGTGATGAAGTCGATGATAAGGAATGCGGCGAAGAACAGCACCAGCCGCTGAAAGCTGGCCGGGTCGGTGGAATCCGGGTGGAAGTGTTTTTGCACAAAATACCAGACCGCCCCAGCCACAAACATCAAGTCAATGAAGGGCGAGACCAGAGGCAGAAGGATCTGAAAAATCACAATGTTGGGCAGCGCCACCCAGCCCAGTACTCCCTTGCGCGCGAAGGCAGCACGATGCTTCCACACCGATTGCAGAATGCCGAACGACCATCGAAATCGCTGCCGCATAAGTCCATTTGCGCTCACCGGGGCCTCAGTGTAGGCCAGTGCCAAGTCTTCATACTCCACGCGATAGCCGCGGCGCAACAGCGCCATGGTGAGATCGGCGTCTTCCGCCACCGTGTCCGTGTGATACCCACCAGCTTCACGAATAGCCGAGGTGCGCCACGCACCAATGGCTCCGGGAACCACACTCACCGCGCCCATCACGTTGAGGGCACGGCGCTCAAAATTCTGGCTGGTGATGTACTCCAGGGCCTGCCAGCGGGTCCACAGATTTACTCGGTTTCCGACCTTGGCGTTCCCGGCCACGGCCGCCACCTTGGAATTCAGGAAGTGTGGCACCAGACGGGAGATCGCGTTCGGCGCGATGACGGTGTCAGCGTCGATGCCGACAAATATTTCTTCATCGCGCACATGCTCCAGGCCGAAGTTCAAGGCGTCGGCTTTGCCAGAGTTGGACTTGGTCAGAATGAGCACCTGGCCCGAAGCTTCTTCGGTCACAAATGCCCGGCGTGCAACCTGCAACGTGTTGTCCCGCGATCCGTCGTCGATGACGATGACCCGCAGTTCGGGATAATTCGAGGCCAACGCCGCGCGCACCGTTCGTTCGATGACCTTTCCCTCGTTATAGGCGGGGATCAACACCGCGACTTTCGGCCGGTAGGAATCCACTGCTTCCGGGACGTACTTCCGTGCCCGCAGCCGGTCGAGAATGGCGAAGGCACCGATAAACAGCAACCGGCCCGTCATGAGCAGGTCGCCGAGAAAGAATATCCAGACAATGCCGTTGCTGCCGAAATCCCACAGGGCAAACCCAATCCAGTCCAGGCGGGCCACCCAACGCTGGTTGGCAGGCAGCGGCGGCATCACATCGGCCCTGGTTTTTCCCAGGAGCTGATAGAGAGGAACAATCTGCAGCCCCTTGGCGCGAATGCCCTCAATGATTCTCGGCAAGGCGGCAACGGTCTGGCTGCGGTTCCCGCCGCCGTCGTGCAATAAGATGATGCTGCCGCAGTACCGGGTGTCTGTACCGCAGGGCGGAAGATGAGTAATCACGCGATCGGCGATTTCCGCCGCACTGGGGCGCGGATTGTCCCGCCAATCGTTGGGATCGATCTTGTCTCCGATGCTGATGTACCCCATGTCCTGGGCCCACTTCAATGGACGCACCTGGTCTGAGGTGTCAGGCTCCTGATCGATCGAGTAGGGCGGCCGGAAGAGAATCGTGTTTGCCCCTAAGCGGCTGGCAAACAATTGCGCGGTCAGGTTGATTTCCAGTTCGTTATAACGAAGGCCGATGTTACTGATGTCCGGATGCGTAAACGTGTGGTTCCCGACCTCGTGTCCTTCGCGGTAGATGCGTGACGTAAGGCCGCCAAATCGATCGGCCTGCAGCCCAATCAGGAAGAAACTCGCGAGTGCCTGCTCTCGCTTGAGGATATCCAGAATTTTCGGGGTCCAGTTGGGATCGGGCCCATCATCGAAGGTTATCGCCACCTGGTTCGGGTTGTAGCCATAGCGCGCGACCCGGTAAGGCTCGGGCAGAGAATCAAAGTTTTCGTCAGTAATCAACCCAGAAGCTGGATCCACGGTCAGCACACGCTGGCCGTCGGAAGGTTCGGCTTCAATCCGGAAAATCTCTCCGATTCCTTCCATATCCACATCATCGCCGGGAGGAACGTCTTTCAATTTGTCCACGGAATCGGCCTGTCCCGGCACGTCCCACACTTTCCAGAGCGAGCGGTCTTCCGACCCGAGGCGCCAGAGAGCGAACGCGTGGATGCCAAGAGTCTGTGCGGAACGCATCTCGTTGAGCGCGGTTACAGCATCGAGAAACCACACGTCGTGCCGGACATTCTGCTCGTCCAGGTAGCTCACGTGGGGATTCATGCTGTCGCCGTCAAAATCGACATCTTCTTCTGAATCCCGCGCCGTCAGCCAGGCATCCTGCACCGACGAGTTGGTGTCTTTCATTCCCGGCGGCAACTTCCCCTGCTTAGTTCTCTGGGGCCAGTCGTAACCGTAGTTGCCAATGGCGCAGATGAACTTGTCCAAAGGGATCGATTCCTTGGCAACTTGCAAGCTCTTGACGAACCAATCCTGCGAGGCAATGGGGCCCGGTGTTCCTCCCGGGTAGTGCTGGTCGTAGTCCATGACTACGATGCCATCGGCAGCCGCTGAAATCGCCTTGTAATTGAAATCCTCGTTCCGTGGCTGCACGCTGACGTACAGCTTCATGCCCTTGGCGTGAAGGTCGTGGGAAAGTTCGTCCAGAAGTGTGTTGTAGCCGGGCTGGCCGTTCTTCGGGAAGTCCTCAAAGTCCACCATCAGCCCGTGATACTTGTCGGTGGCCAGGAACGCCGCGATCTGCTGCCGGAACAGGGCGTGGGCTGCTGGGTCATTGAGGAACGAGGCGATGTCCACCCAGTTCGTGCCGTCGGAATTGTTGACCATGGGAAAGACTTCCATGCCCGAGTCTTCCGTCTTCAGGAACGGCATGATTTTGTCATCCACCGGACTGACCGTAGAACCTTGCACCACATCAAAGAACTTGCTGGTACTTTCGTCGATCGATTGCAAACGCCCGTCTGGAGTCAAAACATGTAGCCACTCGGGGTAAAGCAGGTCGATCTGGTGGGAATATTCCCTCAGGGAAGAGAAACTGGCGGCATCCCATGAAACATAGAACGCAGCTCGAATGCCCTCCTGGGAGTTGAGTTGGATCGTCGAGGGCGATTTCCGCCGGCGGTGTCCATGCTGCGCCGCGAGCTTGCGGCGGTGCTCCCGGGCTCTCTCTTTTTCGTTCTCCTTCAGCGCATGGTAAGGTCTTTTCTCGGTGGCCCAACCCAGCTTGGGAAGCTGTTCCCCATGCAAGGCGTTGTAAATAAAGAAAATGACCAGCAACGTAAAGCAGACGGCAAGAGTGTCAAACAAACGCCGGAGCCGCCTCCAGCGCGCCTGCCGGGGATCGTAGAAAACTGGTTGGGCCATGAAGATTAGGCTCACTCCATCCTAAGCTCGGCCAAAAGCAGGGTCAAACCGAAACGGGGCAAGCTGCTATATTGCCTCTGTGCGCCAACTCGTGCGCCAGAATTTCCGTTTCTTTTTGTTCGGCACTCTTGCTGCCCTCGCGCTGCGCCTGCTTTTTCTCTTTCGCTTTCCCGCAATCACCGCTGACTCTTTCGTCTATGGAGACATCGCCAAGAACTGGCTGCAACACGGAATCTATGGCCTGAGCGGCATCGCCGACATCACTCCCACCTACATCCGCCTGCCCGGCTACCCGGCGTTTCTAGCTGCGGTGTTTGCCATCTTTGGCATGGAGCACTACCGCGCGGTGCTGGTGCTGCAGATGTTCGTGGATCTCGGCACATGCCTTCTGATCGCCGATATGGCGCATCGCCTGGTCTCGCCCCGCGCAGCCAAAGCTGCGTTTCTGTTGAGCGCGCTTTGCCCCTTTCTTGCGAATTACGCTGCCGCCGCACTGACCGAAACTTGGGAGATCTTCTTTACCGTGCTTGCGTTGGATTTGGCACTGGTTGGGCTCGCCGAGCTGCACGTGCCTCGCGTCCGCCCATGGTTGGGCTGTGGACTGGCGATTGGGGCGGCCATCTTGTTGCGTCCGGATGGCGGACTGCTTCTGCTGGCGGTTGGCGTTTATCTCGGGGCTCGAATGTTCTTGGATCTGGCAAGGCAGTCGCGGGCAGGGGTGTCGGCGCTACACGCGGTTCATCTGTTGCGGGCTGGGCTCATCGTCCTGGTTGCTGCGATAACACCGCTCGTTCCCTGGACTCTGCGCAATCTGCGCACCTTCCACGAGTTCCAGCCGCTCTCGCCACGCTACGCGAACGAACCGAACACATTCGTGCCCATGGGCTTCAACCGCTGGGTAAAAACCTGGATGGCAAACTACGCCTCGGTCGAAGAAGTCTATTGGATGGTTCCGGGTAGCCCCGTCGATATCGATCTGCTTCCTGGCCGGGCATTCGATTCTCCGGAGCAACACGACGAAACCGAGCAATTGCTTGACGACTATAACCAGGCGTTGCACGTGACGCCTGCTCTGGATACTCGTTTCGCGGTGCTTGCGGCGGAACGCATCCACCGCGCTCCCTGGCGCTACTACTTGTGGTCACCGCTACTGCGTGTCGCCGACATGTGGCTGCGTCCGCGCACCGAAATCATGCCGTGCAGCACAAGATGGTGGGAGTTCGACGAGGAGCCAGAATGGCTGGTTGTGGGCGTCGTCCTCGGAATCGTTAATCTTCTGTATGTCGGTGCCGCACTGGTGGGCCTAGCGCGCGGACAATTCGCTCCCGGCCTCGGATTGCTGCTCATCTTTGTGGTGCTGCGAACGGCCTTTCTGGCCACTCTCGAGAACCCTGAACCACGCTACACAATGGAGTGTTATCCCGTCGTGATTGTGTTGGCTTCAGCGCTGTTCCTGCGATTCACGGCCGCGCAGATGCTTGACTCAAGGTCATAGCTCCAAAATTTAGTACGCGTTCCTTCTGGATTGTGTATAAAATGCCAATTCCAACAGGCTAATTCGTTTTAACAGTGTGTTTTCGTCTGGTTAGGGGATTGCAGCAACGGGATCCCAAGCCGTCGAGTCTTTTGCCTAGGTTATGACCCGGGCCCACCAATCCGGTAGCGCAACTGAATATCCAGCGAGGATTACCATGAAGCACGTCTCTGCTTTGTTCGGTCGCTTGTCCCTCGTTCTATTTCTCACCACATTCACCTTGACCTTCAACGGACCTCGTGCGTCTGCTCAGCAGGCCACCGCCCAGATTACAGGAACGGTAAGAGATCCGTCGGGCGCAGTTCTCGTTGGAGCAGAGGTCACGCTGAAGAACTCCAACACGAACATTGCGCGCTCCACGAAAACAGGCAAGGAGGGCGAGTACCTGTTCACCCTGGTCCCGATCGGAACCTATGAGGTCGCGGTTGAGCAGTCGGGGTTCGGCAGATTTTTGCAAAAGGGCATAACTCTTCAGATCAATCAGAATGCGCGTCTCGATGTGACCCTGCAAGTGGGAACGCAGTCCCAGATAGTGGAGGTGACCGGAGATTTGGCCCAGGTGGACACCGTGAGCGCGACCTTGGGCAAGGTAGAGACCACGCAACGCATTCTGGAACTGCCGCTGGTAGAACGTGACACCATGCAACTGGGACTCTTGCAGGCGGGGGTCTTCGCGCCTGAGCAAGAGGATGGGTCGGGCAACGCCTTCTCAGTGGGTGGGCAACGCTCCGAATCCTTGACGTTCCTCATCGATGGCGCCGACAACAACGATTTCCTTGGCAACAACATGGTGGTAAATCCGAACCCAGATGCGGTCGCCGAATTCAAGATCCTGACCAACAACTACGAAGCGGAATATGGGCGCACTTCGGGCGGGATCGTCAACCAGGTGATCAAGTCAGGGTCCAACAACATTCACGGCAGCCTGTTCGAGTTTTTCCGTAACACTGACCTGGATGCGGCTGACTATTTCACCCATGCCGTGCCGGAGTTCAAGCGGAATTTGTTCGGCGGGTCAATTGGCTTGCCGATCGTGAAAGACAAGGCCTTCTTCTTCGCTTCTTACCAGGGGGCGAGGCGTCGCGAGGGCCAGAATGCGCCGCCCTTTCAGACCTTGAGCCAGGCGGAGAGAAGCGGGGATTTCAGCGAACTGCTGGCCGACGGGACTCAGTTGGTTAATCCGGTGACGGGTCTTGACTATCCCGGCAATCAAGTGCCGGTGGACCCGGTGATTGCAAATTACATTGCCAGGTATGTACCGCTGCCCAACTTGCCGGGAAACCAATTTGTATCCTCGCCAGTCGGAAAGCTTCAGGACGATCAGTTTATTTTCCGTTTAGATTACAACCTGTCGAGCAAGGATGCGCTGTCGGCGTTTTATATCTTCGACGATCAGCCGCAGATCTATCCTTTCCAGATTATCCATGGCGCGTCGAGCGGGGGAGACGTGCCGGTAGGTTCCGGCTTCAGCAACGCGCAACGCTTCCAGACAGGATCGCTGAGCTGGACCCGAACCATCTCCCCCACCATGGTGAACGAGTTCAGGTTTGCGGCCAACCGTTCAGCGACCTTCCAGTCGGTTCCAACCGATAAGACAACCCCGGCGGCGCTCGGCTTTTCTGCGGTAAACCCGGACGATCCTGCCGGGGCGGCCCCGCCGCTCATGTACGTGAACGGATCATTCACCCTGGGCCCGTCTCCGCAGGGTCCGACCAAGCTGCACGATGTGACCTTCCAGTATCAGGACACGTTATCCTGGACCCGCGGGCGGCATGATCTGAAATTCGGAGTGGATCTGCGCTGGGTGCGGAACAACTTCAGGTACGACTTCTACAACAATGGCAGCTTTTTCTTTGGCGATTTCGGCGCCTTTACCGGTGACAACCTGGCCGATTTCGTGGGTGGTTTCTTCGATAACTACTATCAGTTCTCCACCGCCAAATACGGCATCCGCACCCATTCGCTGTATTTCTTTGGTCAGGATGCCTGGAAAGTCACTAACCGATTCACTCTGGATTACGGGCTGCGCTACGAATACAACTCCCCGCAGATCGACCCCGGGAATGAGATTATCGGGTGGTTCCCCGGGAAGCAGTCCACGGTGTTTCCCGGCGCTCCTCCGAACTTCCTGTATCCCGGCGATCCCGGCACTCCGAATCGCGGCATGATTTATACGGACCGTAACAATTTCGCCCCGCGGATCGGTTTCTCTTGGGACGTCTTGGGTAATGCCAAGCTGGTTATGCGCGGCGGCGGCGGGATGTTCTACGACATCGAAGATGGCGCCCTCAACTTGCAGTTTGGCGGCCAGCCGCCATTCGGATATGTCGCAAACAATTACCCGAATTGCTTTGGTTCCAATGCCTCCGGGTGTATCGACTCGCCCGGCGGCTCCTTCGTGGCCGATCCATTCCAAAGCTTATACGCCAACCCCTACCCATTCGCCCTGCAGGGCAAGATTGGGACGTTCCTCAGTCCCAAGGTTCCATTCGCGTACGTAGTGAGTCCGCAGTTCCGCACTCCGTACGCCTACAACTTCAATTATGGCTTCCAGTACCAATTGACAAAAACCACCATGGCTGAGGCGGTCTATGTGGGCAGCTTGAGCCGCAAGGCGATTGGGACAAACGAGACCAACTATCCTCTTCTCTCGGTTCTGCAACAACAACTTGCCGCAGGAGGGGGCGATCCGGATGCACTTAACCCGGAGTGTGCCCGCCCGCTCGCAGCGTGCGACCCCAACGGAATCCCGACGGGCGCCCAGACGATCCTTACCAACGTTAGCAATGCCAATTCCTCCAGCCACCAGTTACAGCTGACGGTGGATAAGCAGGTGAGCCACAGTTTCCAGTTCCGCGCGGCTTACACTTTGTCAAAGACCATCGATGTGAGTTCGGGCTTCCGCGCACGGTCGACGCAATACACGGATCCAACCAATCCCGCCTTCGATCGCGGGTTGGCGGACTTTGATGCCCGGCAGCGCTTCGTGATCAGCCCGATCTGGCAGATACCTTTCGGATCGCATGGCAACTCATTACTCGGCAAGGTCGCCGGAGGCTGGACTGTCTCTGCCATCATCAGCTTCCAGTCCGGAAACCCATTCAGTATCTTTTCCAACAACAATTCCGGCGAGCTGAATAACTATCTGGATCGGGCCAACGTTATCGGGCCGGTCACGATTTTCGACAATCCGCGGCAGATCCGGACCTTCAGCCCCAGTCCTGACGGTATCCATGGAAGCTGCCTGGGCGGCACGGAGACTGGTCCCTTCTGGTTCGATCCGACGAACATCTCGTGCACGGTTGGACCGCCAGGGGCGACTGACGGCAGTGTGCCGCTGTTCTCCCATGGCAACATGGGACGGAATTCGCTCCGTGGCCCCGGCATCAATAACTGGGATATCTCCATCCTCAAAGACTTCAGGTTCACGGAGAGCAAGTCTTTGCAGTTCCAAGCCAACTTCTTTAACGCCTTCAACCACGTCCAGTTCTACGGGCCAAGCGCGTCGGAAGGAGCCTCGGGCTTCAGCGGCAATTTTGGACAGGTCACCTCGGACAGCACGGCTTCAACGGCGACCGCGTACTATCGCGGGCCGCGCCTGATTCAGTTCGCGCTGAAGTTTCTCTTCTAAGAAGTCCCGCGCAGAAAATGATAAAGGGGAGCTTTCGCTCCCCTCTTTCTTTTTTCCTAACTCTCGTGGAGACTCGCCCCTACCCCAGCGGCGAATCGGTCATGCGGAACCGCGTGCGGACGTGCTCGGAGATCCATTCGATGGCACGGCGATTACCCACGGGATCGGCTTGGGTCAAGTACTTCATGGCTTCGACCAGCAGGCGCTGTCCGTCCACGTAGCGCGGATCCGAAGTTCGCTCCCGCCGTCTGCTCGGCCCCATTTTCGGAGGGACCGGAATTGTAAAAACCTTGGCCATGAGGTCGGCTGCCTTATCAAATAAGTTGGTGCTGCTGATTACGAGACGTATTTTCGAGTATAACGCCCGGCGCCAGGTTTTTCAGCCCTTAATCTTTCCTCCTGTCCGGCAAGGTCAGATCCTCGTTAACCATTGGGAGACAAGAACTTAGTCTTCCCGGTCGTCTTCAGCCTAAAGATCCCGTCAGCAATCTTTTCGTTCAGACGAATGTCGGAGTACGCTGCCAATCGGTAATCCCCGTTGGGAGCAAACAGTTGCTGGCGCAGCGATACCCCCCGCGCGGGATCGATCCACAGCCAAATATGATTAAACGTATTCCGCACTTTGGTGGACTTCGGCACCAGATCCAGCTTTGCGGTATCGACGCCGTCCAAACCCTCGGTTCCAAGGTAAGTCACGTCGAAAGATTTCAGCATGTCCTGCCCGCTGCCGCCGAAGCCCAAGACGAGGAAGCTCTCAAAGGCTGCACGGTCCTTGCCGGTGTTGTACTCGGTCACCTGATCGATCTTGGTCTGATAAACCTGGACCTTGCTGCCGGTGAAGAGCACATACTTGGGAGGTGCGGGTTCGCTGATGTCAGCGGCCATTTCGACCTGGTTTCCAGAACGGCGAAAATACACGGTGCCCTTCTGAATGTCAGTTTCATCCACGATCTTGGTGTATTGAGTCCAGACGAAGGTGGCTTGGGTGGTATGAAAGTTCGCCGCCGTGCGATCCATCTGCGTGAGGACGCTCTGCAGGTGAGAATCAGGCGTCTGCTGCGCTGAGGATGCAGCCAAGAGGGCACTGATGAGGAGCCCAATCGTGGACAGTCCTACTGCTCTTTGCTGGCGCAATCGCTTCCTCACCTCTCCACGAAGACCTTGTACGCCTCGATGCGTCCTGCCTTGTCGCGCACGATCTCGTAGTTAGAAATGGTGACCTCGCCCGAAATGGGCTCGATGATCTGCAACAGTTCGGCCCGGATGGCCGGGTCATCTTTGCCCTTTACGGCCACAGCTTCAACTTGGTAGATGAGGCCACCGTGGCCGTCAGGCACAACTGCCACTCCGGTGCGCTGGGGATTACGTTCGACCGGTTTGTCGTTGAAATTGATCAGCCGGGGCGATAAGAAAACGAAGAGCAGAATCAACGTGACCATCACGTCGTACTGGATGGTGCCCCGCTCGTGAGACCACAGGATGTAGCTTCGGATTGTCTGCCAGATTCCCCGCATCGGCACCACGGGCGTGGCCGCAATCGTCATATTCGCCTCAGCCCTGTCCAAGTCTACGTTCTCTCCCTTTGGGTTAGCAATGTAGATTGCGATTCGGCGGCCAAAGTTGCTCTCCCCCGTCCTAAAACTTCTTCGGCGTGAGCCGGTCGGTCCCCATGTACGGGCGTAGAACCTCTGGAATGAGCACGCTACCGTCGGCTTGCTGGTAATTTTCTACGATGGCCAGCCAGGTGCGGCCAATGGCCAGTCCGCTGCCATTCAATGTGTGTACGAACTCAGTCTTGTTCTTGCCCTCCGGGCGAAAGCGAATGTTGGCCCGTCGCGCCTGGAAGGCCTCGAAGTTCGAACACGAAGAGATTTCCCGGAAGAGCTGCTGTCCCGGCAGCCACACTTCAAGGTCATAGGTTTTTGCCGAGGACCAGCCCATGTCGCCGGTGCACAGTTTCACCATGCGATAGTGGAGACCCAGCTTCTGCAAAACCTCCTCGGCGTCATGGGTAAGCTTTTCCAGTTCTTCGTAGGAATGCTCGGGCCGGGAAAACTTCACCAGCTCTACCTTCTGAAACTGATGCTGACGAATGATGCCGCGCACGTCCTTGCCGTAGGAACCCGCTTCGCTGCGGAAACAGGGGGTGTAGGCGGTGAGGCTGATGGGCAAACGTGACGCGTCCAGAACCTCGTTGCGGTACAGGTTGGTGACCGGAACCTCCGCCGTGGGAATCAGCCACAAATCCTTCTCACCATGCGGGACACGGAAGAGATCGGAGGCGAACTTGGGAAGCTGTCCAGTGCCATACATAGAATCGGAATTGACCAGGTACGGGGGCAGCACTTCCGTGTAGCCGTGGTGGCGGGTATGCAGGTCGAGCATGAAGTTGGCCAGCGCCCGCTCCAGCCGCGCCCCCAGATCCCAGTAAACCGCAAAGCGCGCGCCTGTGAGCTTGACCGCCCGCTCCAGGTCGAGGACGCCGAGCTGCTCCCCGAGCTCCCAATGCGGTTTGGGTGGGAAGCCAAATTTCGGCGGCGCACCCCAGCGGCGGGCCTCCACGTTCTCCTCTGCGCTGTTGCCGACCGGCACACTGGTGTGCGGCAGGTTGGGGATGCCGGTAAGAATCTGCCGCAAACTGGTGTCGTACTCCTCGGCGGCCTTCTCCAGATCCTGAATCTCCTGGCGCAACTCTTTGGTCTCCGCCATCAGGATCGATGCATCCTGGCCGCTTTTCTTCAGCTTCGCAATCTCTTCAGATTTCTGATTGCGGTGCGCCTTCATGGTCTCGGCGCTGGTGATGGCCTGGCGGCGCTGGGCGTCGACCTGGCGGAAGTCCTTGAGGATCTCCGCAGGATGCAGTCCACGCTGGCGCAGCTTTTCCTCGACCAGCGGCAGATTGTCGCGCACAAAACTCAGATCAAGCATGGAAGACAATACTCTATCGAAAAAGTGGGCGGGAATGCACCTTCTTGAGCAACAACTTCTCGAGCAGGCAGCCTGCTTGCAGAGCTTGCCCAGGTTCCAGGGAAAGGCGGCTACTTGATATTGATGGTCAGCACCTGCGCGCCAGCCACCACGTAGTCGAGGGGTGCTGTGGCAGCTTCATTGACCGACGATTCGTTCGACACCAGCATGTCCTGGGTGCCACGCATGCCATCCAGCACATTCATGATGGAGAGCGGTAACGAGGGCATGACCTTGTCAGCGATCATGGCTTCCGGATCGGCTTCCAGCAATGAAACATAAACCCGATTATTGACGTGCTCCTTATTCAGGAACGCGATGGTCGACGCGAGATCCAGTTTGCGTACCAGAAGCGGGGTGCCGTGGCGCAATCGGTCCAGCGTATCGCCGTCGCTGACCAGAATGCGCAGCGGTCCTTTTGATGTGGATGTGGGGATGCGGATCGGAATGTGTTGAATCAGACCCCCGCCACGGTACGGCCGAAGCATGGTTTCGATGGTGATTTCGTCTCCCGGCCGGGCCTCGGTAATGTCGGTCCGCGCACTCTCCAGACGCGCCCAGCGGCGTTCGTGGAGCATGTCGAAATCAAGCTGAACACTGCGGATTTCCGGCGTGCTGTACGGGTTGTCGTAGATGCGGCTGAAGCGTTCCCCCAGGGAAGTGGCAGCCAGCATGGCTCCCGGCTGTCCGCCATCGACGGCCGCGAACATGTCCTGCAGGGACACCTCGGGATAGCCATCCACGCGGATGCGACCGTTCATGTGGTAGGTGGTTTCCTCACCGTACTCATTCACCCCGTGCAGTGCATTGAAAACCGTGGCCATCATCGCCACCGGACTCAGGTGCGCATTGTTCAGCACCTCGTAATGGAATTGCTTGTCGCTGGATTCACTATGGATCGTAAGTGTGACCGGGATCATGGCCGGCTTCTTGCCGAACTCGCCGAGAATTCCGGTGTGGCGGTCCTGCACGAAGGCGCCGACAGCTTCGGTGGCGTTCACGATCTTGAAGGCATTGAGCGGCGAGGGCACGGTGGCCAACACCTGTGCCTTGGTCATGGGCAGGTCGATCGTGCCAAACTGCATCAGCGGGTGGCCACACGCCAACAGATGCGCGGCATCCATGTAGGTGACGGTACAAGTGGCGGCAATATCCATGTCGCCGCGCACCAGGATTGCGCTCACCGCCGAACCCGGCTCCATCGCTTGTGGCTGTTTCTCGTCACTCACTGAGCCCGCACCCATGACGGGCACAATCCCGGCAGCCGCAAACTTTGAGGCAAAGCGCTGCACCGCCTCTTCGGAAAAGCCATTGAAAACCAGCGGAGTCTCAATCGGACGCAGATAGTTGGCGAAGTTCTGAACCGGGACGTGGGCATCACCCGGGCCGGCGGTTTTGCTGGGAGAAGCTACGGCGGCCTTCACTTCGATCGGCGGCGCTGTGAGGCTGCGATCGACCGCGCTGATCTCGAGCATCTCCGCGATCGGGGTCACACCCGCAATCGGCTCCTTGGAAAACTCCCCGATTCGGAAGGCCACGGCCCCTGCCAGCTTGCCGTTAAAGTAGACGGGGCTACCACTCATGCCGGCAACCACGCCGGTGTATTCGACCTTAGCGCCACCCAGTCGAACCAGGATTACATCACCTTTGGGACCATTGACATTTTTCAGGATGCCCAGAACCTCGACGTCCATGGCTTCCGGCTTGGTGCCCTGAAACACGGTGTAGGCCACGCCGTGCATGCCAGCATGAATCTCGTTGATCGGAAGGGTCTCCACCGAAGCGGCGGGCTGGGCGCTGATCGCGGGGGATACTGAAAGGCAAAATACAGCGGCGAGAACTGCTGGTCTCATCCAATTTTCCCCAAGGGCCTGCCAACGAGCCCCAAAACCAAAGACTTACACTCCGCGCTCTTATCTCGAGTTTGCCGGGTGGGAGGGTAGCAGAAGCCTAGCAAAACATCCCAATCGCGAAGCTCTGCGTCTATACTAGCACAGGGTTTTCTGATGACTTCAAGGTTTTCTTCGCTTTACGGAAGGGCCATGAGCTGGGGGCGGAGCCCGCTGGCGGTGGTTCTCGCTCTCGTGATGGTGGCTGCGACCAGCCTCTCCCTGCCAGCCCAGGAACAGTCACAGCCTTCTCCAAACCAGCAAACGCCGCCTCCCGAGGCGGGCGGCCCGCAAAGCGATGTGGGGCCTTACGCTATCCCCAGGAAGAAAGAAGAACCTCCGCCTCCACCCCCACCGACCAAACCCAAGAAGATCGAGGGCATGCCGGACTACTCCATCCAAGTGACCGTGCCTCTAGTGACGGTGCCAGTCAGTGTGACCACCAAGGACGGCCAGTTCATCTCCAGCCTGAAAAAGGATAACTTCCGGGTTTATGAGGATGGGGTACAACAGAACGTATCGGGCTTCAACGTGTCGGAGGCGCCGATCACCGCGGTGTTGCTGGTAGAGTTTGCATCAATCGCCTACCGTTTCACGATCGAAACCTTGCGGGCCTCTTATACCTTCACTCAAATGTTGAAAAAGGACGATTGGGTGGCGGTGGAGTCGTATGACATGCGCCCCCAGATCCTGGTGGATTTCACCCAAGACAAGGGAGCGATCCTCGGTGCGCTGAACGAATTGCAGATGCCCGGTTTCGCTGAGACCAACATCTTTGATGCCCTGTACGACACTTTGGACCGGCTGGACCGCATCGAAGGACACAAATACATCATTCTGATTAGCAGTGGGTTCGACAGTTTCAGCCGGGTCAACCTCAACCAGATCCTGACCAAGATCAAGGACACTAAAGACATCACCATTTTTCCCATCAGCATCGGGTGGACGCTGCGCGAATATTGCGAAACCCGTGGCTGTACCGGCTACACACGAGGTGGAGCCATCCCAGTAGGCCGCATGGACTACTTGCAGGCGGACAACGAAATGCAGACCTACGCCAGGTTGACTGGCGGCCGCTTCTATCAACCGCGCTTTCAGGCAGAATACCCGGAGGTCTTCCGCGATATCGCCAGCGATATTCGCAACCAGTACAACCTTGCTTATCGCCCCACCAACCCCAAGCTCGATGGCACTTACCGGAAATTGAAAGTGGAGGTAGTAGCGCCGGATGGGGGGCCGCTGAAAGTTAAAGACCAGAAGGGGAAGGACGTGAAGTTTCAGATCATCGCGCGCGAAGGGTACACCGCGAAGCACACCGTTGAGTAACGGCTAGTGCATGTGAAAGAAGTGGTCTAGCAGAAACAGAAACCCAACTCCAAAGAAAACTACCAAAGCCATTTTCACTCCAGGCTCGCGATTGACTTCCGGTATAAGGTCGGAAGCAGCCACATAGATCGTCACCCCTGCTGAGAGCGGCAATCCAAAACTCACCTGGTGTTTGAAAAGGGCCATAGTCAGTACCCCCGCAAACGTGGCCGCGCCCAGCAAGACCGACGCCCCCCAGGCAACGGGGCGGCTCTGGCCACTCGCCAGCATGACCGATGTGATCGTAAAACCTTCGGGAATCTTGTGCAGGAAGATGGCGAGGAAAATAATCCATCCCAGCCAGTTGGACACCAGAAAACCGGAGGTGATGGCGATCCCGTCAAAGAAAGTGTGAATGGTCAGACCTAGCAGAACCGAGTAGCCCTTGTGGGCATGGACGAACTGATCTTGATGTGTCTCTTCGCCAAAATGGAAGTGGGGCGTCACCGTGTGTTCAAAGAAATGAACGATCAGGTAACCGACCAGGACGAGGAAAGCAGCATCCTTGCCGCGCAGCTCCAGGCTGGCAGGGAAAACCTCCACGATGGCGGTCGCCAACATGAATCCCGCGCCCAGCGCAACGAAGTATTTGAGATAGGAGCGGTCCCAGTGCTTCTGAACGATGATCGCGCCGCCGAACACATTGGCGGCGGCTGCGGTGAGACCGAGCGAGAGGCTGAGAATAATGGGATGCATTCGTGCCGAGGAATAATACCAGTTCTCGGTTCCCAGTTCCCGGTTCTCAGTTATGCGGCGGGTTTGATAGATCCAATCAGGCCGTTGAGAATGCGCCCCATCTCTCCGGCTTTGTCCAGGATATTCTTGCCTTGTTCTGGGGTTATGTAACCCAGATTCTGAGCAATCATGAGCTGGGTTTCGACTTCAACCAGCGACCCTCGGGCACGGCTCAGGAAGAAGTGGAACTCCTGCGCTGAGTAACGTGCCTGTCCTTCAGCTATGTTCGTGGGAATCAGCACGGCAGATCTTCTCAGTTGACTTGCCAGGCCGTAGATTTCGTCGCGAGGGAAGAGCTTTGTCACGCCATATACATCCATTACGAAATCCATGGCTTTCTGCCACGCAATCAGATCGCGGTAAGACTGTCCCATGGCAACCTCCAGGACTCAATCATGGAGGTTCGCAGTCCGCAAGGCTGTGACATCTGAACACTGAGAACTGAGAACTGGGGTTTATCCGCTGTGCCGTATGTGCATCACGTCGCCGTCCTGCACAATGTAGTCTTTGCCTTCCAGACGCAGTGTGCCACGGGCACGGGCGTTGGCCTCTGACCCGGCTTCCAGCAGTTGGTCCCAGCGGATGGTTTCGGCGCGGATGAAGTGGTGCTGCAGGTCCGAGTGAATTGCTCCGGCGGCTTCGACCGCGCGGGTGCGCACGGGAATGGTCCAGGCGCGGCACTCATCCTCACCAGCGGTAAAGAAGGACATCAGCCCGAGTAAGGCGTACGTGCTGCGGATCAGCCGCACCAGTCCGCTCTCTTTGAGGCCGTAACTGGACAGGAATTCGGCGGCATCGGCGTCACTCATTTCGGCGAGTTCGGCCTCGACTTTGCCGCAGATGGCAGCGGCGGCCGCATTCGGCCGCGATGCCACTTCGTTCAGCTTGTACTTGCTGACAGCAGCTTCGAGGTCAGTCCCAAGAGCCGTACTCTCGCTTACGTTCAGGACGAACAGAATCGGTTTCTCGCTGAGAAACATGAACCCGCGAAAGCGTTTCTTGTCTTCGGGAGTCATCTCCAGCTCGCGCAATGGGCGCTCGGTTTCCAAATGAACTTTGGCTCGTTTGAGCAAGTCGAATTCTTTTTCCAGGTCGGCCGATCGCATCTTCTTCAGGTCCTTTTCCACGCGCTCCAGGCGTTTTTCAATCTGACCCAGATCGCTGACCATCAGATCGAACTCCACGTTCTTGAGGTCACGCAGGGGGTCAATCGGGCCGACGTGCGCGATGGCGGGATCGTCGAAGGCGCGGATCACGTGAGCGAGGGCGTCCACGCCGCGCAAGTGGCCGAGGTACGCGCTCTCTTTGAGTGCCTCTTGGCCAATCGCCCCCACGTCCACGTATTCAACCGAGGCGTGGGTCAGCTTCTTCGGGTTGTAGAGTGCAGCCAGGCGGTCGAGCCGCTCGTCAGGTACTTTGGCAACGCCCACGTGGGCCTCGCGAGGGTTGGCTTTGGCATGCTCAGAGAGCTGCGCCTTGGTCAATATGCGAAACAGAGATGTCTTGCCTACCTGGGGCAGGCCAATAATGCCGGTTTTCATGAAGCAGCTTCTGGCTACTAGCTACTAGCTCCTAGCAACTCTATTCGAGAATAACTGATGGGTGAGAAATTGCCCACTGAAGGGCCTGAAGCCAAAGGCGTTGCTAGGAGCTAGCAACTAGAAGCTGACCCGTCAGATACACCACCACCAACCCCAGCAAAAACACTCCGCCCTCCACTCGTGTCGACCAGATATGCAGAGAGTCAAACTGCACGCGAGCAGGATTGTCGGGAGGAACGGAGTCAATCTCACCGATCGACGCGCGCAGTGTATCCATGCGAGGAATGATGCCGAACTGCGAAACCAGAGTCAGTGCGAGCATCACGACGATCAAGACGTGGCGGGCGGCGAATGGGTGGGGTGTGCCTCGGGTCAGTTGACTATAGAGCAGGGAACTAGCCAGGTAGATGACACCAGAGAAGATGCCCATCCAGTGCAGAATGCCGAGAGTTCGGCCCACCATGTTTCCAGCCAGGTGTCTGGTAGGCAGGACAGCGAAGGCTGCGGGGGCGACAACAAAAGCGAAGAAGATCAACCCACCGATCCAGGCGATCAAGGACAAGAGCATGAGGTAACGAAGAAAAGACATGGCGGAACATTATCGCGGTTGGGACTGAGAACTGACAACCGGGAACTGAGAACTGCTCTACATCGGCACCGGCGTGCTTTCCACAATCTCCTGCAGCACCTGTTCAGCTTGTTCTGACTTCTTGAGCGTTGAGGCGTAAAGGCCATTCACGACGACGCGGTGAGCAAACACCGGAACAACCAGCGGCTTGAAATCTTCGGGTGTGCAAAAAGCTCGTCCGTCGAGAAATGCCATGGCCTGGGCGGCGCGATAGAGCATCTGCGAACCGCGGGGGGAAACACCCAGGGACAGGTGTTCCGACTCGCGGGTTTTGCCGACAATCGCCAGTGCATAGCTCACCAGTGAGTCATCTACGCGAATTTTGGCCAGCGCCTGCTGCATCTCCAGCAGATCGGCCCCGCTGAGTACTGGCCGCATGCCTTCCAATTTCGCTGCCCCGGCCTCGGAGCGCAAGATCTCGCGTTCCGCGTCGCTGTCGGGATAGCCCATGCGCACCCGCATGAGAAAGCGGTCCAGCTGCGATTCGGGCAGCGGATACGTGCCGTGATGCTCGACTGGGTTCTGCGTGGCGATGACCAAAAACGGTTGAGGCAGCGGATAAGAATGAGCGTCCACCGTTACTTGGCCTTCGTTCATGGCTTCCAGCAGTGCCGACTGCGTCTTCGGGGTGGTGCGGTTGATCTCATCCGCCAGCAGAACATTGGTGAAAACCGGCCCGCGCTTGAACTCAAACTGCTGCTCCACGGCGGAGTAAATCGAAATTCCCAGAACGTCGGAGGGAAGCATGTCGCTGGTGAACTGCACCCGTTGGAAACTGCAATCGAGCGCCCGCGCTAAAGCCTGTCCCAGAGTCGTCTTGCCAACCCCGGGGACGCCTTCAATCAGCAGATGTCCGCGGGCCAAAAGAGAAACCACCGCGAGACGAACAACGTCATTTTTGCCCCGGATCACCTTACACAGGGCATTTTCCAGATGGGCCGCACGGTGGGAAACGGCGCTGGCGGTTTCAGGGGACATCACAGCGATTCTACTATGGGGCGTGGGGCGCCGGCGGTTACGGAGGTTATGGGGGCATTCAGCACTCAGCCGTCAGCATTCAGCCATGAAAGATTTTGGTAGTCTCCAGAATTTCAAGGGACTGAATGCTGACTGCTGAATGCTGAGTGCTTACTGAGTAAACTCCGCCGGCCTTCCCGTCAGGCGCTCGATCCGCTTTGCGATCGGTGGATGGGTCGAGAACAGGCTGCCAAAGTTCATGCCGAGTAGTGGCTGAATAATGAACAAATGGGCGGTCGAGGGCGTTGCCTGCATCGGCAGCCGCCGCGAATAGGCATCCAGCTTCGTTAAGGCGCTGGCCAGAGCGTACGGGTTGCCGGTGAAGTGCGCGCCCGTGGCATCGGCTTGATACTCGCGGGAACGCGAAACCGCCAACTGAATCAGCGACGCAGCGATCGGTGCGAGGATCAGCATCAGAAGGGCGCCAATACCGCCGCCACGGTCACGGTCATCTCGGCCGCCCATCCCGCCGAAGAACATAGCCCAGCGTCCCATACTGGCCAGCATGGTGATAGCTCCGGCGACCGTTGCCGCGACTGAGCTGATGAGAATGTCGCGGTTGTTCACGTGTCCCAACTCATGCGCCAGCACGCCTTCCAGTTCCTCGTCGTTGAGCAGGGTGAGAATGCCTTGGGTCACAGCGACAGACGCGTGGCTGGGATTGCGGCCCGTCGCGAATGCGTTGGGCGAGTCGGTCGGAATCACGTAGAGCTTTGGCATGGGGATGCCAATCTTCTGTGTCAGGCGCTCGACCACTTCGTACGCACGGGGCAATTGCTCGCGGGTGACCGGCTGGGCGCGGTACATGGCCAAAGCAATCTTGTCCGAGTAAAAGTACGAAACGAAGTTCATGACCGCTGCCAGCGCCAGCGCCAGGATCATGCCGTTTTGGCCACCGAAGGCCCGGCCAATGAACACCAGCAACAGAGTGAGCAGCGTTAGAAGAAATGCGGTCTTGAATGTATTTCCCATTGAGATTCTCAGTCTATTAGATGGTACCCCGAGCAGGGGGATTCAACCAGGGACGCGGCGCTGGTTCCGGGTGTAAATAGCTCCGCTGCAATGAGAAGCGTCTGGCCCCGGCGCCTTGGATACTTGAAGCCATCGTGCCGCCCAAGTCAGATCGTCAGAGTGAACCCTCCATCCGGCGTCAGCGTCGTACCCGAGATGTAGCTAGCCTCGTCCGAGCACAGGAAGACTATAGTTTGGGCGATCTCATCCGGACGCCCTGCGCGCCTCGTATGGACGCGTGGTATCAGAACCTTGTCGTACAAGTCGTCTCCGACGATGCCGCGCGCCCGGTGATGCATCGGCGTATCGATGAACCCTGGACACACGAGATTGACCCGGATTCCCTGCGGCGCCAGCTCCGCGGAAACGCTCGTAGTCAGCCCGATTTGCCCGTGTTTCGAGGCGACGTACGCCGCGCCGGTGGGGAAGCCAAGAAAAGAGTTTACAGAACCGACGTTGACAATGGCACCGCCACGTCCGCCCGCAAGCATGGCCCGGGCCTCGTACTTCAAACACAGAAAGGTCCCCTTCAGGTTCGTGTCGAGAACTCGGTCCCAGTCCTGCTCGGGTAAATCCGTAATGCCTGCTAATTTCCCCTCGATGCCGGCGTTGTTCACCGCGTAGTCGAGGCAGCCAAATGTCTCAATCGTATGTGCCACCATCTGTTCGACATCCTTGGCGATTGCGACATCCGTGACCACGAAGCTTGCTCTCCCTCCCCGAGACTCGATCTCACGCGTGAGGGTCGCCAGCTCCTGTTCGCGCCGCGCCGCAAGAACTACCTTGGCGCCTCGCGCCGCGAAAGCCTCACCGGTCGCTCGGCCAATCCCGCTGCTCGCGCCGGTAATCAGAGCTACTCTGCCATTCATGTCTGACATTTAGTCCTCCCAGGGACCGCTTGGCTCGCCAGCAAAGTTCCTTCCCCCAGGCCGTGACAGCGATATTTCTCCGTTGCGCTGTGGGATTGTGATTATAGCGAAGCGGATCTGGGCGCGCCGTGCGAGGTGTCGCGTTCTGCGATAGGCTTGCTTCCTCGCCGAACCGCACCACTGCCAGGCGGCCCTGGCGTTTGACTTTTTCCCCAATTGGCGTACATTTCCTCTGTTCCTGACATTCAGTTCTGGGATGAGACCTCGCCGAAAAGTCTCAGCACCCCTATAGTCGGTTCCGGCGCACGGGCCTTGTCTTCGTTGGCCCAGAGTAAAAAAACCCAATCAAGAAGGAGATCAAGATGCGAGTACCATTAGCTCTTCATGGTTTGATGCTGTGCGTCTGTCTCGTTCCACTTTTGTCCGCACAGGATGCGGTTAAGGTCGATCCCAAGCATTACACGGTCGTGAGCGAGAACGCCCAGGTGCGGATTTTGAAGGTGCACTACGGCCCGCATGAGAAGTCGGTCATGCACAGCCACCCAGCTACGGTTGCTGTGTTCCTCACTGATGCTAAGGGCGTGTTCAATCTTCCGGATGGCAAGAGTCAACCCTTTGACATCAAGGCAGGCCAGGCACAATATACCGCCGCCGAAACGCACTTGCCCGAGAACACCAGTGACGCGGGGATGGATGCGATCGTAGTCGAGCTGAAAGGCAAGGCGGCCAAACCAGCGAATGCGGAGAAGAAGTAGATCTCCGGACGTGGACGGCCAAGGATTTGGTCGAGTTCCAAAACTTCACAGGAGGTAAAGACATGCGCAAATTATGGTTGGTTGGCTGCACTGTATTGCTGCTGGCATCGCTGTCGCTGGCGAAGGACAAGTTGGTGTCGCAGTGGAATTGTGGCAAGCCGTCGGACGCGCACAGCATTGATGTGGGCGACCAGGCGAATCATACCTATGCGATCACCAAGACGACTTGCACCGCTGCCAAAGGCGAGGTGGGCGGGGTGAAGGAGAAAGAAGGTATCGGCACGCAATTCAACGAAACCATGGGCGACACGACCACCTGGCATGGAGTGTTCGTGGTTACCGCGGAAAATGGCGACAAGATTTACTACCACTACTCCAACTCGGGCAAGGGCATGGTGAAGGATGGGCAATTTCAGTCCGGGGACAATAAGTGGTCCATCGCCGGCGGCACTGGGAAGTTTGCCGCGGCTAAAGGCGAAGGCAGCTGCTCCGGCAAGGGCAATGCCGATGGGACCGTTACGTGGGATTGCATGGGCACCTACGCCCTCAAGTAGGGTCTGGGGGCGGCTGGTGCTGCTTTCAAAGATATGGGTCGAACTGGCTTTGGCATTGGAGTGACAAGAACCTCAACCTGGCAGACTGCTGGCAGGCACTGGCTCCGGAACCCGCTCCACGCTTGTGAGCGGGTCCGGCGTTTTGGGGGACCCGGTCCAGGTGTTGAGTTCAAAACCTCACAGGAGGCGACGAGGACCTGCGTAAATTTGCGTTGATCGGCTGTTCGTTGTTGCTGTTGACATCGCTGTCGCTGGCGAAGACGGACGGCTCGGACGAAGAAGCGATCCGGAAACTTGATACGCAATGGTCGGCTGCGGCGCAGAGCAAAGATGTCGACAAGACGATCTCGTTCTATGCTGAAGACGGTTCCGCGCTTCCTGCCAATGCACCGAAGGCGACTGGGAAGGAACAGATTCGTGCGGTTTGGTCGCATCTGTTGTCCGAGCTCAAGGCCGACGTGAGCTTTGCGCCAACCAAGATTGAGGTGTCGAAGTCCAAGGACATGGCTTACGACGTGGGAACCTATGAGTTGAAAGTAAAGGATGCCCAGGGGAACCCCATGACCGAGATCGGCAAATACGTCGTAGTGTGGAAGAAGCAGCCGGACAAGCAGTGGAAAGTCATGGCTGACATCTTCAATGCGGACAAGTAACGGTATCGCCACGCGGGGTCGAAGCAGCGATCAACAATGACACCAATTGACATTCTGTGCTCCGAAGCGTAGCGTTGCCCTGCTTTCCAAAGACCTTTCGTAACGCGGCCCAGCTCTCAGAGGCCGCCATCCCAACATTAGGAGCCCCATGCGTAAATTCGCGCTTGTAATCATTTTGCTGTTCCTCGCCATCTCGGTTCTGGCCCAGTCCGGACCCCAGATGGTCTCCGAAGTAAACATCTCCACCCCCAAGTCTGGGATGACCAGCCAGTGGGAAGCCGGCCGCAAGGAGCATTCCGCTTTCCACGCCGCCCAAAAAGATGCGTGGAGCATATTCGTGTGGGAGATCACCACCGGCGAGCGTAGCGGCAGCTACATCATGGCTTCCCCGGGACACAACTGGAAGGACTTCGACTCCCGCGATGCCTTCAACAAGCTCGACGGCCCCAATGTGCAAAAGACGATGGGCCCCTACGCGGCAGGCGGCGGTACGTTCTACTACGTGTATCGCGATGACCTCAGCCTGACCAAACCGCCGGCCGTACCGGCCAAGATGCGGACCACCGCGACCTACAACATTATCCCTGAACACCTGAATGACTTCATTGATGCGGTCAAGAAGATCAATGCCGCCATTCAGAAGACCAACTACCCGGCCAAGCCCTCTCGCTGGTATGCGCTCGCCAACGGCGGTGACGCGCCCACCTTCGTGCTGGTCACCGACCGCGCTTCCTGGGGTGACATGGAACCGCCGGAAAAGAAACTCGAAGATGCGCTCAAAGAGACTTACGGTGACGCGAGTGCGCTTGACCAACTGCGCCGCAGCTGCCACCGCATCGTTACGGAAATGTCGGTATTTCGCGCCGACCTGAGCTACATGCCGAAGTAAGGCTGGATGGGCCTGCTGTGCCGGGGCGTAGCGCAGGGATTCAGCCCTGCGTTACCAGCCCTTCGCAACGGAAGACGATCGATGCAGGATTCAGCTGAACACGTGCCGATCGAGTATGGCGTCTATGCTCTCTCCGACGCTGATGCGATGGCAAGGCTCCTGGGCGAGGTGTTCAGTCGTCGCGACCCGCCCGCCGTCGCAGTCGGCCTGACCCCTTCCGAGTTCGAGGCGTTCGTCCGGCTGTTCTGCCGCAAAGCGGCAGCCGAGGGCCTCACAATCGTGGCGCGTCTGGCCGATACGGGCGAGCTGGTCGGCGCGCTGCTGACTGAGGACTGTGCATCGGCGCTGCCCGGCGGGATGGATCGGCTGAGCGCAAAGTTCGATCCGATCTTCGATATCCTGGGCCAGTTGGATGCGGAGTACCGGCGAGGCCAGCCAGTTCGTCCCGGCGAGTCTCTCCATTTGTTCCTGCTCGGGGTCTCCGACCGTGTCGCCGGACGGGGAGTGGGGCATCAGCTTGTCGCAGCCTGCCTTGAGCACGGTGCGCGTAGAGGCTATCGGATAGCGGTCACCGAGGCGACAAACAAGGTGTCACAGCACATCTTCCGCAAGCAGGGATTCGTGACGCGCGTGCAGCGCTCCTACCAGAATTACCGCTTCGACGGACGGGCGGTTTTTGTGTCGATTGCTGAGCACGGTGGCCCGATGCTCATGGAGAAGTCCCTGGCACCGTCCAATCCCGTTTAGCTGACGGGCGAAGGGGCGCGTCCTCCCCGCTTTACTGCCCGCTCCAGGGTCTGGTCGAGGGCAGCCTTGGCCTTCTCGTACTCTTGCTGCGAGATGCGTCCCTGCTTGTGCTCGACTTCGAGCTGGAAGATCTCTTCCTTCAGCGCTTCGAGCAACATTGCGGAGTGGTCGGACGCTTTCGGCCGAACGGCGCGGGGAGTCTCCGGAGCTTCGATATCGGAAGCAACAAAATCGGGCACGCCCGCGGTTGCGGTCTTGGAGCGCCCGGCAATGTAAATGGCGCCCGCGGCCAGCACCACGGCGAAACCGCCCAGAATGTACCAGCGGTATTTCTCCAATGGGTCGGGTGCATCGATGGGCGGGCCTAAGCCTCCGCCCGGCCGCGAATCGCGGCCCACCGTGGCGCCGCCAACGGGAGTTGGGCTGCCCTGGCTATCGTCCCCGGCTTCGCCCAACGCTCCGGTTCCAGAAATGCTGAAATCCAGCGGCTGGCCGACGGTGGTATTGGAAGCTACCTGTACGACGGCATCGGACTGGCGTGGGTCCTGCATGGCTTGAAACGCCACGCCTTGCCCGGCAGTGAACTGCATGGTCTTCGGCAGCATCACCACAAAATGTTGTGCGCCATAAAGCGCGCGAGGGTTGATGCTGACCTGGCCGCTGTATGGCATGTGGAACGAAACCTGGAACTGTGTCTCTCCCGGCCGCAATGGGAAGATGAAGGCGTAACGGCTCTTTTCTTTTTGCGGAACAGGGGCGGAGTTGATCGGCTGGCCGCCGGCGGTCTCTGCCATGGATTGGTCGACCTGCGCCCCGTCGGGAAGATAGAACTCGAAGTTCTGATCGTTCATCTGAGTGCGCGGCGGGCTGGAAGTGTTATTGACGGCGAACAGACGAACACCTTGCAGTTCGTTGCCCTGCGCCTGCAATCGCATCACATCGGCGGTCACGCTGATGCCCACAACCTTCTTGGCTACGTCATAGACCTGCACCTCCACCGAAGTCGTTCCCGGAGGCGCCATGCGGTGATAAGTCACGCCCTGGTGGATGACCCGGATGAGGTGTGGGCCACTGGCATCGTCGAGCTTGAGCGTGAAGCCACCCTTGGCATCGCTTTGAGTGCGCCCTGCCTCCTGCATGCCTTGGGAGAGGCTGAGCAGCACGACGTCGTCGCCGGCCGCGGGCTTGCTGGTGGTGACGTTGGTGACCGTGCCAGTGAGGGTCTGGGCAGAAGAAATTCCGGCCAGCAGCAAGAAAGCCAGGAGCACACTGGTCCCGCGTGGGAACGGGCGCCCTCGCAAGCCTGCCCTGAGCGAAGCCGAAGGGTTCAGGCCGGGCGTAAGCCCGCCAGCGAAATTAGACAGTTTCAAACCCTTGCTCCTTTGCTATTGCCCACCGCTGCGTTCGCTGCGGCTTCTTCAAGATGAGCGATCTCCGCCAGGACTGCCGCCGCTTCTTCCTCCAGGGAGGCCTTCATCGCCTGGTAGTCTGCGTCCGGGAACTTGCCGGCATTGAATTCAAAATTCAGATCGCGCAGGTTCTCGTACACCGCCTCCTTGCGCTCCCGCAAGTAGGAGAGGCGGGTCTTCTGCGGGCCCAGGTACAACTTTCCAGGCAGGGAAAACACGTACACCAGAGTCCCGGCGGTAACCAACATGCAGGCCATCGCGGCAATCGTGTTCATACTTCGGTCTCCTTCTGTGCCTGCTCGCGGAAATGCTCGAGTTCGGCGCCGTGCACGGGCACCGGAGCATCTGCCGGCCTCAGCAGGGGACGGTTCCTCCAGGCACGCACGATAAACGAGACCAGGCCGATGCCCAGGATCAGAGCGGCGTAGGGCATGATCCATGCCACCCGGTTAAATCCGGCCTTGGTGGGAGCAGCCAGCACGGTCGGGCCGTACTTCTGCACGAACCCTTGCAGAGTGAGGTCGTCGCTGTCTCCACGATCCAC
Source organism: Terriglobia bacterium (assembly GCA_020073105.1). GTDB lineage: Bacteria > Acidobacteriota > Terriglobia > Terriglobales > Acidobacteriaceae > JAIQFW01. Next base: position 34,356 of record JAIQFW010000001.1, read on the forward strand.
CGCGGTCATCAGCTCGGCCCGCATGCGGTCGGAATAAGAGCAGCCGACGTGGTTGCACTCCAGCAGAATCTGGTTGCAGCCGCAGGCACACATCATGCGATGGCCGAGCTCATTGAAGCGGGCAGATTCATCGCCCGCGCCCATGAGAAGCAGAGTGACCGTCAGCAGCAGAGCGATCTTGAAGGCTGGACGAAACCGGCTTTGCATGGCACGTTCGCTACGCTCAGGATTTCCCCTGTCGGGGCCGACGCCTGCAAAATGGCGCAACATTAATCCGCCCCCACTGGGGCAGCGTGAATTCGGGCTGGGGCCACCACCCGCACGGTCACCGCATTCGGAATCATGGCCACGACCGTGCCCGCAATAATGATCCACACCCCGACCCAGATCCACATCACCAGCGGATTCAGGTGTGCCTTGATGATGGGTCGGCCGGTATCCTGGTTTTGCCCTTCGTAGACCAGGTACAGGTCCTCCAGCGGAGTAGAGCGATTGGCGACGATGGTAGAGGTTTGCTGGCTGGCCTTGTAGAAGCGGCGCTCAGGGTTGAGTGTGGCGATCTGCTTTCCACCCTTGAAAACGTTCATCACCGCCCACTCGCTGCCGTAATTCGGATTGTCGTCCTGGGTGTAGGACTGGCAGACCAGAGTGTAGGGGCCGATGGTCATTTTGTCGCCGAAGCCCATTTCCTTCTCTTTGTCCTGATTGAAGGCCGAGCCAGCAAACCCGATCATGATTACGATCACGCCGAAGTGCACGATGTAACCGCCGTAGCGCCGCGTGTTGCGGTGGGCGAGCTGCACCATCGAGGCGAACAGGTTCTGGCCGGTGTGCCGCGCGATCACCCGTCCCCCGCGGACGAACTCGGAGATCACCGTCAAAGCCACCAGCACTGACAGCATGATGGTCATCAGCGAGTAGAAATACGACGCGTCGTTCCAAGGCCGAATCCCCAACACGACTAGCAGGACTCCCGTGCCCAGCGCCCCGATCGTGGGCCACAGGAAGTTGCGCTTCAGGCTCTCCACCGAAGTCTTGCGCCAGGCCAGCAGCGGGCCCACAGCCGTCAAAAGCAGCAGCAACAACGCCACGGGAATGTTCACCCGATTAAAGAACGGCGGGCCGACCGTGACTTTGGTTCCCTGCACCCATTCCGAAAGCACCGGGAACAGCGTTCCCCACAACACGGTGAAACAAGCCACCAACAGCAGCAGGTTGTTAAAGAGGAAGCTCGATTCCCGCGAGACCAGTGACTCCAGCTTGTGCTCACTTCGCAAATGCGACCGGTTTTTCACGTAGAAGTAGACACAAGTGGCAAAAATGAGGGCCAGGAAGCCGACGAACCAGTCGCCGATCGACGACTGCGCGAAAGCATGCACCGAGCTCACTACGCCGCTACGGGTCAGGAACGTACCGAAAATCGACAGCATGAAGGTGGAGAAGATCAGCCACATGTTCCAGGTCTTCAGCATGCCGCGCTTTTCCTGCATCATGACCGAGTGCAGGAACGCAGTGCCGGTCAGCCAGGGCATGAGTGAGGCATTTTCCACCGGATCCCATCCCCAGTAGCCCCCCCACCCCAGTACCGAGTAGGCCCAGTGTGCGCCGAGGAAGACGCCGCAGGTCAGGAAGCCCCAGGTCACCATGGTCCAGCGGCGGGTGATGTGGATCCACTTCTCGCCGGGATAGCGCATGATCAGCGCTGCCAGCGCAAAGGCGAAGGGCACGGTGAATCCCACATAGCCCAAGTAAAGCATGGGCGGATGGATTACCATCTCGGGATACTGCAGCAAGGGGTTAAGGCCATTCCCATCGGCGGGCAGCGAGCCTTGCATGACGGCGAATGGGTGGGCGGCGAAATTCAGCAGCAACAGAAAAAAGATCTGGACGGCCGCAATGATGACCGAGGCATAGGCAAACAGCCGCGTATCAGTCTTGTAGCGCAGCCGCAGCACCAGCCCGTAGGCGGCCAGCAACAGAGACCAGAACAGCAGGGAGCCTTCCTGTCCTGACCATAGGGTTGCAAATTTATACGGTGCCGGCAGATCGCGATTGCTGTGGTGAAAAATGTAGGCGATGGAGAAGTCGTTCTGAAAGGCAGCGACGACCAGTACCACGGCTGCCAGGAAAACGACCGCGAACGTGGCAATCCCCGCGCGGCGTGCGGTTTCTGCCAGCCGCGCCGAGCCTGGCCCGTCACGGACCAGGGCCATGAGTCCCGCCAGGAAACAATACCCACTGAGCGCCAACGCGAGCAGGAGGGCAAAACTGCCTATTTGTGACATGGGGAGCCTTGCTGCATTTTTTCAGAAACCATCGGCCGAGGCAACCGGCGAAGTGGAGCGCCTATAGGTTACACGACGCTTCACGAATACGGAATGGTTGCCCGGACACACAGGGGCAAGGCTTGTTCAGGAAACTGAACGCTCCAGTCGGGCCTTTCGGACATACTAATTCCTAGTCCAACAAAGGCGCTCAACCACGCGAAACCACCGTGCATGGCCAACTTAGGCGCTGTGTTGTTGGTTCTGGCGGGCCCGAACCTCTTGTTCGGCCCGGAACCAATCTTCATTCTCATGGCCGGGGGTGCATCCCCGCGCCTGGTACAACTCGTAAGCCCGCGCACGGATCTGGGTCTCCATGTCAACGGGCGGAACGCCGGGGAAGCCTTTTCGACCCGCGGTCTTAGATCCAGGTTCCGGCATGGTGATGACTGGTTTGTTGGTGGTTGTGCTGGTGCGGGGTGTCTTTGCTCTAGGCATCTACCGATACTCCTTTTCTATACATACAGTCCATGAATGAACCGAATTTATGATTGCCCGAATACACCGCAACGACTGGTTGCTTTGGAGTCCTCACAAAAATTGCATGACGGGTATGAGTAATAATAAACCGAGTCGCTGTGGATGTGTGAGAAGCTGAGAGAAAATTAATTTGTTTGAAACATAAATTTTCTTTATTGCAGTCCGGGGAGAATCGGAACGCAAGTGTTGCGTAACGCAACAGGCGTGGGAGGATCAGTAGAAGTCGTGCGAGCTGGTCTCAGCGCGGGTGATGGCCAAAGGCAATACCCGCTCCGCCTTCACCGAAATTACATTGTCCTGATTCTGCAACATTCCCTCGACCATGAGAAATTGCGCGGAGCTTACCAGCAGCCGGTTCTTCTGAAACAAATCGGGATGAATGATCGCATTGGCCACGCCGGTTTCGTCTTCCAGGCTTAGAAAGACAAATCCCTTGGCTGTGCCGGGGCGCTGGCGGGCAATGACGCACCCTCCGATGCGTAAATGCTGTCCGTTAGGGATACCGCCAAGTTCGCTGGCCTTGCGGACCCCGATCGCCTGCATGCGAGGCCGGTGATAGGCCATAGGGTGGGGACCGACTGTCATGCCCGTCCCCCGAAAGTCTGCCACCAGCCGCTCTTCCGCATTCATCGCACGCAACGGAGAGGCTGCGTCGGGTTCGGACAGGGCATCGAGCAGAGGACCGGAATGACGAACCGCGCGTTCCACTTGCCAGAGAGCGTCGCGGCGGTGAAGAGGAAGGTCATAATTTTTGATGGTTGATTGATTGTTGATTTGATCCGCGGGAATCCGCGCAGATCCGTGGCCGGTTTTTATTGAATTTAATGCGCCAATCTCCGCCAAAGTGTTGAGTTCGTCCTTGCGCAGTTCGGGCACGCGATGCACGAGATCGTGGATGGAAGTGAACGGCGCTGTATTACGTTGATGAACCAGCACCTGTGCGGCTTCTTCACGCAAACCGCGAGCATAGCGCAGACCCAGTCGCAGCGCCAAACTGGGAACTGGGAACTGGGAACTGACAACTGGTTTTTCAGTTAAAAACAGGTCCCTCGACTCACCTTCTCCTTTGTCTTGCAAAGGAGAAGCCTCACTCGGGATGACAGATTGCACTGATTGCTGACTGCTGATTGCTGAATGCTCCAGCGTGCACTGCCACTCCGACTTCATCACGTCAATCGGCAGGACCTTCAGCCCGTGCCGTTGCGCGTCCTTCACAATCGTCGCCGGGTGATAGAAGCCCATCGGCTGATTATTCAGCAGCGCCGCGGTGAACGCCGCCAGGTAATGACACTTCAAATAAGCGCTGGCATACGCAATCAGCGCGAAGCTGGCAGCGTGCGATTCGGGAAATCCGTAAAGAGCGAACGAAGTGATCGACAGAATGATCTGTTCCTGGCCTTCCTGCGAGATGCCATTCTGCGTCATACCCGCCCGCAGCCTGGCTTCGATCTCTTTCATGCGGGCTTGCGAGCGCTTGAATCCCATAGCGCGGCGCAGATCTTCGGCCTCGCCTCCGCTGAAGTTGGCAGCCACCATAGCGATGCGCAGCAACTGTTCCTGGAAAAGAGGTACCCCGAGAGTGCGCTTCAGCACCGGTTCCAGCGAAGGATGCGGATAAGTCACCGGTTCGCGCCCCTGGCGGCGCTGCAAGTAAGGATTCACCATTTGCCCCACAATCGGCCCGGGGCGAATGATGGCGACTTCCACCACAATGTCATAGAAGCACTGCGGACGTAAGCGCGGCAGGCACGACATCTGCGCCCGGCTCTCGACCTGGAACATGCCGATGGTGTCGGCCTTCTGCAAGGCGGAATAGACCGCAGGATCGTCCGCAGGCAGATGGGCCAGGTCCACTTCCTCCTTGTAATGATCGCGGATGAGTTGGAGGGAATCTTCCAGAACCGCCATCATGCCCAGCCCGAGCAGGTCAACTTTGATGATGCCAAGATCGGCGCAGTCTTCTTTGTCCCACTGAACGACCACCCGGCCCGGCATGGCCGCCGGTTCCAGCGGGACCACGGAATCAAGTTGCCCCTGGCAGATCACCATGCCCCCGGAATGCTGGCCCAGGTGGCGCGGTAAATCCTGTACCGCGACACAGAGCTCGAAATATTTGCGTAACCGTGGATGCTTCACATCCAGTCCCGCATCACGAAAACGGTGATCGAAGGCATCGTTAGCGTCTCGATATTCCCAGGTGGCAACGGCCGCCGAAAGTTTGTCGAGCGTCTCCGGATCAAATCCCAGTGCCTTGCCGATTTCACGCCCCGCCATGCGGCTGCGGTAGGTGATCACGTTGGCAGTCATCGCCGCGCCGCGCTCGCCATAGCGCTTATACAGATATTGAATGACGCGTTCGCGCTGGTCGCCGCTGGGGAGATCGAGATCGATGTCAGGCCACTCGCCACGTTCTTCGGAGAGAAAGCGTTCGAAGAGCAACTCCATGCCCACCGGATCGACGGCGGTAATGCCCAGCGAATAGCAGACGGCGCTGTTGGCTGCCGAGCCGCGTCCTTGCACCAGAATGTTCTGTTCGCGGCAAAAGCGGACCAGGTCCCAGACAATGAGAAAGTAACCGGCGAGGGCGAGCTTCTCGATCAGTTTCAATTCGCGATCAATTTGGCGGCGGGCGCGTTCTTTCAAATCTGCAGACGCGCGGCCATAGCGTTGCTGAAAACCTTCCCGAGTGCGCTCCCGCAGGAACGACATCATGGATTCACCTTCGGGCACGGGATATTTGGGGAATTCGTAACCCAGATCCTCGAGCGTGAATTCGAGACGAGAAGAAAGTTCCGCCGTGTTGGCGATGGCCTCGGGAAGGTCGGCGAAAAGCGCTTGCATCTGCTGCGGGGATTTCAGATGACACTCGGAATTGCGTGCCAACAAACGTCCTGCAGTGGCCAGCGTGCGGTGATGGCGAATCGCGGTAAACACGTCGCACAGTTCGTGCTCGCGAGTGGTGGTATAACGCACGCCGTTAGTGGCTAGTATCGGGAGTTGGAGGGAGCGTGCAATTTCGATGGCGGCATGATTTTGTCCCTCCTGTTCGCGATGAAAATGGCGCTGCAGTTCGACGTAAACATTGTCGCGGCCGAAGATGTCGGTCAGACGTTCAGCACAACAGCGTGCTTCTTCCCTGCCGCCATTTTTCAGGGCAAAGGCCAAAGGGCCGTCTTCACTGCCGGTCAGGCAAATCAATCCCGCGGCGTGTTCCCGGAGTTCTTCCTCGTGGACTGCTCCTTCACCTTTTGCCGCCCGCAGCTTCATCTTGGTGATCAGGCGGCAGAGGTTCTGATAGCCGGGACGGGAAGAGGCGATTAAAGGGAGCCGAAACGGTTTTCTGGGTTTGTCATTCCGAGCAAAGCGAGGAATCCCTATCTTCCTCGCGTATTGCGGGGGGCAGGGATCCTTCGACTCACTTTCCTCGCGCAAGCGCGAGGAAGAATCGCTCAGGATGACAGGGCTAAAAGTGTCGCATGTTACCTCCGCTCCGATATGCGCCTTGATCCCAGCCTTCTTGGCCGCCATGTGGAAGCGCGGCGAGCCGTAGACGCCGTCGCGATCGAGCAGCGCCATGGCCGGCATGTTCAGATTGGCGCAGGTTGCAATCAGGGTCTCGGGCAGGGAAGCGCCTTCCAGAAAGCTGAAGGCAGAGCGGGAATGGAGCTCGATATACATTAGTCAAAGCGCCACGGCTCTGGGCGGCTTTGCACGGGTCAAACCAAATTCATTCTTAATTTTTCCTTGTCCCGATGCTTCTTCAGTCTAAAGCATCCCGTGCAAAGCCGTACCGTTTACGCTTTGATGTGGCAGGTCGCCAGACCCTTCTTCTCCAGATACTGCTGGTGGTAGTCCTCGGCTTCGTAGAACGTCGCCTCTGGGACGATCTGGGTGACAATGGGCTTGCTGAAGCGCCCGGATTTCCCCAGGGCTTCCTTGGAAGCTTTGGCGACAGCTTCCTGTTCGGGGGAAATAAAGAAGATCGCCGACCGGTATTGCGTGCCCCAGTCCGGTCCCTGGCGATTCAGTTGCGTGGGATCGTGGTTCTCCCAGAAAACCTCGAGCAGCTTGTCGTAGGAAAGCTTGGCCGGGTCGTAGGTGACTTCGACGGCTTCAGCATGCCCGGTGGTGTTGGTGCAAACTTCTTTGTAATTGGGGTCTTGGGTCTTCCCGCCGGTATAACCGACCCGGGTCGAAATCACGCCCGGCAATTGGCGAAAAGTGGCTTCGACTCCCCAAAAACAGCCTGCGGCAAAAATGGCTTTGGCCATGATATATGACTCCCGCTGAAGGTAATGATTCTATTAGATGAGGGAAGGGGGGAGGAAGTGACAAGGCTTTGCCAGCGCCCCCGCAGGGGCGGGACGCCCGTGCCTACATTCCCTTGCCTTCCATTGACTTGCTCCGTCCCCGGCAATAGACTCCAGTAGCGGCTTTCCTCCCGGGCCGACCCGAGGTATTGTGACCCCAGCTTTTTCCAGCCAGCGGTCGCCCGTCGCATTGTTGTGCGCTCTCGTTTTGGTGCTAACCCCTACGGCGTTGGCTGCCGGCCCGGGTTTCACAGCGCAAACCCGGTTGGGTTTTCCGGTGGGAGACCAATGGGAGCCTGCCATTGCCGCCGACGGATTTGGCCACGTGTATGTCCTGTATCCACAGTACGGCCGCTTGCCGGACTGTCCGGGTTGCCCACTACCGTCCATGACACTGGTGGTGAGCGATGACAACGGCGCCAGCTGGCAGCCACCCCACGCGATCACGCCCCACCTTTCGGGCCAGTTTGATCCGCAGATCGTGGTTGATCCCGTCGATCGCCGCACCGTGTACGCCGCCTGGTTGCAGAACGGTAACACCGACGCGGTGGTGGCAAGATCCGTGGACTTTGGGCAGAGCTGGTCCATCACGATTGCCGACCGCGATGGGGAGGACGCTGACAAACCGGTTCTGGCGGTGCGAGGCCAGGATGTTTACCTCGCCTTCAATCGCGAGCGCAGCATGCGTGTGGCCTCGTCCCACGATGGCGGGATCACCTTTACCTCTGCCGAGGTGAGCCCGGTGCTCAATCTGGCTCGGGCCCTCGCCGGTGGCGCGACTGTGGACCCCGAACGCAACGTTCATCTTGCCTGGGCGGGCTACACCCGGCGTAATGGAGCGAAGGGAAGGGTGAACCTCTACATCAGCAAGTCCTCCGACAGTGGCAAGACTTGGGCCACCACTCGGATGGATAGCTCCGGTGCCCCACCCGATTGTTCGGCCTACCACTGCGAGTGGGGATACCTGGGGCCACAGATCACCATGGCTTCCGACGCAGGCGGGGCGCTGTACGCGCTGTGGAACTCTGGCAAAAGTGATAAGGCGCCCGAGCGAATTTATTTCACTTCCTCGACTACGGCAGGTGACACGTGGTCAGCCAAGGCCGATGTCTCACGCGCGGCGGCGGGCGTGGAACACGCCTTTCCGGCACTGGTGGCGGGAACAGCCGGTGATGTGCGTATCGCCTGGATGGACACCCGCAACAGTCCACTCTGGAACACCTACGCTCGCAGCTCCAGCAACGGCGGTGCGACCTGGTCGGCGGAGACTCGGCTGTCGAGCTATATTCCCGGGTATCGCTACGTTCGATCCAAGGGTTTCAGTTTCCCGTTTGGCGATTACTTCGAAATGGATATCGATAGCGAAGGCCATACCCAGGCCGTCTGGGGGGAAGGCCTGAACTTCCGCTCTCCGGGCTCGATCTGGTACAGCCACGAACGGTAATCTAGTCAATTCTGTTGACTGAATGTGCAGGCGCTTGCACTTTGCGTCCGGAAAGTTGCGTAGAGGCAAGAGACCCAAGGGCGCCCGGCCACTTGCGCCACCGGTGCTGTCTTGAGATGATGCCTAGGCGTTCGCTCAGCCTTCCCGTTTGAGCCCGCCGGTGACCACCCCTGGCGGGCCTTTTTTCTTAAATCAGCCACAGATTTACACGGATCAACACGGATAAATTTTTGTTAAGAAGAATTGCTTTGACCTTAATCCGTGGAAATCCGCGCTGATCCGTGGCCGCTATTCTGAGTGGATCATTCCACTACCAGCCCGCCCGTCAACTCTGCAATCTTCCCAATTTTGTGCTCTACGCACCAGTCGCGCAGTTCATTCACGATCTTCTCCGTGGCGCAGGGGTCCCAGTAGCTGGCCGTCCCGATCTGCACCGCAGTCGCCCCTGCAAGCATGAACTCGATGATGTCTGCGGCGGTTGAGATGCCACCCATGCCGATGACGGGAATCTTCACCGCCTTGGCCGCATCGTAGACCATGCGCAGCGCGATGGGCTTAATGGCGGGGCCCGACAAGCCCGCCGTCACATTGGAGATTCGCGGCTTGCGGGTTTCCGGGTCAATGGCCATGGCGACGAACGTATTCACCAGTGAGATCGCGTCCGCTCCAGCTTCCTGGGCGACATGGGCCATCTGCGCGATGCTGGTCACATTGGGGGAAAGCTTCACAATCAGCGTCCGCTTGGAATTATGCCGGGCGGTGGCGACCACTTCATCCAGAGCGCGCGGGTCGCTCCCGAATTGAATTCCGCCATGCGCGGTGTTGGGGCAGGAGACGTTCAATTCGTACGCGGCGATACCTTCGCCTTCGTTCAGGATCTGTATCGTGCTCTCATAGTCTTCGCGGGTGTAGCCGAACACGTTGGCCAGAACCACAATATTCTTGATTTGACGCAGCTTGGGCAGTTTCTCATTTAGGAACGCCCTAGCCCCGATGTTCTGCAGGCCAATGGCGTTAAGCATGCCTGCAGGCGTCTCATACAGGCGAGGGGGCGGATTGCCCGCCATCGGTTCCTTGGAGAGGCCCTTGACCACGAATCCGCCGAGCTTGTCGAGGTGGACGACGTCTTCGAACTCGATCCCGTACCCAAAGGTGCCGCTGGCGGCGATGACAGGATTCTTGAGTTGGATGCCGGCGAAACTTACACCCATGTCGGGACGGCGAGCGCCATTGGGGGAAGTGGTCATCGCGGTTGTAGTGTACCGCGGGCGGGATGTCCTTCCCAAATGACCTGAATCCCAGCTGGATACGCAGTTCGCGGTCAACCGGCCAACAGCCGTGACCCGTGTGTTACCCTGAATCTTCCTTCCCACCACTGCTGAACGAGGTCTCAACTTGGCCATTCATCTGCGTAGGTTTCCTGCTGTCTTCATCACGCTTTTCCTCACGGGCTCGGTTTTCGCCCAAAACACGCGTACCTGGGAACAGTCGAAGTTCGAAGACCTGACCAAGGGCACGGTCCACGGCGTGGCCGTTCGCAGTGCCGGGGGTCTGGAACTAGCCCCGTCTTTCAAAGCGCTGTCCACTACGCAGTCAGCTTACATTTGGTCGATCGCGGCCGATCGCGATGGCAACGTCTATGCTGCCGCGGGTTCGCCTGCGCGGGTGTATCGAATTACTCCGGACGGAAAGTCAACCGTGATTTTCGAGCCGCAGGAGTTGCAAGTGCAAACCCTGGTTGTCGACAAGACCGGGGCGATCTACGCAGCCACCAACCCCGATGGGAAGATCTACAAGCTCGAACATCACGCCAGCTCAGGGAATCAAACCAAGCCAGTCTCGGAGAAGAACTCAGCCGTAGATTCCGGCTGGAGTGCGTCGGTGTATTTCGACCCTCAAACCAAATACATCTGGGACCTGGCCCTCGACAACGCGGGCGACCTTTATGCCGCCACCGGCGACCAGGGCCAAATCTTCCGCGTGACCGCGAAGGGAGAGCACTCGATCTTCTTCAAGAGTGACGAAGCCCATATCCGGGTGCTGGCATTCGATGCCAAAGGCAATCTGATCGCCGGTTCCGATGGCAGCGGGTTGATCTACCGCATACCGCCAAACGGGGAGGGGTTTGTCCTGTACAGTGCCCCCAAGAAAGAGATCACAGCGCTCGCCATCGACAAGGAAGGGAACATATGCGCCGCCGGCGTCGGAGAGAAGCGTCCGTCAACTCCTGGGGGCAGTCTTCCCGCGATGCCGATTTCGGTCCCGCCGCCGGCTCCCACCGCCGGAACCCAGACCGGTATCACCGTCACCGTTACCGGGGCCTCTACAACTCCGCCTGCCATCAACTTTCCGGGGCCAGGGTTGGGAGCCACTGGCGGCTCCGAAGTCTATCGCATCGCGCCCGATGGATCTCCGGCACGCATCTGGAGTTCCAGGGAAGACTTGGTGTATGCGCTGGCGTTTGATCCCTATGGCATGCTTCTGGCGGGCACGGGAAATCGCGGACATATTTTTGCGGTCCGTGCGGAGGACCAATTCACCGATCTGGTCACGGCTAGCGCCACTCAGGTGACGGCCTTTGCCAGTGCTCCAGGTGGCGGACTCTACGCCTCCACCAGCAATCTGGGGAAGGTCTTTCTGCTCGGCGCGGCCCCGGCCACCGAGGGCGGTTACGAGAGCGACGTCTTCGACGCGCGCATTTTCTCCCTTTGGGGGCGCGCGGAGTTTCGCGGGGCAGGCAACGTCGAGCTCTTTGCCCGCAGCGGCAATGTCGACAACCCCGATCGCAACTGGAGCGAGTGGAAGAAGGTTGATCTCGACAAGGACGGGCAGGTGGGAGTCCCTTCCGCGCGTTTCGTGCAATGGAAGGCCGTGCTCCACGCTGGCAATCCGGCCCCCCGCGTAGACAGCGTCACGCTCAACTACCTTCCCAAGAACGTGGCCCCGGATTTCGACGATGTTTCGGTGCAAGCGGACGTGCGATACCAATCGTTACCCAAGCCAAGTGGCGGCGACCCGAACGCGGGCGGACAACAGACGCGTTTCGACGCACCTCCCCCCGCGATTCATGACCGGGATTCCATCGGGGTGAAGTGGGGCGTCCACGACGACAACGACGACCAGATGGTCTACTCGGTCTACTACCGGGGGGACGGCGAGAGCCGGTGGTTGTTGCTCAAGGACAATCTTTCCGACAAGTTCTACTCGTTCGATGCCTCCCTCTTGCCCGATGGGGGATACGCCGTCAAAGTGGTGGCTTCGGACGCACCCTCCCACTCGCCGGGTGAAGCCCTCACGGCGGAGCGGGAAAGCGCGCGCTTTGAGGTGGACACCACGCCACCACAAGTCAGCGGACTGAAGGCTGCGATTGAAGGCGCGCAGATCCACGTGACGTTCGGCGCGGCAGACACGTTCTCACCCATTAAGCGGGCCGAATACTCGGTGGATGCAGCTGACTGGCAGTTCGTCGAACCAGTAGGGCACCTGTCGGACTCAAAGACAGAGAATTACGATTTCCGCATCCCGGTGCCAGCTGAATCACCGCTTTCCTCAACTCCGGCATCCAAGGCCGCTGCCAGCGCCGTGGAACATGTCGTGGTGGTGCGGGTTTACGACCGCTACGACAATATGGTTTCGGCGAAAACCGTGATTCGCGGGAAATAGCCACGTAGAGACCTTGCTTGCAACGTCTCGGTCTGCAAGGTGTGGTGGAACGAGACGTAGCAAGCTACGTCTCTACGGCCACGCTGAGTTCATTAGCCCGGCGCAATTCCGGGAACAGCCAGGCCCACAGCGCTATCACAATCAACGTTCCCACTCCTCCCAACACCACCGCGGGCACGGTCCCGAACCAGTGCGCAGTCAAACCGGATTCGAACTCGCCGAGTTGATTGGAAGCACCGATGAAAATCATGTCTACGGCGTTCACGCGTCCGCGCATTTCGTCCGGAGTTCCGAGCTGGACCAGGATGGCGCGAATCACCACGCTCACCATGTCGGTCGCGCCCACCAGGAATAAAGAGATCAAAGAAACCACCAGGCTTCGCGAGAGACCAAAGACGATGGTGAACACGCCGAATCCGCCAACGCACCACAACATGGTCAATCCGACTCGATTCTTCAGCGGGCGGTAGGCCAGCAGGATGGCCATGGCGGCCGCGCCTGCTCCCGGAGCGCTGCGCAGCAGGCCCAGTCCCCACGGGCCGGTGTGGAGGATTTCACGCGCGTAAACCGGCAGCAGCGCCACCGCTCCGCCCAGCAGGACCGCAAACAAATCCAGGGAGATGGAGCCGAGAACGATCTTCTGTTGCCAGATATAGCGGAAGCCCGTAAGCACGTTGGCCAGGTTGATGGGCGTCCGCGGGCGTGGCTTCTCGCGGGCTCTGATCTTGATCGTGGAGACGATCGCTCCCAGGGCGACGAATATTGCGGTGGCATACACGGCAGCGGGGCCACGAAAGAACGCGTACAGCAAGCCGCCAAAAGTTGGACCAAGAATGGTCGCGCCCTGGAACACGCTGGAGTTCCACGCAACCGCATTGGAAAAGTGGACCTCGGGAACGAGTTGTGGGAGCAGGGCCCGGCTTACCGGGAAATTGAAACACCGCACCGTACCGAGCAAAACCGCCACGAAGTAGATCGGCTTCGCGGAGTGGATGCCCCGCAGAGCAAAGAACAACAGCAATCCCGAACAGGCCGCAAATCCCGCATAGCACAGCATCAGGAGACGGCGGCGGTCGAAACGGTCAGCCGCGTGGCCGGCTGCCAGGAAGAAGGCGATTCCGGGCAGGAATTGCGCTAGCCCGACCAGTCCCAGATCCAGAGGCCGCTTGGTGATTTCGTAAACCTGCCACCCGATGGCAACCGACTGCATTTCCAGCGCTATCACGATGCAAAAGCGGGCGATCGCGTAGGCGGTGAAATCCGGGTACTGGAATGCGATGCGACCGGCAAGCCTGGGATCGGATGATGAAGACATGAACACCTACTGTGCCACAAAAACGATTGTGGAGGGCGGGTGTCCCCGCTCGCCAAATGTCGGGTGAGACAATGGCTGCATAGCTCGATGATCTGTTGGCTCAAACTCCTCGCCTGGCTTGCGTGCGTTGTCTACTCGACCATCCCCTGCTTCTGGTTTCTGGTTCACCCCTGGGCAGAGTATTGGCGTTCCCGGAGGAAGTCGCCTTATCGGGTGTTGCTGCCTGCTTGGGTTGCGATGTGGGTCGTCGTCGCGCTGATTACGGCGCGATGGCGGCATCTGGTGCTTTATGCCAGCGGCTGGCCATGGCCTCCGGCGATAGGCCTGTTTGGCGTTGGACTGTGGCTCTATGCGCATTCCGGCAAGAACTTCACCGCACAGCAACTCGGCGGCCTTCCCGAAGTCATCGCGGGCAATCGCGAGCAGCGGCTGGTAACTACCGGGATCCGAGCTCATGTGCGGCATCCGGTGTATCTGGCCCACCTTTGTGAAATGCTGGCGTGGAGTCTCGGGACGGGGCTGGCGGTCTGCTACGGGCTGACCGTGTTCGGGCTGCTGACGGGTGCGGTGATGATTCGGATGGAGGATCGGGAACTGGAAGCGAGATTCGGCGCGGAGTATCAGCGATACAAGGCACGGGTACCGGCCGTCGTACCGAAGCTGGGCAAGGAATGATCGGTGAGCCCTCTCCGGAGGAACGACCAGAGTCATCGGCTGCGGCCCCGGGGGTAATAACCGGCCTCTTACGAGGCCGGTGATCAGAGTGGCCGGTGGCCAGCCCGGAGCGCAATCGTGAGCAACACGAAAGCTGGGCCGGGCCGTGCTGCCAGATTACGGCCTGATCTCAAATACGTCTCCGTTCTGTTGGCCGATCAATCCGTTCGAAACCGCGGTTCCATAAAGGTGGCCCACTTCGTCACGAATCAGTCCGGCCAACGGGAATGCTCCATCCAGGTCCCCGTTGAAGTGGTGTAGGACCTTCACCTGGCCAGCCGGATTCATGGCAAACGCGGTCCCATCTCCGCCGCGGCCGCCGGTCTGGGCGGTGCCAAAAAGATTTCCAGCCTCATCCAGGACCAGGCCGCCATTGGGCGTTGACCCATCCGTCCCCGTGAACCGGTGCAGGACCGTGTACTTGCCGTTGCTGGAGATCTTGAACACGGTGCCGTTCTCGGAGGTGCCGCCTCGGCCGGTGGCGCCGTAGAGGTTGCCTCCCACTGTGTCCAGCAGAAGGTCGGGCTGAGGGGTTGCACCATCCCCACCATGGAAGGTGTGTAAGACCGTCAGCCTGCCATTGCTCGCGAGTCTGAACACGGTGCCGCAGCCGGCTTGCGAATGCTCTGAGCAAGCCAAGTCTCCGCCGGATTGGGCCACGCCGTACAGGTTTCCGTTGGCATCTGGAACCAGGGGTCCGAATGGCTGGCTACCGTCTGCGCCGCCGCTGAAGGAATAAAGCACGTGCAGCTTGCCAGCCGTATCCAGCCGGTATATGGTTCCGCAGCCCAATTGGCAGTTGCCATTGCCGCCGAATAGAGTTGCTCCATACAGGTTCCCAGATTTGTCCATGAGGAGGCCTCCGGACGGAACTCTGGCGTTACGGCCAAGCCCTCCCTGAAAGGCGAACAGTATTGTCTCCTCGCCCTCCGGGGAAATCTTGAACACGACACCGGCGCCGCCGGGCCCCTCGTCCGCGGTGCCATACAGGTTACCTGCCTGATCCTGAATCAAGGACGAGGCGGGGAAGCCTCCACTCACAGTCGCAGTAAAGGTAAACAGAACCGACTCCGTGCCGGTGCTGTCGATCTTGTACACCGTCCCTTCGCCATTTGAGCCGCCGGCGAAGGTGGTTCCATAAAAGTTGCCAGCTGCGTCCCGGAGTAGTTTTGCTTCGGGATTCGCCCCGTCATTTGTACCGTTAAACTCGTGCAGTGCGGTAAAGTTTTGCCCTTGCGCCGACGGAACCGTGACCGCCAACACCAGCAGGAAGATTGTGGCTGAAACTCGTTTCTTCATGAAAAGCTCCTCGTTGAATGATTCTTTCTTGGTAAAACAAACTGCCTACATACCCCAGTTCAAGCTTGTGACTGCGCCTGATATGAATAGGTGCGGGAGGGTAAACCCCTCCCGCATGATGGCTACTTGAGGTTGAGTAATGGACCGTGATCGTCAGTGAAATTACTGGTATTCAGGACCTGAATGCCAGCCTGGTGGTCGCCGTCGAAGGCCGTCACCGTAGCTGCACAGCCCGCCTTGGAAGCGTCATTGGAATCGGCGAACCACAACCCCAGGTGATAGATCTGAATCGGAGCGGTGGCTGGATTGCTGGTCGCATCATCGGGAAATACGGAAGGAGCGGGAGCAACGCCGGGCGCATTGATGAAGGTCTCCTGGCTGAAGATACCCGTGAAGTCTCCGATTCCGTGGCCATGCCGGTCGGTAATGATATCGCCCTGGTACCAGACCAGACCGAACGGCTTATTGGGAACCTGGATCAGAAACGTGGCGAACTCGGTGTTCGCCGGAAGACCGCCTACCTCGACGTGCATGTTCTGCACCGGGCCTAGATCGTGAATGGTGACCCTTCCCTGGGCCGCCGGAAGGCAGCTTGCCGCACCGGAAGAGACCACCAGCTTGAATGCGTTAAGGTCGCTAGCGGCTGCGAACGCTCGAGTAGCCGTGCCTAGGAAACCCATGGCAGTCGCCAGGGCTATTGTGAGTATTGTTTTCGTCATGAAACTTTCTCCTTTTTGGTTGTTAGTTTTTATGGTGCTGTTTCTCTCGCTGTTTATTGCTCGGTGCCGCTAAAACCGCACGTCTTACTGCTTGGTTGGATCTGTCATTTTGTTTTGGCCGTTCTTTGCGAGCTCCTCAGCAGGTATTTTCCATGCTGTTTTGGATCGTCGCCGGCGGTTGCCAACTGTGATCTGCATCAACCTTACGGGGAATGTTCTGGACAGTCGTCAGCGCGAAGTCAACAGTTTGTAATCAAATCCACAATTCGTTTCCGAGGATTGCGAGTCATGAATTTTCCATTTCATCTCGCAACTCATCGTTCTGCGGTAACTATGCGGCGAACATGGTGTGTGCATGTCCATGCTTCTGGCTTTTTTGCTCGCCGGAGAGGTACCATATCTTTCGTTTGTCGCAGCCGAAATCCCGAGCACCGCGAGAGACCTCTTCGTGAGATTCGAGTTATTTGTCGCGAGCCGCTACCTGCGCGCCAAGCGCCGGCAAGCCTTCATCGGCGTCATCACCGGCATCTCCATCGCCGGAGTGGCTGCGGGAGTAGCGTCCTTGGTCATTGCGCTCGCCATCAACAACGGCTTTCGCCAGGACTTGCAAGACCGGTTGCTCGGATCGACCTCGCACATCAATCTGTTGCGCATTGAGAGCGATGGAATCAAGGACTGGCGTCCGCTCATGGACCGCCTTGCCAGGCAGCCGCATGTCGTTGCCGCGGCGCCGGCAATTTATGAACAGGTTCTGATTTCCCGTGGCCCCCGGGCTCGTGGGGCAGTGCTGAAAGGCTTGATTCCCACCGCTGAGCGTAAGGTAAGCGATCTACTGAACACGGTGAAGACCGGATCAGCCAATGCACTGGAGGAGTCGGCGGACAGGAATGTCCGCCCCACACAAGATGTTTCCCCTGACGCTCTTAAAGACGTCCAGCAGCGGGTTGCGGAAATGCCGCCCATCATCCTGGGCAAAGATATGGCGGATGATTTGGGGGCGACCGTCGGTTCAGTGGTGTTGGTCACCAGCCCGCAAGGCGAACTGACTCCCTTTGGCATCGTGCCTAAGTACACCCGGTTTCGCGTAGCCGGAATTTTCAATTCAGGTTTTTACGACTACGACTTCTCCTGGGCCTTCGCGCGCCTGAGCGACACCCAGCGGCTTTTCGGCCTGGGGGATGAAATCTCGGTCATCGAATTCAAGGTGGATGACATTTATCAGGCAAGCCAGATCGCGAAAGCCATCGAGCAGGCTGCCGGCAAGGGCTTCATGTCGACGAACTGGATGGAGCAGAACAAAGCCATTTTCCGCGCCCTGCGTCTAGAGCGCCTGGTGACCTTCATCACCATTGGCCTTATCGTTTTCGTGGCCGCGCTGAACATTCTCATCTCCCTGACCATGATGGTGATGGAGAAGACCCGTGACATCGCCGTGCTGATGTCGATGGGCACGCGTAGATCCCAGGTGCGCCGCATTTTCATTTCCCAGGGCGTCTTGATTGGCGTAGTCGGTACCGCCATCGGTCTGGTGCTGGGCTACGCGCTGTCCTGGGTGGGCGGACACTACCACCTGCTGTCCCTGGCCCCCGAGGTTTACTCAATTGACTATGTTCCCTTTGCTCCCCGAGCCATGGACGGGGTGCTGGTGGCGCTGGTGGCCATCGGCATATCACTGATAGCAACGGTATATCCGTCCTGGTCGGCGGCCCGGATTCTGCCCGCCGAGGCGTTGCGTTACGAATAGGGCCGCTCTGTCTAACTGTAGTGACCGAGGTCACATCCAGTTTTGTCGCGATTGCAGTACAGTTTTTCTTGCGAGGTGCTCCCGCGAAGTCGGCAGGAACATTCGCGTGCTGCTCGTGTTTTAATGGTTGGAGCGGGCCTCCCGCTTTCACAGATCGGCCCGCTCTTGATTCCTGAGGCGAGGAGCACCGCCGTTGCATCTAAACAGCGAGGCCATACTAAGGATCGAAGGCCTGAGGAAGGTTTTCCGGTCCGGCAAATCGGATCTGGTGCTCTTTGACAACTTGTCCTTCCAGGTGGCGAAGGGGGAGATGCTCGCCATCATCGGCGAATCCGGCGCGGGAAAGAGTACCCTTTTGCACATCATGGGCGCTCTTGATAGGCCTTCCGCAGGTGACGTATACTGCGCCCACTTGCGATTGAGCTTGCTATCGGAAGAGGCCGCGGCCGAGTTTCGCAATCGCGAGATCGGTTTTGTTTGGCAGTTCCACTATTTGCTGCCGGAGTTTACCGCGCTGGAGAATGTAGCGATGCCACTGCTTCTCCGGAATCGTCCCTGGGAGGAGGCACAAGGAGAGGCTTCCCGGTGGCTGCGCGAGGTCGGCTTGGAGCCGCGTGCCCACCATCGTTCCGGCGAGCTTTCCGGGGGTGAGCAGCAGCGTGTGGCTCTGGCCCGGGCCTTGGTGACCGAGCCCAGGCTTTTGCTGGCGGATGAGCCGACAGGAGACCTCGATGGCCGCACTGCAGACTCGGTTTTTGAGTTGATTGCCAGGCTCCATCGAGACTGTCAATTGACCTCCTTGATTGCCACCCACAATGTTATGTTTGCCCGGCGCTGCCACCGCGTGCTTAGGCTGCAGAACGGACGGATCGAGGAGATTGCGCCCGGAGCTTTGCCCGCATAGCACGATATGGCAATTGACTTTTTGTGGCATGCCATGCGGGAATGATGAGCAGGGAAGCTGCAACGTGGGGTACATGAAGTTGCAAGCAGTTGCGACAGGAAGGGCGGCGGGGTACCTTTGGTAACTCACGGCGAAGGACGGAAGTCACGATATTCTAGGGTGTGAGACGTGGCACCCGGATTGCACCACGAAAAGCGGAAGTGGGGTCGCAGAGTTATTCAACAGTCTCTGCGAGAGGTCAGGGGGTAGGGTTTTATGTTTGAACGTTATACGGAGAAGGCCCGACGCGTCATCTTTTTTGCACGCTACGAAGCCAGCCAGTTTGGGTCTCCTTATATTGAGACGGAGCACCTGCTGCTGGGGTTGCTGCGCGAGGACAAAGCCCTGACCAACCGTTTCTTGCGCTCCC
>JAIQFW010000146.1 GCA_020073105.1 Terriglobia bacterium
ACGGCTTGAATGTGATCTGACACGTATGCCACACGTTGAGCCCTTTCGACTCGCCGTCGCCCACGTGACTCCACCAATCATGGGCCGCACGAAGGAAATTTCGCTGCCGCCTGATAGTTACCGCTCATCTTGAGTTGATCGCGGGAGCCGGGACACCCCCGCCACTCGCCAGAGGAGAGCAACCCCCCTCCGCCTTTACACCTTCCCGCCCCGGCTGTTACCATAATTGCGGTTACAAACGAAAATCGAATAGAGACAGGAGTGCACTAGGTTAGTGCTAGCCAGAGAGCAAAAGAAATCCCTCATTGACCAGTACGGTACGCATGCTACCGACACGGGTAGCCCGGAAGTCCAAATCGCGCTATTAAGCGAGCGCATTGGTCAGTTGACGGATCACTTCAAAACGCACCAGAAGGACCACGGCTCGCGCCGCGGTCTGCTCATGTTGGTCAGCAAGCGGCGTCGTTTGCTCGACTACCTGAAAACCTACGATTCCGATCGCTACAAACACGTGGTCCAGAAGCTCGGCCTGCGCAAGTAAGCGGCTTGCACCCGGTAGGGTGCCTTACCCTTTCGCCTGAGCGCGAAGTGTAAGCAAGAATAGACCGGAATCGGACTGCCGTCGTGGGGACGGCAGCGGGCCCAGGGAACACTGAGATCCAGTGCGTTTCCCGGTATTCCCAGCCCACAACTGGCACCAGCTTAATCATTGTGCAACTTCCCAGACCGGCACTGGCGTGCCCTCCTGCCCTTGAGGAAAAACCATGAAACAAGAAGTTTCTGTTGAACTAGCAGGCGGCAAGAGCCTGTCCTTTGAGACCGGAAAGCTGGCCAAGCAGGCCCACGGCTCAGTAGTTGTGCGTATGGGCGACAACGTCGTCCTAGCCACCGCCGCTGGCGGGCGAATTCCCGGCGGCTTCATCAAACGTGAAGGGCGTCCCAGCGAGCGGGAGATTCTCACCAGCCGCCAGATCGATCGCCCTGTCCGGCCGTTATTTCCTGATGGCTTCCGCTGCGAAACCCAGGTCATTGCTTTCGTACTCTCCGCCGATACCGAGAACGATCCCGACGTCGTCGGCATCAACGGCGCCTCGGCCGCGCTGACCATTTCCGACATTCCGTTTCACGGCCCGATCGGCGCCGTACGCGTCGGCCTGGTCAACGGGCAGTTCATTGTCAATCCGACTTATACAGAGATGCGCGAAAGCCTGCTGAACATCATGGTGGTCGGCACGGCTGACGGCATTGTGATGATCGAGTCGGGCGCCAAGGAAGTAAAAGAAGAAACGGTCGTGGACGCCATCGAGTTTGGCCACACTGAAATCAAGAAGATCTGCGCCGCGATCGAGCAACTGAAACAGAAGGCCGGCAAGGCCAAGAGAGAAGTCACGCCGCCGGAATTCGATCAGGCTTACTACGATGCTCTGAAGAAGAAGATCGGCGCCAATCTCGCCGACCGGCTCGACACCCAAAAGCATCCCAAGGCCGAAAGCCACAACCTGGTCAGGGACCTCAAGAAAGAGCTGCTGGCTGCCATCCCGGAAGATGACGAAGAAGCCCAGGCCAAGCTGAAGACCTATTACGAGACTCTGCGGGAGCGCATTTTCCGCGAGGCCGTCATCAACCAGAAGCGCCGCCCCGATGCCCGCGCCTTCGATCAGATTCGCGACATCTGGGTCGAAGTCGGAGTTCTGCCCCGTACTCACGGCTCCGCCATCTTCACCCGCGGCGAAACCCAGGCCCTGGTCACGACCACCCTCGGCACCAGCGACGACATGCAGCGCCTGGAAGTTTTCGAAGGCGAAGCTAAGAAGCGCTTCATGCTTCACTATAACTTTCCACCGTTTAGTGTTGGCGAAGTTGCCTTTCTACGCGGCGCCGGACGGCGAGAGATCGGCCACGGAGCGCTGGCCGAGCGTTCGATTTCCTTCGTGCTTCCCGAGGAGGACAAGTGGCCTTACGCCATGCGCGTGGTCTCGGACATTTTGGAGTCGAACGGTTCGTCGTCCATGGCAACGGTTTGCGGTGCGTCGCTGTCCCTGATGGATGCAGGCGTGCCGCTGAAGTCTCCGGTGGCGGGCGTTGCCATGGGACTGGTAAAGGAAGGCGACAAATACGCCATCCTGACCGACATCGCCGGCGCCGAAGACCACTACGGCGACATGGATTTCAAGGTCGCGGGCACGAAAGAGGGCATCACCGCCCTACAGATGGACATCAAGGTCATGGGCATCACCTCGCAGATCATGCGGGAAGCCCTGGCCCAGGCGCAACGCGGGCGACTGTTCATCCTCGACAAGATGAGCGAGGCCCTCTCCGCACCGCGCGAGAAGGTTTCGGCGTACGCGCCCCGCATTTACACCCTGCAGATTCCGGTCGATAAGATTCGCGACGTGATTGGGCCCGGCGGCAAGATGATCCGCTCGATCATTGAGCAGACCGGAGTCAAGATCGACGTGGAAGATTCCGGCAAGGTCAACGTAGCTTCGAACGATGAAGCTTCGGCCAACAAGGCCCTGCAGATTATTCGTGATCTGACGGCGACGGCTGAGGTAGGGAAGACCTATCTGGGCAAAGTCACGCGGCTAGCGGATTTTGGCGCATTTGTCGAAATCATTCCCGGGACCGATGGCTTGCTGCACATCAGCGAAGTCGCCGAGCATCGCATTAAAGATGTCCGCGACGAACTGAAAGAAGGCGACCAGGTGCTGGTGAAGGTGCTGGCGGTCGAGGGCAACCGTATCCGTCTTTCGCGCAAAGCAATCCTTAAGGAGCAACGCGCCAAGATGGGCGGCGGCGACGGCGGAGGAGCCGAGGGTGGAGCAGAAGGTGGCGGCGAAGCCGAGGGTGAAGTTCGTGCGCCGGCGCTCACCATCGAAGGTGGCGGCGACTTCCCGGACGAGCCAGAACCGAACTTCAACCGCGATGCGGTTGGGGCCGCGGACCGTGGCGGAGATCGAGGCCCAGATCGAGGCCCAGATCGAGGCGGCGACCGCGGTGGCCGGGGCGGACGTCCCGGCGGAGGCGGCGGACGTCGTCATGGACGCGGAGGCCGGGGTGGCGGCGGTGGCGGACGTGGAGGCCACGGCGGAGGAAGGCACTAACATCATCAGCCGCTGATCACGCAGATCAACGCAGAGTCAAAAAAGCCGCGACGAGAGTCGCGGTTTTTCTTTTGCCGTTACTTGGCTTCTTGTAGCATCGCTACGTCCAGCGTGAGGTCGTGTTTGGCTTGGCACTCGGTCTGTGGATCGTAGGTTACGGTGCCTACCAGTTTGTCCGTGGAAGCGTGAAACTCCAGTGGTGGCTTCCGTACCCGAGCCGGGAGTCCAATGAATTTCACGTTGCCGTCTACGTTGGTGGCCGCCTGCAAGTCGAGCCGGCGGGCTCCGGCAAAGCCATAGACGATGTGGACCTTGACGGTGGCGGCATAAACCGGCTTTCCGTCGGTCGTCCTGACCTGCAACTCCAGCGAACACGGCCCCGCACCACCGTCCAGCACAGGGAGTTTGTGAGCGGGGTCTTCTGCTGGGCTGGTCGTCTGCTGGCTGGATTGGGCCACGGCCGGGCAGAGGAAAGTCGTCAAACCGGCAACCAAGGTAAGCGTACACATTCGTCGCTGAATTCTGGTCATGATGAAGCCTCAAGTATAGCCGGACGCCCTCCCGACACCCCTGTGAATTTTCATGGTTACCTTCAGATCCAGGAAAGCTGAAGAACTAGCAATTTCCTGCCGATAAGGCCTAGTTGGCCGGATTCTGATGCGAGGAAGCTCGGACCAGGATCAGTACCAGTGCAGGGACACGACAGTGAGCCTACAGAAACGGAAAGAATCGGCAGCTCAGCTCCGGGCGATGCGAAAGCAGCGCGGATTGACGTTTGAGGCTGTCCATGAAAGCAGCCAAAGCATCGCCAAGTGGCTTGGCCGTAAGGAATTCACCATTCCACCGAGCCGGCTGCACGACTACGAAGTGAGGGGCGTGGTTCCCAGCATCTTCCGCATCTACACCTTGGCCCGGATCTACAGAATCAGCATCTTTCAGATTCTCGCCTGGTACGGCATTCCCAAACGATAAGCCGGATTGAGACTCAGGCGCCGGCGGCCTTCTTGGGCAGGATTTCTCCGAGGCGGCGAATCTGCGCGCCCACGCCACGCAGCTTCTCTTCGATATTTTCGTAGCCCCGATCGATGTGGTACACGCGGTCGATGATGGTCTCGCCGTCGGCGACCAGGGCGGCAAGCACCAGAGAGGCGGAAGCCCGCAGGTCTGAGGCCAGCACAGCCGCGCCGCTCAGCGGCGCTTTGCCCCGCACAATCGCACGACGGCCTTCAATCTTGATGTTCGCCCCCATGCGCACCAATTCCTGCGCATGCATGAAGCGGTTTTCGAAGATGTTCTCGGTGATGATCGAAGTCCCGTCGGCCTGTGTGGCCAACGCCATATACTGGGCCTGCACATCGGTGGGGAAGCCGGGATATTCCTCGGTGACAACATCGGATGCCTTCAGCGGGTTGTCGCCCATCACGCGGATGGATTCCTTGGTGTGTGTGGTCTTGACGCCGACTTCTTTGAGCTTCTGCAACAAGGCATCGAGATGATGGGGATCACAGCCAGCGACGTTGATGTCTCCGCCAGTCAGTGCTCCGGCGAGGATGAACGTGGCTGCCTCAATGCGGTCGGGAATGATGCGGTGTTTAGCGCCGTGAAGTTTTTCCACTCCCTTGATCCGGATGGTCGATGTGCCGGCGCCTTCGATGCGCGCGCCCATCTTGTTCAGAAGGTCGGCAAGGTCGGCGACCTCAGGCTCACGGGCGCAATTCTGCATGACGGTCTCCCCTTCGGCGAGGGCGGCGGCCATGAGCAAGTCTTCGGTGCCAGTGACGGTGATCTTGTCAAAAACGATCTCCGCTCCCTTGAGCCGTTTGGCGCTGGCCTCGACGTAACCGTGGTCCTGAACGATCGTCGCACCCAGGGACTCCAGCCCCTTGATGTGCAGATCGATGGGGCGAGCGCCGATGGCACATCCGCCGGGCAAGGAGACACGCGCCCGGCCGCAACGGGCAACCAGTGGGCCGAGAACCAAAGTTGAGGCGCGCATCGTCTTCACCAGTTCGTACGACGCCTCAGGAGATGCCAGATTGCGGCAGCACAGAGTAGTGCGGTGCTGGGCGCGGCCGTAGCCGAGCTCGACTTCGGCACCCATGGCAGCCAAGAGCTTGCGCGTGGTTTCGATGTCGCGCACCTGGGGAATATTTTCCAGAATGACGGGTTCGTCGGTGAGCAGCGCGGCTGCCATCGCAGGCAGGGCGGCGTTCTTAGCTCCGCTGACGCGAATTGTCCCCAGCAGCGGGTTGCCGCCGCGAATTACAAACTTGTCCATATCGAAGTCATCTTCCGGTAAAGCGTGCGCGAACGCGAGCCCCATGGGGCACGTCCAGTCTGTGGCGCTTCCCTATTCTAGCGGGGAAGCGAGTTTTCGGCAGGTGAGAGTTGTTAATCGGAAGGGCACGGACTGTGGAACGGGCATCGCGATGGGCGAGGACGCCCGTTCCCACGTGTTCGGGTTGCGAAGAGACGTTGCAAAAGAGACGTTGCAAGCAACGTCTCTACAGGCTTCGCGCGGAAGTGATGGCTTCGCGGACATTCCCGCGGGAGGAACGCAGCGCGCGCACGGCATTGGAGCGGTCCACACCCGTTTTCAACATCAGCAGCGCCACGGGAACGCTATATCCTGCGGATTGCAGTGCGCGTCGGGCGGTCTTCCGGTCGACGCTTGCGGCTTGTTGCAGAATCGTGGTCCCACGCCCCACCAGCTTCTCGTTCTTCAGATGGACGTTGACCATCAGGTTGCCGTAGACGTAACCGAGCCGGACCATGGCGCCGCTGGAGAGCATGTTGAGCACCATCTTTTGTGCCGTAGCTGCTTTCATGCGGCTGGATCCGGCGATCACTTCTGGACCAACTTCGGTGACGATGGCGAGGTGGGCAGCTTTACCCAGCGGAGAATTGCGGTTGCATGTAACGGCAATGGTCTTAGCGCCGCGCCGGCGGGCGTATGCAACGGCCGCGATGGTGAACGGGGTGCGTCCACTGGCGGCGATTCCGACGACCACATCCCTCTTGCCGGGCTTCTTCCTGGCGATTTCGCGTTCGCCAAGCTTGCGGGAATCCTCGTTGCCCTCGACCGCCGATCCCAACGCCTTGGTTCCTCCGGCGATTACGAATTGCACCGTCTTGGGATCAGTGTTGAAGGTCGGAGGACACTCGGCGGCATCGAGCGCCGCGATGCGGCCGCTGGTTCCGGCACCGACGTAGATGAGTTTCCCGCCGCGCTTGAGAGCAGTCGCGATTAGATCGATAGCCCGAGCAATCTCAGGCAGAGCCCGCTTCACGGCTGCCGCAACCTTGGCATCTTCGGCGTTGATGACGCGGGCGATCTCGAGCGAAGACTTGAGATCCAGATCCTGGGATGCTGGATTTGGCCGCTCGGTAGCAAGACGGTTCAGATCTCCTTTGGCGGCACGCTTCAACGATTTGCCTCCAATGCCTCGATCACCGCGTCATGGAACCTTGGCCGTACCTGCTTGATGGCTTGGTTCTTGCAATCTGGCCAGGTTCGGTTCGTGAGCAAGGTCACTGACAGTTGACGCTGCGGATCAATCCACAAGGACCCGCCGGTGTAGCCAAGATGTCCAAACGCCGCAGCCGAAAAATACTTCCCGGCTTGCGAGGGAAAGGACGGTGTGTCCCATCCCAGCGCGCGCGATGCTCCTGACGGCGCCGACTCCCGCCGCGCGAACACGGCTAGAGTTTCCGGCCGTAAGATCGGCCGCCCTCCTTGCAGCATGGCATGAGCGAAAGTAGCGACATCCTCTACAGTAGCAAAGAGCCCGGCATGACCGGCCACGCCGCCCAGGACGCTGGCATTCTCATCTTGTACCTCTCCTTGGATGACACGCTGCCGGAAAGAACGGTCGTCCGCAGCCGGGGGGATGGAACTGCGCCACGACGACGGCGGATTGAATGCTGTGCGCAGCATTCCCAGGGGACCGAACACCTCGTGCTGGCAGAAGTGATCCAGAGATTCCTCCGCCAGACGCTCCAGCGCCACGCCCAGAACGATGAATCCGATGTCACTGTACTCGGCTTGCGAGCCTGGATCGGCGGCAAGCGGCGTGGCAAAGGCGGCGGAGAGGAGTTGGTCTCGAGTCTGCGCGCGCAAAAACAACTTTTCATACGCGGGTAATCCCGAAGAGTGGGCCAGCAACATCCGAAAACTAACCTCCTCACGCCGCACGTCGTCCGCGATGAACTCGGGTACCACCGACGCCACCGGCAGGTCCATATCCAGAAGGCCACGCTCATAGAGGATGGCAGCCATGGTTGCCGTGGCCAGCACCTTGGTGAGCGAAGCCAGATCGAAGATGCTGGATGGGGTAGCCTCGGGCGCACCGGCATCAAAGGTAAAACGGCCAAGGGCTTTCAACGCGACCAGCTTTCCCTCGTGGGTGACGGCCACGGAAGCTGCCGGGAACGCACGTTCCGCAATCGCCTCTCGCAGAAGGGCGAAGGCTTGAGCAAAAACAAGCTCCTGCCGTTCGTAGGCAGGAACCGGAAACTGCGCGGCCATGCGGGCTGTGGTGTTCAGCGAGGCGTCATCCGGCAAAGAGGTTGTGCGCTCGATGTCTGGGTTATAGCAAAGTTCGGGAGGCGGGTAAAGATGACGATCGCGGACGGGCGGGGACGCCCGTCCTCCATCACTAGTACTGGCCTGTGCCACAAACGGCACCCCCTTACTTGAGTTTCTTGAGCCAACCCAGAGCGTTGTGTACAGTCAAAATATCCGCCGTCTCAGCTCAAATTCGCGCCGGCTAGTGCTCATCCTCTTGAGCGCGCTATTGCTGCTGAGCAAGGATGCCCGGGCGGGCGCTCCCAAGAATACCAGTCCCCCTGATCGTCTGGCTGTCCTAGATGCGATTATCAAAGACGCCATCCACGATGGCGAGGTTCCAGGTGCGGTGTTGCTGATCGGGCATAGCGGTCAAGTCGTCTACCGAAAGGCATTCGGCAGCAGGTCGGTCGAACCGCGGCACGAACCGATGACGCTGGACACCGTATTTGACCTGGCATCACTCACGAAGGTAGTGGCCACGACCATTGCGGTGATGCAATTAGTGGAAAAAGGCGAGATTCGCACCAACGACCCGGTCGCGAAATATGTTCCGGAATTCGCTCAGAACGGCAAGGAAGACATCACGGTTCGACAGCTACTCACCCATTTTTCCGGCCTGCGGGAGGACCTCGACCTGTCTTCACCGTGGCAGGGACGTGACACGGCCCTGCAGATGGCCTATGCCCAGCAGCCGATCTACGCCCCGGGAGCACGATTTCTGTATAGCGATGTCAACTTCATCGTGCTCGGTGCCTTGGTAGAGCGGGTGTCGGAGATGACTCTCGACCGGTACTGCCAGAAAAACATCTTCACGCCGCTGGCCATGACGCGCACTCGGTTTGAACCGCCGGCAAGTTGGTGGCCGAGGATTGCTCCCACCCAGTTTGATGAGCAGAACAAAATGCTGCGTGGTGTTGTCCACGATCCCACGGCGCGGCGGATGGGTGGTGTCGCCGGGCATGCCGGGGTGTTCTCCACCGCGGATGACCTGGCGAAATTTTCCCAGTTCCTGCTAGGCGGCGGCCCAATCCTGTCCCCGGCAACCATCGAGAAGATGACCACGCCGCAACAACCGCCGAGCGCCCAAGTTCTGCGAGGGTTCGGCTGGGACATCGATTCGCCATTCTCCAGCAATCGCGGGGACTTGCTTCCGGTGGGATCGTTTGGTCACACCGGCTTCACGGGTACATCGCTATGGATCGATCCCGTGACCCGTACCTACATCATCCTGCTTACCAACGCCGTGCACCCGCGAGGCAAGGGAAGCGCGGTTGCCCTGCGATCCAGGGTCGCAACTGCCGTGGCCGCTGCTTTGTCGCTCACCGTCGCGGACAAGGACGAGTTGCGCTGGAAGAGCATTACAGGGTACAACGAGGCCCAAACCGCAGCCCGGCGGGTCGCTGCCCGCAACGGATCAGTGCAAACCGGAATCGATCTTCTCGAAGCGCACAACTTCGAGCAGATTCGCGAGCCATCGGGTACACGAAAAATCGGGCTGCTGACCAACCAGACCGGGGTCGATTCACTGGGCCGCCGCACCATCGATGTCCTGGCCCACGCGCCGGGCGTCTCCCTGCAAGCGATTTTTAGCCCGGAGCACGGAGTCACCGGTACGCTCGATACCACGGACATTTCGAATACCAAGGACGCGGCGACCGGCACCCCCGTATACAGCGTCTACGGGGCGACGGACAGCGCACGCCGTCCTTCCCTGGAAGTTCTAAAGGGCCTGGATGCTGTGGTGGTCGACATTCAAGACGTCGGAGTGCGCTTCTACACCTACGAAACCACTCTGGGATATTTTCTGGAGGCCGCAGCCAAGGCCGGCATCGAAATTGTTGTGCTCGATCGCCCCAACCCAATCACCGGATCGTTGGTTCAAGGCCCGGTCTCGGATATCGGGCACGAGAGTTTTACCAACTACTTCTCGCTGCCGGTACGCCACGGCATGACCCTGGGCGAGCTGGCAAAAATGTTCAACCAGGAGCGCAACATTCATGCCCGCCTGCAGGTCGTTCCCATGGAAGGATGGATGCGTGGGGACTGGTATGACTCAACCGCACTGCCGTGGGTGAATCCTTCGCCCAACCTGCGCAGCCTGACGGAAACCACGCTGTACCCCGGGGTCGCGCTGGTTGAGGGGAGCAATGTTTCCGTGGGGCGCGGCACCGATACGCCATTTGAAGTGCTGGGC
The DNA here is from genome assembly GCA_020073105.1 of Terriglobia bacterium. Lineage (GTDB taxonomy): Bacteria > Acidobacteriota > Terriglobia > Terriglobales > Acidobacteriaceae > JAIQFW01. The sequence goes on from JAIQFW010000146.1 coordinate 9,869, forward strand.
TCGCCCTGGATCAACGCACGCCAACTCGCCCAGTATCTGAATGCGCGTGATATCTCCGGCGTGCGCTTCGTGCCGGTCAGCTTCACGCCCAACTCCAGCAGCTATTCCGGGCAAAGGTGCGAAGGAGTGAACCTAATCCTGACCGACCGCAACGCCTTCGATGCTCCGGAACTAGGTTTCGAGTTGGCAGCCGCCTTGCGCACGCTCTATCCCGAGCAGTTTCACATCGAGCGGATGAGCAACCTGGTGGCGAATCAGTCCGTCTTCGATGCCCTTTCCCGAGGAGAAGACCCCCGGCGTATTGCCGCCGACTGGCAGGAGCGGCTCGACAAGTTTCAGCAGCTCCGGCAGAAATACCTGATCTACAAGTAGGCGAAAATCAGAGACGCTTAGGCCCCGAAACAGCTAAAATAGTCGCGCTTGGCGGCTGACTCTTCAGCCGAACCAAGCCTGACCCATGGACGCCTTCTATCGCTGTGCTGGACCCAATTGCGGACTGCTCAAAAGATCTACAGATCGCTGGTGGTTGATGTGGACGTCGTTCGGCGAGTTCAACCGGCCAGTCCTGTATTTATGCTCATGGGACGAAGCCATTGCGGCCAAGGAGGGGACCCTGCACGTCTGTGGAGAGCTCTGCGCGCAGCGTTTGCAGTCCCAGTTCATGGGGAATGTCCGGGAGAATGAACTCAGACGCTCCACCGTCTGACCATCAGCGAGGGTTTCAAGGCTTCGTCATATATCTTTTCCTTGCAACGGTGCATCCTACTTTCCATCTTGATCGGATCTGCCAGGTCTTATACTGGGGTGTTCGCACCCTCGGAGTACGGACTGGTTTGGGAGGTTTGCAATGCGCGTCATAGTAGTCACATGCTTACTGGCAGCGATGGCCTGGGCCCAGGCCGGGCAGGACACAAGCTCGAATTCCGCGGCGCACCCGGAGCCCAGTTCTGAGCTGTCTATACCCGCCGGAACCAAGGTCCCGATCGCGCTGAAACATGCCATTTCGACTAAGGGAACGCGCGACGGCGACGCGGTCTACGCGGAGACGACATTTCCGGTCGTGGTCAACGGCCGGGTGCTAGTCCCTGCCGGAACCTACGTACAGGGAAGGATCAGTCACATTCAGCAGGCGGGACGGATCAAGGGTCGAGCCGAAGTTCTGATGCACTTCACGACACTGATTTATCCCAGCGGATACACCGTGCTTTTACCCGGAGCAATCGAAAACGCACCGGGAGTGGACAAGACGAAGGTCAAGGATCAGGAAGGCACGATAACCGCTGACTCCCGCAAGGCCGAGAAAATCGGCACGGTGGCCAGCACGGCGGCCAGTGGCACCGTCATCGGCGCCGCGACCGGCGGCGGCAAGGGGGCCTTGATCGGCGCCGGTATTGGCGGAGCTGTGGGGAGCGCGATCGCCTTGCTGACCCGCGGAAATGATGTGAAGATGGATGCCGGAACGACCCTCGAGATGGTCATCCAACGCGATGTTCCCCTGGACGCCTCCCGTGTCCCCAACGTTACGAAAACGCCGTCATCGTCGCAGTGACGCGGCGCAGTAATCGCCGAATTCCGTTGCCCTGCATCCCGTCGCCTTTGCCGTGCCCACTTCTGACTTGGGCTTTTTGCGCACGCCATTTAGCATCATTCCGTGAATCATGAGGCCTGGAGCAAGAGCACGGGTAGTCGCTTTCCCCTGACGCGGTGGTCGGTGATCGCGGCAGCCAGAAGCGAGAACCGGGGCGAGCGCGAGCGCGCGCTGGAGACGCTCCTCGCCGCATATTGGAAGCCGGTGTTCAAGTACATCCGGCTGCGATGGAACCGCAGCTTTGAGGATGCACAGGACCTGACCCAGGGCTTCTTTGCCGGACTGCTCGAACGAGACCTGCTCGCAAAATATGATCCCGGGAAGAGCCGGATGCGGACGTTTCTGCGGTTGTGCGTGGATAGCTTTGTAATGAACGAAGAAAAAGCTGCGCGTCGGCAGAAGCGCGGAGGAGCTGCACTGCATGTGGCGCTCGATTTTGAGGCGGCCGAGAGTGAGTTGGGACCGGGAGCGGTGGATCCGGCGAAGCTCGCGTCACCGGAGTCTTTGGAAGTGTTTTTCGAGAAGGAATGGGTGCGCAGTCTATTTGGATTGGCGGTGGAAGACTTGCGAAAGCTTTGCGAGGCGCAAGGGAAGCAAAGGGCGTACCGGCTTTTTGAGAAATACGACCT
>JAIQFW010000147.1 GCA_020073105.1 Terriglobia bacterium
CGTCAATCAGGGTGCGCGCCCGCCCCAGTTCAAAGGTAACGCCCTTCAGCAGCACTTCCGAACTCTGGTGGATGACCTGGAAGGTCATCTCATCTTGGTGCAGGAGTTCTTCGGGAGACTTTTGCAGCGACAGGAGCTCGTCAGTGTGCAAGTAGCGCTCGTAGTCGGAGTTGCCCTTGCCGGGCAGAATCGGCTTTTTCAGATCATCCATAGAGAAAATTGGGGATTGATGATTGTTGATTGAAAACCCAGTGCTCCACAATCAAGAAATCAACAATCAACAATCAAAAATTGTCAGTGGTGCCCGGTCCATTGCGGATCTCGTTCGGGGGCCACGATTTCGCCATCGCGCATGTGAATCACGCGATCGCCATACTCGGCGGCTTCCGGGTTGTGGGTGATCATGAGCACGGTCTGGCCCAATTCACGGTTGGAGTGCCGCAGCATGTTCAAAACAATCTCTGAGTTTGCCGAGTCCAGGTTGCCGGTGGGCTCGTCGGCCAATACAATCGCCGGTTTGTTGATGAGCGCCCGCGCCAGCGCCACCCGCTGCTGCTCGCCGCCGGAGAGCTCGGACGGACGGTGCGGCAAACGTTTTTCCAGGCCCAGCAGACCTACGATCTTGTCAAAATACGCGGCGTCGCGGGTTCCGTTGGCCCCGGCAATGTCCAGAGCAATGTTGATATTCGAGCGCGCATCCAGCGTGGGCAGCAAGTTGAACTTCTGGAAAACGAATCCAATCTTGCGTTTGCGCATGCGGGTGCGCTCGGCGTCGGAAAGCTTGGCAAAATCATCTCCGTCAACGATGACGTGGCCGGAGTCAGCGCGAGTCAGCCCACCCAAAAGATAGAATAGAGTGGACTTGCCGCTGCCTGACGGTCCCACCACGCTGACAAATTCGCCCTTCTGGATGCTGAAGGAGATTCCGCGCAGAGCCGGCACATCGACCTTACCCACGTGGTAAGTCTTGTGCAAATCCACGGCTTCGATGAAAGCGGCCATGCAAGCTATTGATATTACACGAAGCCCAAGTACCGTGGATGCGGATTTGGGGGCGCTCAAGCGGCAGTGGGGTGGGACCCGGAATGTGGTGCCCGGGCCGTTGTGCGCTTGGGCCCTCGCTTGCGAACCATCAGCATGCGGATGCGCTCCAGAAGTTCAACCGGGGCGTACATTCCCTTGGGAAGAAAGATGTCGGCACGGGTATCGTGATCGTAAGTCTTGACCTTGGCCGAGAGCAGGATGGCAGGCGTCTGGGGAGAAAGGGCCTTGATCTCTTCGATCAACTTGGCGCCATCCAGGCCGGGCATGAGCAAATCGGCCAGCACCAGATCGATGCCACCTTTCCTGAAGACCTCCAATGCCTCGTGGCTGCCGGTGCAAGCGACCACGCGATAGCCACGGGTTTGCAGCATGACCTTACGGATGGAGAGTTGCTGTTCGTTGTTGTCAACGCAGAGAATCGTTCGTTTAGGCTTCATTCGTCTTCCGAAGTGGCGAGCCGCTCGAGCCGGCGCCGGGCCGAATCCAATTTCTTCTCTTGGTGATGGAGGATTCAGAGCGAAAGGAATCGTATCGGTGATGCATGGAGATGTAAAGTGCCACGGATGCCAATGGGGGTCCGGGCCGGCCAAAAAAAACCAGCGAAGGCCAAAGCCTGCATTTTTGCGATACATTTCTGCGCAAGGCCCTCAGAAAAAAATTTCGCCGCGTACGGTCTCAACCACATTTCCACCGACACGCACATTAACCACTCGGTCATCCTTGCGTGAGCTGGAGACAAAAATCCGGCTGGGTCGCTGCATCTCAACGCCCTGTTCAATGAGTACACGCTGGTCAGGTTGGGCGACCCCATGGGCCACCATCCACGCCGCTGCGCACCCGGCGGCGGAGCCAGTAGCTGGGTCCTCTCCGTTATAGAAGATCATGCGGGCGTGCAGCCGCGCCCCCGGATCGACCGTCTGGCGGGTCACGAAATAAAAGAACTTCCCGCCGGAACGTCCCAAATATTCCGCGGAGCCCTTGAGGTCCACGTTCAGGTCGCGCATGTTCTCCAAGCCGCGCAAAGGAACTATGGTGAACGGCACACCCGTGGAAACGGTCTGAATGGGCATGGAGGGGTCGATGGCGCCATCTTTCAAGCCGGAAGCGCGAACCACCTCCTCGCGGTCGTGCCGCGGACCGAATTCCGGGTCCATCTGGGTCATTTCCCCAAAGACCGGTTGGCCGGGCGGCTCCTCAAAGCGGACCGGTACTCTGCCTACGTTCAGGTCCAGCACGACCTCCCTCGCTCCGGTGGAACCCCGCAAGTGAAACGCTGTTCCCAATGTGGGATGGCCAGCAAATGGGAGCTCTTCCTGCACAGTGAAGATGCGTACCCGTACTCCCCGCTCTCGTTCGAGCGATGCATCACGCGGGAAAATGAAGGTCGTCTCGGAAAGATTCATCTCCCGTGCGATGGCTTGCATCTCCTGATCGCTGAGGCCGCGGGCGTCGGGATAGACTGCGAGCGGATTGCCGGCGAAGGGCTCGGAGCAAAAGACGTCAAATTGGACGAAGGGGAAACGTCGGAGTTGTTTGGGCATGCGGTCATTATTGTAAGCCTTGCGGGGCTAGCTCTGAGCGCCTCTAAGGGACCAAAGTTTGACGCGGTTTTTTCCACCGCGTATCCTAGCGAATGTATGCGCAAACGCCCCAAAGCGCGCCCCGTGTGTTGTTATTGGCGTGCGCCGGCGTGCGGGTAGCGCGAAGATTTCACACCCACCCGGCGAAAAGCAGGGTGGGTTTTGTTTTGCAGTCCTGATACCCATCCGATTCTTGCAGATTCATGGAGGAGGAGTTATGAGTACCGAGACCATTAGCCAAACCGTGCCGCGGATTCCCCGCATCAACGAGCCGGCCCCGGACTTCCAGGCCAAGTCCACCCACGGCATGATCAAGTTGAGCGACTACACCTCGAAAGGCAAATGGGTGCTTCTGTTTTCCCATCCGGCCGATTTCACCCCGGTGTGCACGACGGAATTTGTGGAGTTTGCCCGCCACGCTCCGGAATTTGACAAGCGCAATGTGCAGTTGATCGGCAATTCTATCGATAGCGTGTACTCGCACATCGCATGGATTCGCAACATCGAGCAGAACTTCAACGTGAAGGTCCCATTCCCGGTGATTGCCGACCTGGACCAGAAAGTCGCCAAGTCCTTCGGCATGGTGCACGAGGCGGTCAGCGACACGGCCACGGTGCGGGCGGTGTTTTTTATCGACCCCAAGAATACGATTCGCGCGCTCCTGTATTACCCGCTGTCGCTGGGGCGTAATGTCGATGAGTTGGTGCGTGTGTTTGACGCTCTGCAGACCGCGGATGCAAACGCCTGCGCCACGCCGGCCAATTGGCGTCCGGGAGATCCAGTCATCGTGCCTGCTCCGGTCACGCAGGCCGATGCGGAGAAGCGAGCAGCCGGAGCGCCGGGCCATGAAGTGACCGACTGGTACCTGACCCGCAAGAAGATCGGCTCGATCGCCGCCGACTGAAGCATGCCACCACGGATGGACGCAGGTTCTCACGGATCTGACTTGAGGCGATGACCCGGGTCCAGATCCCTGACCATCGGTGTGGATCTCCGTGGCGCCTTACTCATTGAGGCGAACGGGGCCGGATAGATCACCTGGGCCCTTCGCGAATCACTGCACCCCTCGCCAAGCGATCCGTTCTCACCCCCCACACAATTCATCGAAGCTTAACCGGGCCGTCACCAACCAATCGTACGTTCTGCAGTAGTAGTAGGACATTCCTTCACGTGTTTCACCGCTCCGGGTCAACATCAACAACACCGTCACTCTCACAAGGAGAGTTCTGATGAAAACCAGTTCCCCCCTGAGGTCGCTGCACGGAAGTGTCCGCAGCCTTCACGCCGTTGTGCTCGCATCAGCCCTGCTAGCCGCAATTCCCGCTATGGCGGGCTCCCAGACCTTAGTCACGGGCAAGCAGATCACTTATCCACCGTTGGGCTCGCAGCAGAACGTCGGCAGCCTGCCGATGAACCTCGTTCTTTCGCCCGACAGAAGATTCGCGGTGGTCAGCGACATGGGTTTTCGGCAGTCGCTCACCAGCCTTAACGCAAAGACGGGAGACTTTGTCTCCAACGTGGACTATCCCAACAATCTCAGTTTTACTAACGGCCTGTACTACGGATTGGCGTTCGGTTCCGACGGCACACTGTATGCCGCGCAAGGCGCCAATGACAGCATCGATGTTCTCAATCTGTCCGACTCCGGGATACTGTTCGAGACCGGCAACATCCCCACCAAGTCGGGAGACTTTCCTTCGGGCTTGGCGACAGATTCCCGCGGATATCTGTACGTGGCCAATAACGACCCCAATGATTTCTCGGTGCCCTCGAGTGTTGCCGTCTACTCGCTGAGTACACAGGTGGAAGTGGGCCGCTACACGTTTAGCTCGAGTTATTTCGGCACTCCCAACTTTCCCTTGGCCGTCGCGGCCCTGGCCGATGGCTCCAAGCTGTACGTGAGCAGCGAACGCGACGGAGTCGTGTATGTGCTTAACACCTCCGATCCCAGTAATCCGACTCTGATCACCAGCATCAGCACGGGAGCGAATCCGGATGGGCTTCTACTCAACAAAGCACAGTCCCTCCTTTATGTTGCTAACGCCGGCAGCGACACGGTATCGGTTGTCAGCACTTCCACCGATACGGTGTTAAATACGGTACTGCTTCGGCCCTCGCGCCTGCGGAACGCGCCGGGAGCTACCCCAACCGGTCTGGCGCTTTCGCCAAACGGGGCGGTGCTATTCGTTTCCCTGGGCGATTTGAACGCAGTTGCCGTCCTAGGCGTGAAGGTGTCTGACCTGCAGTTCCGTGGCTTCGTCCCTGCGGGTTGGTATCCGTCCGGGGTGGCATTCACCGGCAAGGCGTTGCTCATTGCAAATGCAAAGGGAACCACGCTTCGCTATCCGAATCCCAACTACCAGCAGTTCCAGTTCAATTCCGATCCCAGCTACGATCTGAACATGATCGAGGGCAATGTCTCTTTCATTACGTCACCGAGCGACGCTGTCCTCGAGAAGTGGACCGCAGAAGTGTTGGCCAACAACGGGGCAGGGCAGGACAATGCGGGTTCCGTGACCGAGGACCATCGGCTTGATGCCATCGGGTTGAAAGCCGGCAAAATCAAGCACGTAATCTACATTGTGAAAGAAAACCGTACCTATGATCAGGTGCTGGGCGACGTTCCGGGCGGCAATGGAGATCCTTCGCTGGCCCTGTTCGGGTCCGACGTAACCCCGAATCTGCATGCACTGGCGCAGCGTTTTGTGCTGCTCGACAACTACTACTCCGCCGGTGAAGCCAGCGGGGACGGTTGGCCATGGAGCACGCAGAGCATGGCGAACGAGAACGTGATCAAGGACCTGCCGTACAACTACATCGGTCGTGGCCGGAACTCGGACGTTACCCAGGGACCCGGCGGCCATATCTGGGATGCGGTCCAGGCAGCCAGGCTGACCTATCGCAACTATGGGTTCTTCTACTCGTTCGGAGTCACGGATCAGAACGGCAACCCGATCATGCCGGACAACTATCCCAGCGCAACCGGGCTACTACCCGCAGGCCGCGACCTGTCGGGCGTCAGTGACTTCGACTTCCGCCGCTACGACGCTGCTTACGCTGACAGCGATGCTCCCACACAAGACGGCTGCTCATACCCGATGGCGACCTACGGCAAGTACAACCAGCCAAGCCGTTACGAGGAATGGTTGCGCGAACTGGGCCTCATGTTGAAGCAGGACCCGACCGGTAACTCGGTGCCCAACTTCCTGACGGTCCGGTTCATGCACGATCACACCCAGGGCTTGAGTTCCGGCACCTTCACTCCTCGTGCCGAGGTCGCGGACAACGACTACGGTGTTGGGCAACTCGTCCAGGCCATCAGCAACAGTCCGATCTGGAACAGCACTGCGATCTTTGTCGTTGAGGATGACTCGCAGGACGGCCCGGATCACGTGGATGGGCACCGCGGCACTGCGTATGTAATCAGCCCGTGGATCAAGCAGTCGTCGATCGATCACCACTTCTACAACACCGACAGCATCCTGAAGACCATGGAACTGATCCTTGGGATCGGTCCGCTCACCTCCTATGACGCGGTGGCCAGTCCGATTCTGGATTGGGACAACCAGCCGAGTAACGGCACGCCATTTACCGCTGTACCGGCGGCCCAGAAGGTCGTCTGCGAAAAGACCCCGACTCTGGACCGCATCGCCGCCAATGACCCGATGCGTGAACTTGTTATCGAGTCCAACAAAATGGATTTCGAACACCCCGACAGCGCTCCGGCCCGCCGGTTGAATGAAATTGTCTGGAAATCTGTCAAGGGTACCAGTTCACAAGCGCCTACCTCGCGCCACTCGATGTCGTCAGCAGATTCGGACGACAGGTAGCGGCTGACCTGACCAGGCACGGGCTGGCGCGGAGAGCGCCAGCCCGCCTGCCGAATACAATTTACTTATTCTGGTAGTTGGCGGATTTTGGTGAGAAGATCGTCTCGCCGGCAGCGCGAAGCTAGCGGGCGCGAGGAAAGAAAAGAGCCATGCGCGACCATCACACTCCTCAAAGAAGGGCAGCGGTTTGTCTCACATTGGCTGTCCTCATTGTCATGGCTGGGTTCGCCGGAGCCCAGACTGTCGCCACCACCGGAGTCGTGCAGGGCACGGTGATGGACCCGAGCGGGGCCGTCATCCCCAAAGCGACCTTGAAGCTGGTCGGTACGGGGACCGCGTACGAACGCACCTTGTCCACCGACGAAGACGGCCATTACCGCTTCGACCACGTGCCCGTCACTCGGTTTGCCCTTCATATCGAGGCTCCTGGATTCACCCCGGCGGACTACTCCGGCGAACTTCGCAACAGCGCGCCATTGCTGGTGAACATCCAGTTCAAGGGCATTTCTTCCCAAGAGCAGATTACGGTGGTGGAAGGCATTCCCGACCTGGGCGTCTCCGCAACCCATTTTGAGTTGGATGATGAAGTGCTGGAGAAGATGCCTCCGGCGCCGCCGGTCAGTGCGCTCTCGGCCGTGGTCGAGTCTCTGCCCGGCGTGGTTCCCGAGGAAAATGGCCGGCTCCACATCCGCGGTTCGGAGGCACAGCCGCAGTACGTTCTGGACGGCGTGCCCATGTTCGACAATTTCGAGGGTACCTTCGCGACCGCTCCGGACACCGAGAACCTGCGTTCCACCCAGATCATTACCGGCAACCTGCCCGCCGAGTATGGGCAGCGAGTAGCCGGTGTCATCAACTTGCACAGCAAGTCAGGGTTGGATACTCCGTGGAGCGGCAGCCTTGCGTTTTCCGGTGGATCGTTCGATAGCCGCGCTTTGGACGTCGAGGTGGGTGGGCACGTCAAGGACCTTGGGATCTTTGTCAGCGCCGACACCAGCCGCAACAGCCGGTTTCTCGATCCACCCGAAATTGAGAACCTTCATAACGAGGGTGGCCTGGCCCACGTGTTCACCCGTTTCGACTGGTCACCCTCGCGGAAAGATGCGTTGCACCTGACCCTGGCCACCGATGGCACCGACTTTCAGGTCCCCAACCAGCAAGAACAACAAGACGAAGGCCAGCGCCAGCGCCAGGAACTGCGCAGCGATTACGAGGCCCTCAACTGGACGCATGCGTTTAACCCGTACACCACGAGCGACGTGTCGTTATTTCGCCGTTCCTCCACCGACCGCCTGCTCGATCCTGGCTTCACCGGCATGCCCTTCTTCCTGGAGCAAAACCGCCGCCTGCGCAACGAGGGCATCCGCGCCAACCTCGCGCGTGACTGGAAATGGATCTCTCTGAAGGGCGGCATCGAAGCGCGCCGCGTTCCCATTACCGAGCGCTTCACCTTAGCGGTCACCGACCCTGAGGACGTGGATCCGGAATCGCCGGTCTCGGAGTTCACACTTGACGATCCCTTCCGCTTCCGCGGCACCCGCACCGGGTCCCTGCTTTCCGCCTACGTACAGGGGCGCGTCCGTATCGGAGAGCATCTCACCGCCGACCTCGGAATCCGCTGGGACCATCCCGATCTGGTAGTGCACGATAATGCCGTTAGCCCCCGCATCGGGCTTGCCTACCACATCGCCCGTACCAACACCACGCTGCACGCTTCTTACAACCGCCTGTTTCAAATTCCTCCCCTCGAGAATCTTCTACTGTCAACTTCGCCCCAAGTGGCCGAGCTTTCGACCGAACCGGACGACCAGCACGCCCTGGTGGGCGAGCGGCAGAATCACTATCAGTTCGGCTTTGAGCAACAGTTCGGAAAGCGGGTTCAGTTGGGCGTAGTGCGCTATGTGAAGAACATCAAGAATTCCGTGGATGACGAGCAGTTGTTCGAGACTGCGATTGTGTTCCCCGTGCAACTGACCGCGTCCGACATCCGTGGGACCGAAGTACGCCTCGACTTCACGCCAGTGAATAACCTGCGTGCCTACCTCAGCTATGCCAATGCCCGGGCGACGGTGACCGGTCCCATCGTGGGCGGACTCTTTCTCGAAGCCGAGGAGGGGGATGCAGGAGAGTTCACCGCCGGCCAGTTTCCCGGCGATCAGGATGAACGCAACGAAGCGCAGTTCGGCCTGACTTACACCCACAAATCCGGCCTTTGGGGCACGTTTGGTAGCCGCTATGACAGTGGGATCCCCGCGCACTTTGACCCGGAAGACTTCCCCTCATTCGATCCCAGGATCCAGGCGGTGCTCGATCCCGTACGCCAGCGGACTAAGCCGAGAACCACCTTTGATCTGGTGGCCGGCATGGACTTTTGGCGTGAGTCCCCGCACGCGGTGTCGGTGCAGGTTGGAGTCAACAATCTCACGGACAAGTTCTATCTGTACAACTTCCGGAGCGTGTTCTCCGGGACGCACATTGGGCGCCCGCGGGAGGTGGTGGCCGGCATCGAATTCCACTTCGGCGCGCGGCGCTAATCGCTTTCTTTTCAGACCAGACAGGCGGCCCACGCTTTTGCTCTTTGTGTGTCCCGTTTCAACTGGGGGTGCCCCATCCTTTCGCGTTCTTTGCGAAAGGGTGAGACACGTCCTGCCAGCATCAAATCCAGAAAGGTATAGACCGATCACTCAATTTCGATCCGCGATGGTCCGTGTTAATCTGTGGCGGTTTCGCTTTGCGGGAGCGCATGGGGTCCGGTGACTCTCCCGGTCTTCAAAGCTGCGGCGATTCTCTGGCAGACTGTGTTTTCAATGGATTAGTTCGTGGAACTTGGATTGCGTTGGTCGCATTTGGGTGCATTTGGGAACGAGAGTGCAACGGAAAATGCAACGGAACTGACTTTCGTTCCAAAGCTTAAGCGGTTTACGGCGTGACCGTGAAAGTCTTCAAGCTTATCGCAGTCCCGCCCTCCTCACGGCAACACAATGAACTTCTTGTTGCTCGTGAGTGTGCCGCTTGGGGTGGCGACTGTGACGTAGCCCGTGGTAGCGCCGGGCGGGACAGTGGCTCGGATGTATTTATTCGAGACGACCGTGAATGTCGCCGGGACTCCATTCAAAGACACGCTTGTCGTTCCGGTGAAGCCCTGCCCAAGGATGCCTCCGGATTGGCCAACCCTACCAGCACCCCGAACAAAGGCGACAAACGGCCCGAGTCCCATGTCCAAGCTATATATACCCCCATAGCCATACTTACCGCCCTCTCCTATAGTTCCGTAAAACGTTCCAGTAGTGGCCTGAAGCAATCCTGTAGGAAATGCGCCGTCAGAATTTTCAAACACATGTAGGTTCCTAAGTCCAAATTGCGCGGCACTGAAAATGGTACCGAACCCGTCCCCTCCTCCGACGGTTGCACCATACAACCTCTCATCACTTCCTTCAACCAGAGCACCTCTGGGTGCACCTTTCGGGAAGCTGTACAGCGTTGTCAACGACCCAGCCAAGGTGATTCTGAATAGCGTACCGTTATTACTGTCGCCGCCTGCGGATGTTGTCCCATAAAGACTGCCGTCACCGGCCTCAAGGAGTCCACCGTATGGGTAGTGTCCTTCGTCTACTGCAAAGCTGTGTAACGTACTGAACTGACCACGCGAGGTAACTTTGAAAATGACACCCCAACCGTCAGCACCGCCTCCGATGGCGGTACCGTACAAGTTGCCATTGGTAGCTTGGATCATGCTTTCCCAAGGCCCAGAACCATCAGTTCCGTTGAAGTAATGGAGATTGGTGAAGGTACCAGACGAGGTGATCTTGAAAACCGTTCCTCCCAAGTAGGTCGTACCATAAAAACTTCCATTTGCGGCCTCAATCAGTCCGGCATATGGGCCAGCACCGTCCGCCCCGTTGAAGTCATGAATCGTCGTTAACGTGCCGATTACGCTGATTTTGAATACCGTGCCATGCCCATAATCACCACCCCCAGAGGTAGTGCCATAAAAGTATCCGTCCGTTCCTAAAACGAGTCCGGAGAATGGGTAGCTCCCGTCCGTGCAGTTGGCCAGCGAACAAAAGTTGTAAAGCGTAGTAAGCGCACCATCCGTCGCTAATTTGAAAACCGTACCCTTGTTCGCTATCCCGCCATTTGCTGTCGTTCCGTAAGAAGCTCCGTCTCTGCCCTGAACGAGACTCACATAGTAGGGATTCGCGCCGTCGCTAAGATCAAAATCGAATATTGAATTGAAGGTTTGGGCAAACGAGGAAATACTTGTCAGAGAAGTCAGCACAAATAGGATGAGATAAATTGTAGGTCTGTTTTGAGCCACGGGTATCTCCTGTCGATGTAGGTGCTCTCCTACCTCTTGATTACTCCGTCACCGTGAACGTCGCCTGACTGATCGCCGTCCCACCCTTGGTCTCGATGCCAACCTTGCCCGTCTTCGCACCTGCTGGCACCGTTGCCGTCACCTGCGTGTCGGAGTCCACGGTGAACTGCGCCGGGACGCGATTGCCAAAGCCGACACCCTGAGTCTGCGTGAGACTGACTCCTGTGATGGTCACTTGCGTGCCGACCGGGCCGCTGGGCGGGTCGAAGGTTAGTAGTTGCGGCGTGACACGAAACGGCTTGTTGCTGGTGAGCGTGCCGCTGGGGGTGGTGACGGTGACAAAGCCGGTGGTCGCTCCGGGAGGAACGGTTGCTTTCAGGAACGTGTCAGACACGACGGTAAAGGCCGCTGGGGTTCCGTTGATTGAAACGTCAGTTGTTCCGGTGAAGCGTTGGCCGAGAATGCCCCCGGTTGCGCCTACCTTGCCCGAGTCGCGTACAAAGGCGACAAATTGGCGGAGACCAACATCGAGGCTGAAGATGGTGCCGCAACCGTTGGAGGAATTACAGGTGAGGTCACCTCCGGAAGCCGTCGTTCCATACAGAATCCCGTTGGTAGCCTGCAGTAATCCACCCCAAGGGGAGGCCCCGTCCGTGGACTCGAAGGTATGCAGCGTCGTCAGCATTCCTGCCGAAGTAACCCTGAAGATTGTCCCGCAGCCATTTGGGGCATTACAGGTAGCATCTCCGCCTTCGGAAGTCGTTCCATAAATGTTGCCGTCGGTTGCTTGCATCACGGCACCAATGGGATGGGCACCGTCGGTGAATTCGAACGTATGCAGCGTCGTCAGCAGACCCGCTGGTGTAATCTTGAACACCGTTCCACAACCAACTCCGGAGCCGCACGTGATATCTCCACCGCGCCAGGTCGTTCCGTAAAAGTTACCTTCTTTCCCCTGAAAAAGTGCCGAGACGGGGCTTTCCCCATCAGTGCAATCAAGTTCGGCGCAGAAGCTATAAAACGTCGTCACCTTCCCTCCGGGGTTTACCCTAAAAATCATTCCGCTGTTGTAAGCTCCACCGGCCCATGTTGTGCCATAGAGCGAGCCATCTACGGACTGAACCAGTCCTGCCTCCGGCTCGTCGCCGTCAGGATAGCCCCCAAAACCGTGTAGCACCGTCAATATTCCGGTCGGGGTAACCTCAAAAACCGTGCCCTCGCCATTGGCCCCTCCCACCTCAGTCGTTCCATAGAAGTTATGGTCAGCGGCCTGAAGAAGTGACCCATAAGGACTTTTGCCGCAATCAGGCTGGGAGCAAATGGACTGCGAGGTGAGTTTCCCCGCCGACGTGATTTTGAAAACAGTACCGGCATTCGCAACACCGCCTAGCACTGTGGTTCCGTAAAAGTTACCGTCGATAGCCAGGAACAAGCCGCTTGCGGGGAAATCGCCTGTTTCGCAAGTATCGCAAAATCTATAAAGGGACGTGAGCTTTCCAGCGGGGGTAACCTTGAAAACCGTCCCGCAGCCATCGTATGGAAAGCATGAATAGCCTCCTCCTTCTGTTGTCCCGTAAAGGTTCCCGTCGGCACCCTGCACAAGAGACATCCAAACCGGAGTCGCGCCGTCGCTGCCGTTGAAGTTGGTCAAAGTTGTGAAGGTCTGTGCAGGTGAAGCAATCGCGGTAACTGCGTAGAGCAGGAAGATTCCGCATACCCATGTCCACCATTCGATTCTTATCATGAATCCTCCGTGGCTCGACGAAAGACGGCGTCGCCCGCCCACAAACCGCAAGGGGAGCAAAGCGTGTGGGCCGAGCAGGCAGAATTATCGTCTCGGCGAAACGGACGGTCAAGGTGATTATGGACGGATGATTCGTGTAGCTCGGCGATGCGGTTACACAGCCCCCATCCGCGATGATCCGTGTTAATCTGTGGCGGTTTCGCTTTGCGGGAGCGCATGGGGTCCGGTGACTCTCCCGGTCTTCAAAACCGGCGGGCGTCAGGTTTTCCTGTCGCCGGTGGGTTCGACTCCCACACGCTTCCGCCATTGAGGTCCCTCGACTCGCTGCGCTCGCTCGGGATTTCGGCAGCAGGCTCCCGCTCGTCTCCTGCGGAGACTCTCTCACGCCCACTAATCGCCTCAAGTTCGACCCGCACACGCTTCCGCCATTGAGGTCCCTCGACTCGCCGCGCTCGCTCGGGATTTCGGCAGCAGGCTCCCGCTCGTCTCCTGCGGAGACTCTCTCACGCCCGCTAATCGCCTCAAGTTCGACTCGCACACGCTTCCGCCATCTGCTTTCGGCAACTTGATTTGCGGGTTGAACAAACTACTTGCGCCCGAAGACCTGTTTCAGCAGGCTCGTGGTCTGCGCTGCCGGGTTCTTACGGATATTCTTTTCTTCCTGGCCAAGCATGTAGAAGAGGCCATCGAGCGTCTTGCCCACCACGTACTTGTCAAGGTCGAGACTTCCGGTCAGAGCAGAGAAGCCGGATGCACTCTGCATCATGTTTTCATATTTCTTCACTACGCCAACGTTCTGCATCGACTGGTGAACGATGGGCGCGAAAGCCGTGGTCAGTTCGGCCGAACTGGTGCGCTTGAAATAGTCGGTGGCCGCCGTGTCCCCGCCGGTCAGTATTTTGCGCGCGTCGTCGAAACTCATCTTCTTGAGCGATGAGAGAAAGATCGCCTTGGCCTTCGGAGTGGCCTGCTCGGCGGCACGGTTCATGCCCACCTCGAGTTCGTCCACCGGGCCACCCATGCCCATCAGGCGCATTCCCTTGCCGATCGTCGCCAGCTTCTCGGGCAGCAGGATCTTAATGGCTTGGTTCTTGAGAAATCCATCGGGCTTGCCCGTACTGGCGACCGCATTCCCGACGCTTACCCGCAAAGCCTGCTTTAGGCCAGCGGTAATCTTGCTATCGCTCAGGCCCGAGGTGTCGGTGTTGGCAGGCTGGACGGCGCTTTCTGCGCTCTTCAGGATCTCACCAAGCTGGGCGAAGCAGGAGATTGATACCAGCAGCACTACGGGAGAAAGCAGCATGAGTCGGCGCATGAATGACTCCTTCAGGAGCATCATAATCGCTTCAAGAATGGTGCGCAGGTTCTGGGTCACTCCTGGAGACCGAGAGTAACCTCCAGCTACCTTGATTGCCTCCGATACGTCAAAATGTCCTAGTACACCGACCCCATGCGCCGCTGGTCTTTTCACAAAACGCCATCCGCCCTCATCCTGGGGCTTGTCCTGACGCCGTTTGGCTTTGCTGTGCCACCGGCCGTCCAGATCCCGCGCATCGATACGCCGCCCACGCTCGGTGACTTTGAAGACATGCAGCCCAGCGCGCGGGTGGCCGGACACATGCTGAAGATAACCGGCTTCATCGCGCGCGAACCCGCCGACGGCGCCGAGCCTACACAGAGCACAGATGTCTACCTGGCCTACGATCAGCACAACCTCTATGCCGTTTTCGTCGCTTGGGACAAAGAGCCGGAGAAAATCCGCGCCCGCATGACCCGGCGCGAAGACGTTTTCTCCGACGACTCGGTCGAGATCATGATTGACACCTTCCACGACGCGCGCCGCGCCTACGCGTTCGCCACCAATCCTTTCGGGATCCAGTGGGATGCGCTGTGGACCGAGGGCTCGATCGGCAACGGCACGCCCGGCGACTACAGCGGGTTCGACACATCCTTCGATACCGTGTGGCACTCCGAAGGGCACCTGACCGGCCGTGGGTACCTGGTGCTGATGGCGATACCGTTCAAGAGCCTGCGCTTCGCCGGCAGTGACCCGCAGGAGTGGGGCCTCATTCTGAACCGCGCCATTCCGCGGACGAATGAAAACCTGTTCTGGCCGCGCATCTCCAACCGCATTCAAGGGCGCTTCAACCAGGCTGCGACACTCACCGGCCTGGACCGCATCTCACCCGCCCGCAACGTGCAACTCATCCCTTACGGATTGTTTCGCAGTTTCCGCGACATTGACCGGCGCGACCCGGACCATCCCACGTTCGAAAGCCGGACGTTCAAGCCGGACGTCGGCCTGGACGCCAAGTTCATCCTGCACGACCGCTTCGTACTGGACGCGACGGTCAATCCGGACTTCAGCCAGGTCGAGTCCGACCAGCCACAGATCACGGTCAACCAGCGGTTTGAAGTTTTCTTCCCCGAGAAGCGTCCGTTCTTTCTGGAGAACAGCAACTACTTTACGACCCCGATCAATCTGGTGTTCACCCGCCGCATCGCCCATCCCGAGTTCGGTCTGCGGCTGACCGGCAAGGCGGGTCCGTGGGCGGTCGGGATTCTCGCCAGCGACGATCGTGCCCCGGGCGAGATCGTACCGCCGAGCGATCCGCACAGCGGTGAGCGCGCTACCTTCGCTATCGCGCGCGTCAGCCACGATATCCTCGATCAGTCCACCATCGGCGCCATCTTCACCGATCGCGAATTTGGCGGCGGGTACAACCGCGTCGGAGCTGTGGACGCCAACATCAAGATTAACCAGAACTGGCGGATCCAGGGCGCGGCCGCCACCAGTGCCACCCTCAACCTCGATGGCAGCTACTTGGCAGGCCCCGGCTACAAGATCGACGCCGAGCGTACCGGCCGCAAGCTTAACCTGCAAGCTCTTTATCTTGACTACAGCCCGGGGTTCGTAACGGAAACGGGCTTCGTCAATCGTACCGACATCCGCCAGCAGAACATCAACGCGAGTTACTACTTCCGTCCGGAGGGAAAGTTCCTGATCTCCTGGGGGCCGACGGTGCAACAGTTCGCCATCTTTGATCATAGCGGCACCGCACTCGATTATTTTGTCCTTCCGGGGATTCGGGTCGACATGACGCGAGGCACCTGGGTCAACTTCCATCCCTACGCCTACGACGATGTTTTCCTTCGTCCTCAGGACTACGGCGGCCTGACCAAGGTGACGGCATATCCGCAACCGTTCTGGGGAATTGAAGGTGCGACCAGCTGGTTCAAGCAGATCGAATTCAACTGGTTCTTCGTCTCCGGGGAAGGCGTGAACTACAACCCGTCGGCCGGCCGGATTCCAGTGATTGGTCACGAGGACCAGGGGAACGCCACGCTCACTATTCACGCGGGCGGGCGGCTGCGGGTTGACAATACCTACCTGCTCGAGCACATCCGAGAGCGCGAAACACATCTGACCGCCGTGACCAACCACATCTTTCGCAGCAAATGGAACTACCAGTTCACACGGGCGCTCTCGGCACGCGTCATTCTTCAGTACACCTCGGTGCTCTCCAACCCCCAGCTCAGCTCGCTGTCCCCGACCAAGAACTTCAACGCCGACTTCCTCATTACGTACCTGGTGCACCCGGGCACGGCGATCTACGTGGGATACAACAGCAACCTGCAAAACCTCGACCGGCGCTTGATTCCGACACCGACCGGCCTGCTTACCACGCGGGACGACTTCATCAACGACGGCCGGCAGTTCTTTGTAAAGGCGTCCTACCTGTTCCGTTTCTGATCCACCCGTTTGGTTCGTGGGTGGAATTGACAAATCCGCGGGTCACCGCTTATCCTCCATTGCACTATGGGGCGGTTTACGATCAACGATCGGGCATGGGTGCTTTTGTCCACCGTCCTGGTCGCGATTCTGCTGGTGCAGGTCTTGCCGCAGGTCAACCCGCCGGATACAGCCTTTCATCGCAGTACATCGCCTATCGCGATTCACGCGCGCAGCTCGCCAGTTCGCGCCCCGCTGGCATCAGCGGCCCCTTTGCGGTTCACTGCTTCCGCGAAATCCTCTGTTTTTGATCTTGGGCCGCTACGAAAGCTATCCACCCTTGCCCCGCTCGACTTGTTACAGATCATTGCTCTCTCTCTTCGCTGTTGACCGTTTCCTTGCCGGATCACGCGCATCACCAAAACCAGATTTGAGCTTGCTCTGATGCTTTGGGGCGAGGGGG
>JAIQFW010000148.1 GCA_020073105.1 Terriglobia bacterium
GTGCCCGAACTCTGCCGCCATTCCGGTCATGCCGTGCCAGATGCGCCCGCCCAAAACCAGACCACCACCCACACCAGTCCCCAGCGTGAGCATTGCCATGTCAGCGACATCGCGTGCGGCTCCGAGCCAGCTTTCACCGAAGGCTGCAGAGTTCGCGTCATTCTCCAAAATTACTCGAGTGCCCAAGCGCCGTTCGATCTCCGCTCGCACCGGGTAGTCCGCCCAGTCAGGAAGGTTCGGAGATTCACGCACCATGCCGGTTTCCATGTCGATGATGCCCGGTACTCCGATGCCGATCCCCAACAGCTTGCCCGAGGCCCGGTATTTGCCGGCGAGGCGCTGCACGGCGTCACACATGTCAAGGACCACCCGGTCGCGGCCTAACGCGACTTGCGTGCCGAGGGTGATCTTCTCCAGCAGCACTCCCTGCTCCTCGACCGCCGCGATGCGAAGATTTGTCCCCCCAAGGTCGACGCCGATCGAGTAGTTGGTCATAAGAGAGAGGGCAAGATTATCACTTGGGATTTTGCATTGTCGACGGTTGAGTCGAATCGTAAATCGTTATTGGCCGAAATTTGAGTGGGCCACCCTGGGTTACTTCTGACACTTTGGACAATAGTGACTGCTGCGCCCGGCAATCACCACCCGCTTGACGGGTGTCTTGCACACCAGGCAGGGCTCACCTTCCCTTCCATAAACCCTGTGTTGAAGCTGAAAGAAACCCTCTTCCCCGTCCGAATCCACGTAGTCGGAGATGGAGGAGCCACCCAAGGCGATGGCCTCCTTCAGTACCTCCTGGACAGCCAGGTAAAGCCGTCGCAGGTTTTCGCGTGTCAACGAGGCCGCCCGGCGCCTGGGCCGAATTCCCGCCCGGAATAGCGACTCGTCAGCATAGATGTTGCCTACGCCGCTGAGCAGCTTCTGGTTCAGCAAAGCGCTCTTGATGGGCGTCTTGCGGCCGCGAAATAAAGTCACAAAACGTTCCAGCTCAACCCCAAGTGGCTCGAAGCCGGGAGCGTGAAACCCCTGCGCCACGCTCAAACGCCCGAAGCGGCGGGGATCCACGAACCTCAATTCCCTGCCGGAAGCCAGCTTGGCGATCGCGTGAGTATGTTTCTCGATGTCCTGCCCCGGCTGGCAGACCAGCATTCGCCCAGTCATTCCCAGGTGGACAATCCACTGTGCCACAGTGGATGTAGGCGGGGACGTCCTCGGCGCTCGACCTTTCTTCACGGACGCGGCCGCCCGTCCTCCATTTTCCAGGTCAAACACGATGTGCTTCCCTACACGCCGCACGCCTGCAATGCGTTTGGATTCCACGGCAGCAACGATCTTAGGAGCGGGAGACTTCAGCGGCTCGGGCTTCGATCCCAGCCAGACCGACTCAATGACATCCCCAGCCACCCGGCTATTGAGGCCGCGGGCAATGGTTTCGACTTCGGGGAGTTCTGGCATGAGGAATCAGGTCTCAGGTCCGAGTTCAAGCATACCTCACCCCGCAAATAGAGCATTAGCCTATGTCTGAGCCCCTGGACCTGAGACCTGACACCTGACACCTGCCTTTCCATTGCCCATCCTCCGTCCGTCGGGTTATCATTCCGAGTACACCTCTGTTCCGCCTTACCCTTGAAATTTAGCCACCCGTTGGTTAACGCGGGCAACGAGTGTGTGCGACCTCGCGATTGCGGCCGGGGCGGCCGCGCCATCCTGTTCGGTGGAGTTGGCACTTGAAGAAAGGGAAAACCGCCGTCATCGTAGGCGCGCAATGGGGCGACGAGGGCAAAGGCAAGATCGTTGATGTGCTCTCGCAGAACTTCCAGGTGGTTGCGCGCTATGCCGGCGGGCACAACGCCGGCCACACCGTCATCATCAACGGCAAGAAATTTATTCTCCAGCTGGTGCCGAGCGGAATCTTGCGTTCCGGGTGCCGCAGCGTAATCGGCAACGGAGTAGTGTTCGATCCCATTGCGTTTCTGAAAGAAGTCGGCAACTTGCGCGATGCGGGGGTTGAAGTGGGCGGGAATCTGTTTATCAGTAATCGTGCTCACGTCATTCTTCCCTACCACCGCATGATTGAACTGGCATCGGAAAACGCTCCCGGACGGGTGAAGATCGGGACCACCTCCCGCGGCATCGGCCCGGCGTACGAAGACAAGATGGGCCGCCGCGGCTTGAGGGTCGCGGACCTTCTGGACCTCAAGCTGCTCAAGACGCACATCGAGAATGCCTGTCGCGAGAAGAACATGATCGCGCACGCCTTGTTCAATTCTGAGCCGCTCGATGCGGACAAGATGTACGAAGAGTATGCAACCGTGTCCGCCAAGATCGCCCCCTTTGTGTGCGACACGGCCGCCCTGCTGAATCGCGCGCTAGCGGAGGGACAGTCGATCGTATTCGAAGGGGCGCAGGGGACGATGCTCGACATCGACCACGGCACCTATCCCTTTGTGACGTCTTCCAGCGCGACTTCGGGGGGTGCCGTAACCGGCACCGGAGTTCCTCCCAACGCGATTGACACGGTCATTGGTGTCACGAAGGCTTACTGCACGCGGGTTGGCGGGGGTCCATTCCCCAGCGAAGCCCTGGACGCGGCAGGCGATTTGCTGCGCACCCGCGGCAGCGAATTCGGCGCAGTCACCGGCCGCCCCCGCCGCTGCGGCTGGATGGACTTGCCTCTGCTCCGTTACGCTGGCATGATTAACGGAATCTCCTGGCTGGTAGTGACCAAACTGGATGTACTGGATGAATTCGCAGAGATCCCCGTATGCTTGGGATACAAGATCGACGGCAAGAAAGCCGAAGAAATACCAGCCCAGGACAGCGGGTTCGGTAAGATCGAGTGCATCTATCAGAAGATGCCCGGATGGCGTACTTCAACCCAGGGGATCACACATCTGGAGAAGCTGCCCAAAGCCGCCCGTGAATACTTGTCATTTCTTGAGCGGGAGAGTGGGGCCCGCGTCGGCGTGGTATCCACGGGTCCAGGCCGCGAGCAGACAATCTTCGTCGAAGAATTTGCTGCCAAGCTGAAGGAGTTGACCGGATCGGTCACTAAAGCGCAGGCAAGAAAATAAGGACGGAATAAGTTATGGTCGTTCTAGCTGTGACGTGGATGGCAAGGATGGGCCACGAAGCGGAAGTAGCTGCGGTGTTCGCTAAGCTCACCGAGGAGTCCCGCAAGGAGCCCGGTTGCCTCATGTATCAGGTACACCGGCATAAGACCGAGCCCCGCCGGTTCTTCATCTACGAGCAATACAAGGACGATGCCGCGCTCGAGGCCCACCGCGCCGCGCCACACTTTTTGCAATACGCAAAAAAGGAACTCCCCAGGCTGGGTGACCGCATCGAAGGGCAATTGTACGAACTGCTGGGGTAGGGTGTAGCGCGGGCATTCCTGCCCGCGTGACTACTTGTTCTTGTCCGCCATCAGCACGCCACCGGAGGCGTAGCTTTCCTTCGACACTTCATTAAAGGTCACAACAATCGCGTCACGACGCGCACCCGCTTCCTGCTCCATAGCGTCGGTAATGCGCTGCACCAGCTTGCGCTTCTGGTCGGCCGTGCGGCCGGCCAACATGGTGATTTGGACTAGAGGCATAATGTCAGCTTCCCTTTGAGAGATCCTTCGCTTCGCTCAGGATGACGGCGCGCGGCTCGAACGCCGCACAAGCGCCGTCATTTTGCCAGTTCGTATCCCGCAAAGAAGTAGCTCAGTTCGAAGCGGGCGGTGTCGTCGCCATCCGATCCGTGGATCGCATTGTGCTCAATGTTCGTGGCCCACTTCTTGCGGATCGTGCCTTCCTCCGCCTGGGCCGGATTCGTGGCACCCATGAGCTTACGTAGATCGGCGATAGCATTTTCCTTTTCCAGCGCTAGCACCACAATCGGCCCGCTCGACATGAAATCGGTCAGCGAATTGTAGAACGGCCGGTTGGCATGGACAGCGTAGAACTGTTCCGCCTGGTGCTTGGAGATCTCAAGCATCTTCATGGCCAGGATGCGGAAGCCGTTCTTTTCAAACTGCTCGATGATGTCGCCGATCGCGTTCTTGCGCACGGCGTCCGGTTTGATGATGGTAAAAGTGCGTTGCAGAGTTTTCATGATTTGGTCGTTGGTCCTTGGTCGTTTCGTTGGCTTACAGTCTGA
Source organism: Terriglobia bacterium (assembly GCA_020073105.1). Lineage (GTDB taxonomy): Bacteria > Acidobacteriota > Terriglobia > Terriglobales > Acidobacteriaceae > JAIQFW01. The sequence goes on from JAIQFW010000148.1 coordinate 4,147, forward strand.
AGATGTCGCGAACGCAAAACCCTACGCCCTCGCAGCCGCTCCCATCGCGGCCACTACCGTCTCACCAATCTCCGCCGGTGATTTGGCGACACGAATCCCCGCCGCCTCCATCGCTTTGATCTTTTCGGCGGCCGTTCCCTTGCCGCCAGAAATAATTGCGCCCGCGTGGCCCATGCGGCGTCCTGGTGGCGCGGTCTGGCCGGCGATGAATCCTACCACCGGCTTCTTCATGCGCGCTTTCACGAACTCGGCGGCAGTCTCTTCCGCATTGCCCCCGATTTCGCCGATCATCACAACCGCTTCGGTTTGGGGATCTCTGTTGAACAATTCAAGTGCATCCACGAAATTGGTCCCAATGATCGGGTCTCCACCTATGCCGATCGCCGTGGACTGCCCGATGTTCCGTGTAGTGAGCTGATACACCGCCTCGTAGGTCAGCGTCCCCGAACGCGAGACGATTCCCACCGGACCCTCGCGATGGATGTGTCCCGGCATGATGCCGATCTTGCACTTACCCGGCGAAATGATCCCCGGGCAGTTCGGCCCGATCAGCCGCGAACGCCGGTCCTGCAGGAAGTCCCAAGCGCGCACCATGTCGAGAGTCGGAATGCCCTCGGTGATGCAGACGATGAGTTCGATTTCCGCATCTGCAGCTTCCATGATCGCGTCCGCGGCAAACGGCGGGGGAACGAAAATTACCGACGCGTCCGCCCCGGTTTTGTCGACCGCCTCCTGGACGCTGTTGAAGATCGGCCAACCTTCATGCTTGGTGCCACCTTTGCCGGGAGTCACGCCGCCAACGATCCTGGTTCCGTACTCCGCGGCGGCCTTGGCATGAAACGTGCCTTCGCGGCCGGTCAATCCCTGGACAACCACTCGCGTCGATTTATCGATAAGAATGCTCATAAGTTCGTTTCTTGGCCCTTGTCATCCTGAGCGGAGCATTTTCTTCGCGCAGCGAAGAAAAGCGGAGTCGAAGGATCTCTATAGTTCATACTTGCGTTAGGCTGCCCGCGCCGCCGCAACCACTTTTTCCGCTGCGTCCTTCATGGTTTCCGCCACGGTAAAGTTCAATCCTGACTGCTTCAGAATCTCGCGTCCCGCCTCGACGTTGGTGCCCTCCAGCCGCAGCACAATCGGCAACTGGATATGCATTTTCTGAGCTGCTTCCACCACGCCGGTGGCCAGCGTGTCCACCCGCAGAATTCCGCCGAAGATGTTGATCAATACCGCCTTCACATTCTTGTCGCTCAAGAGGATCTCGAAGGCGTGCGTTACCTGCTCGGCATTCGCTCCGCCACCTACGTCCAGAAAGTTTGCAGGCATTCCACCGGCGTACTTGATGATGTCCATAGTCGCCATGGCCAGGCCGGCACCGTTGACCATGCACCCAACATTGCCATCAAGCTTGATGTAGTTCAGGTTGTACTTGGAGGCTTCGACTTCCAGCGGGTCTTCCTCAGTGATGTCGCGGAGTTCACGAATGTCCGAGTGACGGAACAAGGCGTTGTCATCGAAGTTGATCTTGGCGTCCAGCGCGAACAGGCGGCCATCGCTGCAACTGATGAAGGGATTGATCTCCATCAAGGACGAGTCCGTCTCCAGAAATGCCCGATAAAGACCGCTCATGAAGCGCACGGCTTCATTGATCTGCTGGGGCTTGAGGCCCAGCCTGAAGGCCAGCTTGCGTGCCTGGAAGGCCTCAAGGCCCATGCCCGGCTCAATGTGTTCCTTGAGAATGGCGTCGGGATTCTGTGCTGCCACCTGCTCGATTTCCATCCCTCCGGCCGCCGAAGCCATGAAAACGGGCTTGGCTTCAACCCGGTCAATCACGATTCCGAGATAAAGTTCTTTTTCAATGGGAAGAGTTTCTTCGATGAGCAATCGCCGTACAACCCTGCCTTCGGGACCGGTTTGGTGCGTGACCAGGGTCATGCCCAGGATCTTGCCGGCCAGATCGGTGGCTTCCTCGACTGACTTGGCAATTTTCACGCCGCCACCCTTGCCGCGGCCACCAGCGTGGATTTGGGCCTTCACCACAACGCCATCGGCCCCGGCGTCGAATAAGGTCTTGGCCGCAGCTTGCGCCTGTTCGCGGGTCGTGGCCATTTCGCCACGAGGCACGGCCACGCCATATCTCTTCAAGATGGCTTTAGCCTGGTACTCGTGAATTTTCATGTGAATTCCTGGTTCTCTATGATTTCGGTTCAGCCAATCAATCGGCAGGACTTTGCTTGCGGCTTCAAACTGCGGCAGCAAACATTCGATTCTATAGAAGGGTCTGCCTAAGGGCAAACGGCGCGGGTCACATCCCGGGCTAATTTCTCCGTTCAGTGCCGTTTTCGAACAACGTGGCTGCGAACCTTGGCGGATGCTACTCTTATATTCCGTCCATGATCCTTGACGCGCTCCATCGTATTGCCAATCACCAGCAGTCACTCTCCCGTGACGAAGCGCGTAGCGCCATGGCTGAAGTGCTGGGGGGCAAGTGTACCGATGCGCAAATCGCAGCCCTGCTGGTGGCGCTTCACATGAAGGGCGAGACCGTCGAGGAGATTGTGGGTTTTGCCGAGGCCATCCGGGCCGCTGCCGAGCCCTTGCCCCTGCACCGGAACTCAACCGTGGACGTCAGTGGCACGGAACGGGATGCCCTGGTGGACACTTGCGGCACCGGCGGTGACGCCAGCGGGACCTTCAACATCTCGACGGCCACCGCGCTGGTGGTTGCCGGGGCCGGCGTGCGCGTGGCCAAACACGGCAACCGCAGTGTGACCTCCAAATGCGGGTCGGCGGATGTTATGGAGGCGCTGGGCGTCAACATCAACCTGCCTCCCGCACGCCTTGCTGCCTGCTTGGAAGAGGTTGGTGTCGCATTTCTGTTCGCGCCCGCTATGCATGCCGCGATGAAATATGTTCAGCCTGCCCGCCGCGAGCTTCGCCTGCGGACAGTGTTCAATCTGCTTGGGCCGCTCACCAATCCCGCGCGGGCCTCGGCCCAGGTTGTGGGAGTCTACTCGGTTGAGTTGGTGGAGAAACTGGCGGAGGCACTGAGCATGCTGGGACTGCGACGCGCCATGGTTGTACACGGCCTCGATGGATTGGATGAAATCACGATTACAGGACCGACCCGGATCGCGGAATTGCGCGAAGGAACTGTCCGCAGCTTCGAGGTGACTCCCGAAGAGTTCGGAATGAAGCGCGCCACCCCGGACGATCTTTCTGGCGGAGATGCGGCGGCGAATGCAGCGATCATCCGAGAAATCGTCGGGGGAAGAAAATCTCCCCGCCGAGATGTGGTGCTGTTGAACGCCGCGGCAGCCCTGGTAGTAGCCGGCCGTGCCGAACATTTGGCCCACGCGGTTCCGCTGGCCGCACATTCGATCGATTCCGGAGCCGCAGCAAGCAAATTGGCAGCGCTCGTACGGTTCACCAACGCACACGCAACATAATCCCCAACCCCTGTCATCCTGAGCGAAGTTGTCGTTCGCAGAGCGAACGACAACACAGTCGAAGGATCCCTTGTATCTTCAAACCTGCAGGGTGATTGAGGGGATGCTCACGGCGGCCTCAGGATCGCGGCAAGAATGCCTTCTCTGGTTTACCTCGAACCGAAAGGGATCCTTCGACTCCGTGGCTGCTTCGCATTCTCGAAGCAGCCACTTCGCTCAGGATGACACGTTGGGTCTTACTTCCCTGCCGCCTTCTTCAGCTTCTCAATCTGCTCCAGATGATTCGGACCGTGCTTCGACATCATCTGCACGTAGTCCGCGACCGTGACCGGATGATCCTTTTCAGGATGCCGCGCCGATTTCTGCAAGTCCGCTTCTTTCAGCCGCCGCAATAACTGCATGTTCGCATGGCGGTTCAATCCGTAAAGCGCGACTAACTCCGGCGGCGACGACTCCAGGTAGCCAAGGTTCTTGGTCCACGCATCCTGATCGATGGGCGCGATCACCGGGTCCTTATCCGCCAGCATCTGCCGAATACGGTACGCGTACAGGATCTCAATGTCCGCTAGGTGCGCGAGAATCTCCAGAATGCACCACTTGTCCGGAGAGATCCTGTAGCGTAGGACCTTGTCGGACAATCCAGACACCGCAGCGGCAATCTGCTTGGGACTTTTCTCTGCCGAATCGAGATGCTTCTTCAGCTCTGCTTCAGTCATAAAGGCATTGAGTAATTGGGTAATTTGTTAATTGGGCAATTTACCGACCCATGTTGTTCAAATTACCAAATTACCCGATTCCTCAATTACGAAATTGGTACCTTCTGCATCCACTGCGCAACCTGCACGCTCCAACCCAGCTCTTTAGCCATGGTATCGCGCAATTGCGAGGAGGCGGCCGGATCGCCGTGCACCAGATAAGTAGCTCCCGGTTTCTTCGGGAAGGTGTGCAGCCATTGCAGCAGTTCCGGCGTGTCGGCGTGGTCGCTGAACTGCTCCAGCGCCGCGATCTGCGCCCGGATGGGGATGATTTCTCCAAAGATTTTTACTTCTGGCGCGCCGCTCTTGATGGTAAAACCGCGGGTCCCCGGGGCCTGGAAACCGATGAAGATCACAGTATTCCTCGGATCGGGCAATCTTTGCGCCAGGTGGTGTTGAATGCGGCCGCCGGTGACCATTCCACTGGAGGAAACAATGATCGACGGATACTTCGACTCGTTGATTCTTTTCGATTGTTCCGGCGTCAAGGCAAACTGGAAACCGGACCACTCCAGCGGCGATCCGTATTGCGCCACCAATCGGTGAGTGTCCTCGGTGTACTCTTCGGTGTGCTTCATGAATATGTCCACGGCTTTGATCGCCATGGGACTGTCGCAATACACCGGGATCCGCGGCAGTTTCCCTGATTCCATCAATTCTTTCAGCATGAAAAGAAACTTCTGCGTGCGCTCCACGGCGAATGCCGGGACCACCACGCTGCCGCCGCGCTCCATAGTTTGGCGGATCAGCCCTGCCAGCTCGGGCCGGGGATCTTCAGTAGGGTGCTGGCGGTTCCCATAGGTCGATTCCATCACCAGGACGTCCGCTGTCTCGCCTTCAGTGGGCCCGGAATGTACCACCTTGCCGGGAGCGATGTTGCGATCGCGCACCCGCCCGATGTCGCCGGTGAACAGCAGCCGACGAGTCTGCCGTCTAGTCTGCAGAGTGATCTCTGCCATGGACGACCCCAGAATGTGGGCCGCCGGCACAAAGCGAAACGACATCTCCGGGCACAGTTGTTTGGTTTCCCCAGACGGTACGGGACGGAAATATTGCAGGCATTCCTGGGCTTCCTCGAACGTGTACAGCGGCAATGCGGGACTGTGTTTCGATTTCTTGTGTTTGTTGTAGAACTCGGCGTCTTCTTCCTGCAGGTGGCCGGAGTCCGGGAGCAAGATGCCGCACAGGTCGATCGTCGCAGGAGTGGCGTAGATCGGTCCGCGGAAGCCTTCCTTCACCAGGCGTGGAATCCATCCGCAGTGGTCGAGGTGCGCGTGCGTGAGCACCACGGCGTCGATCTCCCTGGCGGGGATCGGCGTGTTCTGCCAGTTTCGCTCCCGCCACTCCTTCAACCCCTGAAACAGGCCACAGTCAATCAGTGCCTGAAAGCCCTTGCTGCCCCCGGAATCAGCCCCGGTGTTGATCAGGTGCTTGGAGCCGGTAACGGTTCCGGCCGCGCCAAGAAATTGAATGTATGCCAAAAAGTCCTCCTACAACATTTATGACTTCACCAGATTTTCAATTGGCCATTGACAATTTCCAATTGGCAATTGCAACTCTGCGCTACCGGGCCGTATCCTGCGACTGGATCTTATACGTGTTATTGCTGAGGTCGCTCTCCGGCACGCTGCCATCGTTGACAGTCACAGAGAGGGGCGAATCAGCAACTGTGATCCTCACCGTGGCCTTGGACCTCGCCCGTACTTCAAGCTTGCTCGTCGTTTCTCCCCTCGCCATCTTCACCACAATGGGGACTTCCGCTCCGGCGTCGCCGAGATTTTCCACGCTCACCGTGAGAACAGATGCTCCGTCGGCACTGCGAGAGGCCACAGAATCAATGCGAAAATCTGCCAAGCCACGGTCGTGGTAAACCCAGTCGTCGAAGAACCATTGCAAGTCTCGCTTGCTCTGAGTCTCGATCGAGTGTTGGACATAGCTGGGATCACGGTCCTGGCTCAGTTGGTAGGAAGCCAGCGCGCGTTTCAGAGCGGCGTCTCCCACCATGTCACGCAGCATCCACAACACATACATGGCCTTGCTGCGATAAAACTCCTCCGTGCTGGTCTTCGTCAACGCCTCGGCAACCTCCCGGTCAGGTCGAGTCCTTGCGGCCTTCTCACCATCAACGATAGCTGCGCGGTGCGATCCCATAAAGTCCAGCGCCGCCTGGCGGTTGCTGAGCTGTTCCTGTTCCAAGGCTTGAGCAAAGTGAGCTGCCCCTTCATAAATCCAGGGCTGCGAAGAGAACAAAGCCGCGTGGGTAAGTTGATGGACAGCCGCCAGCTGGTAGGACCGCGTATCGCTGCTAGTCAACGGATCAAGCAGCACCGTGCCACTTTCAAAAGCGGAGGCATCTGGCTCCGCCAGATCAGTTACTTCCCCTTTCCGGCGCGGAGTCCCGAACCACTCTGTGACCAGCGGGGCCGCCAACTCTGCTGCCAAAGCATAGTTCTCCGCTCCAGATCTGTGGTCTGGCCGGTATGCCACCGTGACGTAGGAGTTTTCCATCACTTGGTATTTTGCACTGACGAAGAGTGGCACGATGACGCTCAGGCCGACAAACCTGTGGGTAGCACAGATCCAAGGGTTGCCTGGCATGCCCTCCTCCCCGAATTCTCCCCCGATGTTTTCGCTCACCTGTGCCAGGGCAACCTGGGTTTGTTCCACCGACGAACAAAAATCCACCAGCATCTCGCCATCGATTTCCCGGTGTCGCCACCGACCCACGGCTTCCGCTACGCTGTTCGCATTCGACAAACTTGCCGCCTCGCTGGCAACCGGATACCACGCCACGTAGCCAATCCCTCGTACCGCACTGAACGAGCGGCTGATCTGGTCCCAGTCGCTGTGTTTCGCCTTGTCTTCGGGAACACCAATCGCGGTCAAGCGGGTTGTATCCAGTGGAACCACACCCTCGTAGCCGACCTCGAGTTGGATCGTCCTACCGCTTTGCCATCCGCCTGGATCGAGATCCAGCTCAATGTCGAAGATATTTGCAGCACAAGATTCTTTTGAGCAGTCGTCGAATCGTTGCGCAGAATGATCTTGCCCCGTACGGCCAACCTCTGTTGCTCCGGCTCGATCCGTGCTTCCAGTTGGTAGCGAGTGAAAGTGAAGGCCTCGCGATCGAGAGCGTGGGCGGGCAAAGCCAAACCACAGAGGGCACAGAGAACACAAAGGAACTTCATCGGGCCTGCTTCCCCCGCTGACGGACCACCTCATAGAGCACTACCCCGGCCGCCACTGACACATTGAGCGACGGCACTTTCCCCAGCATCGGAATCGAGACCAAGAAGTCACACTTCCTGGCCACCAGATCGTGCAGCCCCTTGCCTTCCGCTCCCAGGACAATGGCACAGTCCATGTTGTAGTCGAGCGAATCGTAACGTTGCGTGCCTCGCTCATCCAGCCCGACGGTCCACAGGTTTTTCTCCTTCAGTTCCTCCAACGTTCGTGCAATGTTGGTGACCTTCGCGACCGGCAGGTGCTCGCTGGCGCCGGCAGAGGCCTTGGTCACGATCGCTGTGATCCCCACTGCGCGGCGCTCCGGAATCACCACTCCATTGGCGCCGGCAGCGTCCGCGGTGCGCAGAATCGCGCCGAGATTGTGCGGATCTTCTACGCCGTCAAGCACGACGACCAAAGAATACTGCCCACGTTTGGCGGCAATCACGTCATCGAGGTTGTTGTACTGCTTCGCCGAAGTGACCGCGACTACTCCTTGATGTGCATTGTTTCCCGCCATACGGTCGAGTTCCGCGCGGCCGACAAAGCGCACCGCCACGCCCTGTCTCCGGCACTCGTCCACCACGCGCTGCAGCCGCAGATCGTGCCGTTCTTTCGCCACACCCACCCAGGCAAATGCCCGTCCGCGCGCCTTTAGTGCCTCGGCCACGGAATTGATGCCATAGATGTAATTCATGAAGATTCAAGTTTAGCCTAAGGCTGCCAAGGGTGGAGTCCGGGGTTGCATCAGTCTGTTGTGCCGGTCTTCTGGGCGCACTCTGCGGCTGTTCTCCGCGATTTAAGGCTTTGCGTTTGTCGAAGTCTGGCCACAACCCTGAAACGCAGAGGCCGATGAGAACCACCGCAGAGTATGCCGAGATAACAAATCGCCTCCAAAGAATCGTCGAATTCACTGCGGTTGAGACACTAACCGGAGTCCCACCGAGCTACATCAGCATCAAAGCCAGTGCTAGACTGGATATTGCGGAGGCATGCTTGCAAGAAGTCTACTTTCTTTCCGCGGTGCGCACGCCAATTGGGAAGTTCGGCGGCTCACTAGCTGCAATGACTGCGGCGGACATGGGAGTAGTGGCCGCTAAAGCCGCCATGGAGCGTGCCGGGGTCCATCCGGAGCAGGTCGAGGAATCGATCTTCGGCAACGCCCGCCAGGCCGGCGGGGGGCCCAATCCGGCAAGGCAAATCTCCATCCGCAGCGACGTGCCTCAAGAGGTCCCCGCCTACACCGTGAACAAGGCTTGCGCCTCGGGCATGAAGTCCATCGCGCTGGGATTTCAGGAGATTGCGACCGGAAACCTGGATTGCGTTCTAGCTGGCGGGACCGAATCAATGTCCCGCCTTCCCTATTACCTCGATGGCGCCCGCTGGGGATACCGGTTGGGAAACCAGGAACTGGTCGATGGCATGTACCGCGACGGCTTTTTCTGTCCACTGGCAAAGATGGTGATGGGCGAAACTGCCGAGGTGCTGGCGGAGCAGTACAAGATCACGCGCGAAGAGCAGGACCAGTTCGCGCTCTGCTCTCAGACCCGGGCGGCAGCCGCCATCGAAGCCGGAAGGTTCAACGACGAACTGGCTCCGGTGGTTCTCGAAAGCAAGAAGGGGCCGCAGACATTTACTCGTGACGAACATCCCTTCGTGGGCGCAACGCTGGAGAAGTTGGCCAAGTTGGCTCCGGTGTTCTCGAAGACCGGGACGATCACGGCAGGAAACTCTTCTGGCATCACCGACGCCGCGGCGGCAGTCGTGCTGGCCGGCGAGGACTTCGTCCGCAAGAACAACCTTAAGCCGCTGGCCCGTATCATGGCTGTCACTTCGGCGGGCGTCGATCCACGAATCATGGGCATAGGCCCGGTTCCGGCACTACGCAAGATGGAAAAGAAGCACAACCTGCGCCTTTCTGACTTTGACCTGGTGGAACTGAACGAAGCCTTCGCCGCCCAGATACTCGCCTGTGACCGCGACTTGCATTTCGACCGTGAGAAACTCAACGTGAACGGCGGTGCCATCGCGCTCGGCCATCCCATTGGCTGCACTGGGGCGCGCATTACGGTCACGCTGCTGCATGAAATGCTCAAGCGGAAAGCCAAGCGGGGCGTGGCTACTCTGTGCATCAGCGGCGGCATGGGAATGGCGCTGGCACTGGAGAACGTGGCCTGAGCCATGGACCCGCAATTTCGTGTAGCCGGAGCATCCGACGCCCCTCTCCTGCTGCAATTCATGCGCGAGTACTACGCCTTCGACGGCCACGCTTTTGATGAGGCAAAGGCCCGCTCCGCTTTGCTGGCGTTCTTGCGTGATACTTCTCTGGGCCGGACTTGGCTGATCCTCGACGGAGACTCACCGGTGGGTTACATCGTGCTCACTCTTGGCTACAGCCTGGAATTTCTCGGCCGTGACGCCTTCATCGACGAGTTCTTCCTGCGCGAGAGCCACCGCTCTCGCGGCTGGGGACGAAAGACGATGGAATTCGTGGAAGAGCATGCCCGCTCGCTCGGAGTCCGCTCCCTTCATCTCGAGGTTGTCCGTGCCAACAGCCATGCGCTGGAGGTGTATCGCAAGCTCGGATTTCATGACCATGAGCACCATCTCATGACCAAGTGGATCGAACGAGAGTTCGCGAAGCCCCGCCGGTGAGGGTTGCAGCCAGCGATAGCCCGGCGCAGCCGGACGATTCGGCGCTATACTCGTGTTTGGCGGCTATAGGAGAAAGCATGCCGTTGTCAGCCGTTATCGTGGACGATGAGCAGCTCGCGCGGGACGAACTTGCCTTCCTCCTGAAGAACGTCGGCGATGTCGATGTGGTGGCCCAAGGCAAGAACGGAGTCGAAGGCGTCAATCTCATCCGCGAACACAATCCCGACCTCGTCTTCCTCGATGTGCAGATGCCCGGCCTCGACGGCTTCGGTGTCATCAAGAAGCTGTTGGACCGAAAGGTCCCGCTGCCCAAAATCGTATTCGCCACCGCTTTCGATCAATACGCGGTCAAGGCGTTCGAAGTAAACGCCGTTGATTACTTGCTGAAGCCTTTTGACAAGAAGCGGGTCGCGCAATCGGTGCAAAAGGCCCGCGCCAAGGTACAGGACAGTGGCTCGGCTAGCGACAAGCTGGAGACCCTGGTGCGGATGCTGGAATCGCAAAAGCCTCAGCCTTCGAAAGTCCTGCTCAAGGCCTCCGGACGTCTGTTCCTGGTTAATCAGAAAGATATCTGTTTCGCCTCGATCGAGGAGGGCATCATTACTGTGGTGACCAGCGGTCCAAACGGGATGGAGGGCCAATCCAACTGTCGCACCCTGGAGGAGCTGCTGGATAGCCTCGATGCCAACCTCTTCTGGCGCGCCCATCGCTCCTATCTGGTCAACATCAGGGCTTCGGGTTCTTGCCACCGTAACCCCCGGCGAGATCCTGGTCCGCGTTCCACCGGACCCAGGTCGTCTCGAGC